>NZ_JBFAIG010000007.1:0-341728 GCF_040654575.1 Streptomyces sp. NPDC050674
CACTCTTTCCCCACACCACGCCCTTCCGATCTCGCCGGGCCCGGCCCGGCGCGCGCCGGGCGCGAGGCGACGGCATCCGCGGCCCGCGGCCCCTCGGTCATCCGCCCCTTGCCGCACGCATGCGCCCGACGCCCCGGGGGTACCCCGGCCGGACACCGGCACCGACCCGTTCGAGGAGGGACGTGGACTGGCATCCGCTGCGGCTCACCAGCCCCGTCAAGCAGCACGTCTTCGGTGGCCGGGCCATCGCCGAGCGGCTGGGCCGCACCGGCCTGCCCGACGGGCCGGTCGCCGAGACCTGGGAGGTCAGCGACGTCGAGGGCGATGCCTCGACCGTCCTGGACGGCCCCCTCGCCGGGCGCACCCTGCGGCAGATCACGGCCGAGCACCCGGAGGAACTGCTCGGCCCCCGGCTCCCGCCCGGCCCCCGTTTCCCGCTGCTCACCAAGTTCATCGACGGCCGCGGAGCCCTCCCGGTGCATCTGCACGCCGACGACGCCACCGCCCGGCGCCTGGAGGGCGAACCCAACGGCAAGACGGAGGCCTGGCACGTCCTGGACGCCGCCCCGGGAGCGACCGCCCTGGTCGGCGTACGCCCCGGCGTGGACCGCGACACCCTGCGCCGGGCGCTGCTGGCCCAGGACTTCGACGCGGTCCTGCGCCGCCTGCCGGTCCGCGCGGGGCAGACCGTCTACGTCCCCGGCGGCACCCTGCACAGCTTCGGTCCGGACACCCTCGTCCACGAGATCGAGCAGACGTCCGACATCCAGCAGCACGCCATGCGCCACCGCATGGAGGACGGCTCGCCCGTCCCCGACCACGAGTGGCACGCCAACCTCGACCGCCTCCTCGACGAGTGGCGCCCCGGCCCCCGGCCCGAGTTCCACCCCGGCCTGAGCGTCCCCGCCGCGGACGGCGTCGTGCGCACCGTGCTCTGCGCCGGCCCGCACTTCGCCCTCGAACGCTGGTCCGCCGGTACGGCGACGCCCCTGTCGTACCGCTTCACCACCGTGCGGATCCTCACCAACGCGGGCGCCCCGGTCACCGTCACCGCCGGCTCCTGGACCGGCCTCCTGGACCGCGCCCGCACCCTCGTCCTCCCCGCCGTCCTCGGCGAGGTCCGTGTCCAGGGCCCCGCCGACGTCCTGATCGGCTACGTGCCCGACCTGGAGCACGACATCCGTCAACCTCTCCTCGCCGCCGGCCACGGCCCGGCCGCCGTCGCCGCCCTCGGTGAGGGGCTCGATCCGCGGTAGCAGAGCGGTGACATTCGGGACGGATCCGTAGCAGGTCCGCAGGGCAACGAATGCGGCCGGTGGCGGGTCGTACAGGGGGCAAGGGCACAAGCCCGCGCACACGACCCGGGGGAGACCGGGGAAACAATGGGGGAGACCATGCAGAACCGTGCCCGAGGCATCCGTACCACCCTGGCCGCGCTGGCGGCCGTCGCCGGTGTCGCCGTGGCCGCCGTCCCGGCCGTCGCCGCCACCACGCCGGACTCCGGCACACCCCGGTTCCTGGAGCCGTCCGAGCTGCCGCCGCACGCGTCCTCGCCCTGGTACGCCGGAGCGGTCACGGCCGGCCAGCCCGACCCGCTGCCGATGTGCGTGGGCGACGCGCTGCCGTCCATCACCACGCACCGGGAGTACTGGACGGAGTTCGACACCAACGCCCAGCAGCTCACGGTCGAGGGGCGCAGCGAGCAGTGGGCGAAGGACTTCGCGGCGCTGCTGCGCAAGGACCTGGCCGGCTGCGCGAAGAAGCTGATGCAGCAGGACCCCGACATCACCGCGACGCAGAAGTACTACGGCAAGCTGAACGTCGAGGAGGGCGCCGACGTCTACGGCATCCACACCGCCTCCGCCTGGGGCTCCTCCGACATCAACCTCTTCTCGGTCGGCCGCGACGGCGCGACCGTCACGATCGTCCGGTGGGGTCAGATGGGCACCTTCCAGCACGCCCAGGTGGCCGACTTCAAGGCCACGACCGTCACGGCGGTGAACAAGCTGTACTGACCGCTCATCCCGGCCCCGGCTCGGTGGGGGCGTCGTACACGAGGAGCCCGTCGTCGCGCAGACGGGCTCCCGGTGTCGGCGTATGGGCGCTCAGACGGCCGTCGTGCATGAGGTGCAGGGCGGGCACACCGCGGGCGAGGACCGCGAAGTCGGCGATCAGCCGGCGGTGGCAGCGCCACCAGACCGCCTCGCTGCACATCACGGCGGTGCGCACGTCCGATGCCTCGTCCAGCAACCGGTCCATCGCGGTGACGAACTCGGGGGAGCGGGTGTGCGCCGCGTACCCGCGGAAGGACTCGTTGCGCCACACGACGTCCGGACTGTCGGCGGGCAGGGGACGGAAGCCCCCGAGGTCGGGTTCCCACCGGTAGGAGAGGCCGGCGTCCGGCAGCCACCCGGCGAGCCGCTCCCGCAGCAGATCGGGGTCACGACGGCTGCCGGGAGCGGTCCGCACGTCCACGACGGCCGTGACACCGGCCGCCCGCAACAGCTCGGCGATCCGCTCCCGCCCGGCGGTGCTGTGCCCGAAGGTCACCAAAGACGCGTCCACGGTGTCGGACTATCCCTTTTCGGGGGGTGCACACCTCACGCGCTGAAGGGTCAGATGTCCCGGAACGTCTCGATCTGCGCCCCCACCGAGTTCAGCCGTTCCGCCAGGTCCTCGTAACCCCGGTTGATGACATATACGTTGCGCAGCACCGACGTGCCCTCGGCCGCCATCATCGCCAGCAGGACGACCACCGCGGGGCGCAGGGCCGGCGGGCACATCATCTCGGCGGCGCGCCAGCGGGTCGGGCCCTCCACCAGGACGCGGTGGGGGTCCAGGAGCTGGAGCCGGCCGCCGAGGCGGTTCAGGTCGGTCAGGTAGATGGCGCGGTTGTCGTAGACCCAGTCGTGGATGAGGGTCTGGCCCTGGGCGACCGCCGCGATGGCCGCGAAGAACGGGACGTTGTCGATGTTCAGGCCCGGGAACGGCATGGGGTGGATCTTGTCGATCGGCGCCTCCAGCTTGGAGGGCCGGACGGTCAGGTCCACCAGCCGGGTGCGGCCGTTGTCGGCGAAGTACTCGGGCGTGCGGTCGTGGTCGAGGCCCATCTCCTCCAGGACCGCGAGCTCGATCTCCAGGAACTCGATCGGCACCCGGCGCACCGTCAGCTCCGACTCGGTGACGACGGCGGCCGCGACCAGGCTCATCGCCTCGACCGGGTCCTCGGAAGGGGAGTAGTCCACGTCCACGTCGATGGTGGGCACGCCGTGCACGGTGAGCGTGGTGGTGCCGATGCCGTCGACCTTGACGCCGAGGGCCTCCAGGAAGAAGCACAGGTCCTGGACCATGTAGTTGGACGAGGCGTTGCGGATGACGGTGATGCCGTCGTGCCGGGCGGCCGCGAGCAGGGCGTTCTCGGTGACCGTGTCGCCGCGTTCGGTCAGCACGATCGGGCGGTCCGGGCTGACCGCGCGGTCCACCCGGGCGTGGTACTGGCCCTCGGTGGCGGCGATGTCCAGGCCGAAGCGGCGCAGCGCGATCATGTGCGGCTCGACCGTGCGGGTGCCGAGGTCGCAGCCGCCGGCGTACGGCAGCTTGAACGAGTCGACGCGGTGCAGCAGCGGGCCGAGGAACATGATGATGGAGCGGGTGCGGCGGGCGGCGGTGGCGTCGATCGACGCCAGGTCCAGCTCGGCCGAGGGCACGATCTCCAGGTCGACGCCGTCGTTGATCCAGCGGGTGCGCACTCCGATGGAGCCCAGCACCTCGAGGAGGCGGTACACCTCCTCGATGCGGGCGACGCGGCGCAGCACCGTGCGCCCCTCGTTGAGCAGAGAGGCGCACAGCAGCGCCACGCACGCGTTCTTGCTCGTCTTGACGTCGATGGCGCCGGACAGCCGCCGCCCGCCGACCACCCGCAGATGCATCGGACCGGCGTAACCGAGCGACACGATCTCGCTGTCGAGGGCCTCCCCGATGCGCGCGATCATCTCAAGGCTGATGTTCTGGTTGCCGCGCTCGATCCGGTTGACGGCGCTCTGGCTGGTGCCGAGCGCCTCGGCCAGCTGCGACTGAGTCCAGCCACGGTGCTGCCGGGCGTCACGGATGAGCTTGCCGATGCGTACGAGGTAGTCGTCTGCCATGCGGTTGAGGTTATCTCAGATATGAGATGACACCCGAACGGGGGGTCCGAACGGGTGACGGGACGTCAAGCCCGCCCGCCGGCCTCAGTGTCGGCGCTCGCGCGTGGTGCGCCGCCATCCGAAGGGCCCGGGCAGGTCCATCGACGTCGTCCGGCGCCCTGTGCTGCTGTGGGTGTGGCGCGGGCCGTTCTTCCCGCCGGTGGTGATGGACCAGGAGCGCTTGTTGATGTTCAGCCGCACTCCCGGAAGGATCCGGAAACTCTTGCGGAACGTGAGCGGCATGCCTGTCCCCTCTCCGTCGTGCGTGGGTGTGGTGCGTGGACTCCTCGTGCGGATACCCGGGAAAAGGCCGCGCATGGCCGGACAGGGGGCGCCGGGGCATGACCATCCGGCGCTCGTGTACTAGAGTTATCTCGACATCGAGATATCTGCCGAGAGAGCACCGCAGCCGCCACCCAGTAAGGGTTACCTAACTTAGCCTTACCTTAGCGGATCGGCCAAGATGCCGTGGCGGCAGGATCGTGGTGGTACGCGCACATCAATGAAGGAGACTGTCGTGTCGGCGAACAGCTTCGACGCCCGTAGCACGCTGCAGGTGGGCGACGAGTCGTACGAGATCTTCCGGCTGGACAAGGTGGAGGGCTCGGCCCGCCTCCCCTACAGCCTCAAGGTCCTGCTGGAGAACCTGCTCCGTACCGAGGACGGCGCGAACATCACCGCCGACCACATCCGTGCCCTCGGCGGATGGGACTCGCAGGCCCAGCCCAGCCAGGAGATCCAGTTCACGCCGGCCCGCGTGATCATGCAGGACTTCACCGGCGTTCCCTGTGTCGTGGACCTCGCCACCATGCGCGAGGCCGTGAAGGAGCTGGGCGGCGACCCGGCGAAGATCAACCCGCTGGCGCCGGCCGAGCTGGTCATCGACCACTCCGTCATCGCCGACAAGTTCGGCACGAACGACGCCTTCAAGCAGAACGTCGACCTGGAGTACGGCCGCAACAAGGAGCGCTACCAGTTCCTGCGCTGGGGCCAGACCGCCTTCGACGAGTTCAAGGTCGTCCCGCCCGGCACCGGCATCGTCCACCAGGTGAACATCGAGCACCTGGCCCGCGTCGTCATGGTCCGCGACGGCAAGGCCTACCCGGACACCCTGGTCGGCACCGACTCGCACACCACCATGGTCAACGGCCTGGGCGTCCTCGGCTGGGGCGTCGGCGGCATCGAGGCCGAGGCCGCCATGCTCGGCCAGCCGGTCTCCATGCTCATCCCGCGCGTCGTCGGCTTCAAGCTGACCGGTGAGCTCCAGCCCGGCACCACCGCCACCGACCTGGTGCTCACGATCACCGAGATGCTGCGCAAGCACGGCGTCGTCGGCAAGTTCGTCGAGTTCTACGGCGAGGGCGTCGCCGCCACCTCGCTGGCCAACCGCGCCACCATCGGCAACATGTCGCCGGAGTTCGGCTCCACCGCCGCGATCTTCCCGATCGACGACGAGACCATCAACTACATGCGGCTCACCGGCCGCAGCGAGCAGCAGCTCGCCCTGGTCGAGGCGTACGCCAAGGAGCAGGGCCTCTGGCTCGACCCGGCCGCCGAGCCCGACTTCTCCGAGAAGCTCGAGCTCGACCTGTCGACGGTCGTGCCCTCCATCGCCGGCCCGAAGCGCCCGCAGGACCGCATCGTCCTCGCCGAGGCCGCCCAGCAGTTCGCCAAGGACGTCCTCAACTACGTCGAGGCGCCCGCCGCCCGGCCCGCCGCCTCGAACTCCCCGGTCGACGAGGCCAGCGCCGAGTCCTTCCCGGCCTCCGACGCCCCGGCCTACGGCAGCCAGGAGAACGGCGCCGGCGCGCCGCAGCACGCCGAGGGCACCGGTGCCGCCGTTCCGTCGAACCCGGTCACCGTCACCGCCCCCGACGGCTCGACCTACGAGATCGACCACGGCGCGGTGACGGTCGCGGCCATCACCTCCTGCACCAACACCTCCAACCCGTACGTCATGGTCGCCGCCGCCCTGGTGGCCAAGAAGGCGGTGGAGAAGGGCCTGACCCGCAAGCCGTGGGTCAAGACCACCCTCGCCCCGGGCTCCAAGGTCGTCACCGACTACTTCGAGAAGGCGGGCCTGACCCCCTACCTCGACAAGGTCGGCTTCAACCTCGTCGGCTACGGCTGCACCACCTGCATCGGCAACTCCGGCCCGCTGCCGGAGGAGGTCTCCAAGGCCGTCAACGACCACGACCTCGCGGTCACCTCGGTCCTCTCCGGCAACCGGAACTTCGAGGGCCGCATCAACCCCGACGTCAAGATGAACTACCTGGCGTCCCCGCCGCTGGTCGTGGCCTACGCGCTGGCCGGCTCCATGAAGGTCGACATCACCCGGGACGCCCTGGGCACCGACCAGGACGGCAACCCGGTCTTCCTCAAGGACATCTGGCCCTCCGAGGCCGAGGTGAACGACGTCGTCGCCAACGCCATCGGCGAGGACATGTTCGCCAAGTCCTACGCGGACGTGTTCGCGGGCGACGCCCAGTGGCAGGCGCTGCCGATCCCGACCGGCAACACCTTCGAGTGGGACGCCGAGTCGACCTACGTGCGCAAGCCCCCGTACTTCGAGGGCATGGCCCACGAGCCGTCCCCGGTCGAGAACATCTCCGGCGCCCGGGTGCTCGCCAAGCTCGGCGACTCGGTCACCACCGACCACATCTCCCCGGCCGGCGCCATCAAGGCCGACACCCCGGCCGGCAAGTACCTCACGGAGCACGGCGTCGAGCGCCGCGACTTCAACAGCTACGGCTCGCGCCGCGGCAACCACGAGGTCATGATCCGCGGCACGTTCGCCAACATCCGCCTGCGCAACCAGATCGCGCCGGGCACCGAGGGCGGCTACACCCGCGACTTCACGCAGGACGGCGGCCCCGTCTCCTTCATCTACGACGCCTCGCAGAACTACCAGGCCGCCGGCATCCCGCTGGTCGTCCTGGCCGGCAAGGAGTACGGCTCCGGCTCGTCCCGCGACTGGGCCGCCAAGGGCACCGCGCTCCTCGGCGTCAAGGCCGTCATCGCCGAGTCGTACGAGCGCATCCACCGCTCGAACCTCATCGGCATGGGCGTCCTGCCGCTGCAGTTCCCGGAGGGCCGGTCCGCCGAGTCCCTCGGCCTCACCGGTGAGGAGACCTTCGACTTCACCGGCGTCGAGGAGCTCAACAACGGCACCACCCCGCGCACGGTGAAGGTCACCACCGACACCGGCGTGGAGTTCGACGCGGTCGTCCGCATCGACACCCCCGGCGAGGCGGACTACTACCGCAACGGCGGCATCATGCAGTACGTGCTGCGCAGCCTGATCCGCAAGTAAGCGGACCGCCACGGCAGTTCGAGGGCCGCGTTCCCGGGTGACGGGGGCGCGGCCCGCGCCGTTCGCGGGCGGCTCCGGTCGGCGGCGGCCGGGTCACTCGCCGCGGTACTTCGCCGCCGCGGCCTGGGCGAGGTCCTGCGACTTGTCGAGAGCCGCGTCCACCGACTGCCGCCCGGCGATGGCCGCGGCGATCTGCTCGGAGACCGCCGTGCCCAGCACCGCGAACTCGGGAATCCCCAGGAAACCGATGCCGTCGTACGGGCGCGGGGCCACGCCGGGGTCCTTCGGGTCGGCGGAGTCCGTCGCGGCCGTGTACTCCTGCCGGTACCAGGCGCCAGCCGCCTGCTGGTACTCGGGCTTCTCGTACAGCGACCTGCGGTTCCCGGCGGGAGCCGAGGTCCAGCCGACCTCCTGGCCGACGAGCTCCTGGAACTCCTTGGAGGAGGCCCAGGAGATGAACTCCCAGGCGGCGTCCTTGTTCTCGGAGGCCTGCTGGATGCCCCAGGCCCAGGTCCACAGCCAGCCGGCCTTCTCGGTCCGCTCGTGCGGGGCGGGGACGTAGCCCACCTTGCCCTTGACGGAGGAACTGTCGGCCTCGATCGACGAGGCCAGCGAGGTCGCGTCGTACATCATGGCGCACTTGCCCTCGACGAAACGGTCCAGGATCTCCAGCACGCCCATCCGCTCGGCGCCGGGCTGGCCGTGCGAGCGCAGCAGGCCGACGTAGAAGCCCACGGCCTCCTTGAACTCCGGGGACGTCAGGCGGGCGTTCCAGTCCATGTCGTACCAGGCGCCGCCGAAGGTGTTGACGACGGTGTTGATCGGGGCGAGGTTCTGGCCCCAGCCGGGCAGGCCGCGCAGGCAGATGCCGCTCGCGCCCTCGGAGCCGTCGACCCGGGCGGCGAGATCCGCGACCTGCCGCCAAGTCGGGTTCGCCGGCATGGTCAGCCCGTCCTTGCGGAACAGGTCCTTGCGGTACATCAGGAACGAGCCCTCGCCGTAGAAGGGCTCGGCGTACAGCGCGCCGTCCTCCCCGGTCAGCGAGGAGGCCAGGTTCGGGAAGACGTCGTCCTGGTCGAAGTCCTCGTCCGCCTTCACATAGGGGTCCAGCGGGACGAGCCAGTCGTTGTCCGCGTAGATCGGCACCTCGTACGCGCTGACGCTGGCCACGTCGTAGTTCCCGGACTGGGTCGCGAACTCGCGGTTCATCCGCTCCCGCGCCTCGTTCTCCGGCAGCACCGTGTAGTCGACGGTGATGCCGGTCTGTGCCGTGAAGTGCTTCCGGGTGAGCTTCTTGAGGGTCTGCACCTGCGGCACGTCGGTCGCGAGCACGCTCAGCCGGACCTGCCCCTCGCTGCCGGACAGGTCCGCGTCACCGCACCCGGCGAGGGCCAGGCCGGAGGCGACCGCGGCGGCCACGGCCGCCCTGAGCAGGCGGCTGCGCATCATGACACCTCGGTCCCTACCCACCTTTGCCGCGGGTTAGGCATTTCATGACAAACGGAATAAGCGGCGTATTCAAGGCGCGCGATGCGCGGCACGCCTCACGGCCGGCCCCGTCTGGCCTCCGCCCGCCGGGACAGCGCGTCCGCAGCGACGGCGGCCAGCAGCACACCACCCGTGATCATGAACTGCACGGCGTCCTGGACCCCCAGCAGCCCCATCCCCGAGGCGATCGACTGGATGACCACCACACCGAGCAGCACCGACCAGGGCGAACCCCGCCCGCCGAACAGACTCGTCCCGCCGATGACGGCCGCGGCGATCGCGTTGATCAGCAGCATCCCGGAACCGGCGGCACGCGCCGTCGTCGGGCTCGCCGAGGTCAGCCCCGACGCCACGAACAGCCCGCCGACCGCGGCCAGCGTCCCCGACACCATGAACATCGCGACCCGTACCCGCTCCACGCCGATGCCGGCCCGCCGCGCCGCCTCGACCCCGCCGCCCAGCGCGTACACCCGCCGCCCGTGGCGGGTGCGGCGCAGCACGTAGTCCGAGACGACCAGCACCACCAGGAAGACCAGCAGCGCCAGCGGCAGCCCCTGGAACCGGTTGAGGGTGTGGGCCGCGGCGAAGGCGACCACCGCGAGCAGCCCGGTGCGCATCCAGATCTCACCCGCCGGCCGGTAGGGCATCCCGGCCGCCCGGTGGCGGCTCCGCCGGCGGCGGGCGGCCAGGAGGTACCCGGCCGTGCCGAGTGCGGCCACCGCGTACGCCGCCAGGGCGTTGCCGAAGTGCCGGCTGGTCAGGGAGGCGACCAGGCCCTCCTCGTCGATGTTGATCGTGCCGCTCGCCCCCAGCAGGTAGAGCGTCAGGCCGTTCCAGATCAGCAGCCCGGCCAGCGTCACCACGAACGCCGGCACGCCGAGCCAGGCGAAGAAGAACCCGTGGAAGGCGCCCACGGCCGTCCCCGCGGCCACGGCCACGATCACCGCGAGCCACTCCGGCACCCCGTGGTTGACGTTCAGCACGGCGAAGGCGGCCCCCGCGAGGCCGCTGACCGAACCGACCGACAGATCGATCTCCCGGATCAGCAGCACGAACACGATCCCGACGGCGACCAGGCCGGTCCCCACGATGTCCACGCTGAGGTTGGACAGGTTGCGCGGCGAAAGGAACTTGTCGTCCAGGGCCTGGAAGACGACCCAGATCACGACCAGCCCGGCGATGACCAGCAGCGGGCCCCGCTCGCCGGCCCGCGCACCGCCGAAGACCACCCGGGCGTGCTCGCGCAGGCCGCCCTGCCACCCCCGGGCGCGCCGCTCGCCGCCGGTGGCGGGCGGACCGGAGCTGCCCGGCCCGGCCGGTCCGCCGTCGCGGTGCGTTTCGCCCCGGCTCACGGCCACGCCTCCTCGTCGCCCCTGGCGCGGTGGGCCACGGCGTTGTCCGCCGCCCCCGTCACGGAGGAGATGATCTGCTCCTGCGTCACCGTGCTCACGTCGAACAGCCCGTTGTTGCGGCCCAGCCGCAGGACGGCGACCCGGTCCGCCACGGCCTTGATGTCGCCCATGTTGTGACTGATGAGGATGATCGCCATACCGCGGTCGCGCACCTCCTCGATCAGGTCGAGCAGATGACTGGTCTGCTCCACGCCCAGGGCCGCGGTGGGCTCGTCGAGCAGCAGCACCTTGGGGGCGCCCATCAGCGAGCGGGAGATCGCGACCGCCTGCCGTTGTCCGGCCGACAGCGCGGCGACCGGCATCCGCACGTCCGGGATGCGGATCGACAGGGCGCGCATCAGGTCACGGGCGCGGCGCTCCATCTCGACCTCGTCGAGGATGCCCACCCGGTCGATCTCGCGACCGAGGAACAGGTTGCCCACGACGTCCAGGTTGTCGCACATGGCGAGGTCCTGGTACACGGTCGCGATGCCCAGCGCGTGGGCGTCGTGCGGGCGTTTGATCTGCACGGGGCGGCCCTCCCACTCGATGACGCCCCGGTCCGCGGGGCTGACCCCGGAGATCACCTTGATCAGGGTGGACTTACCGGCCCCGTTGTCGCCGGCCAGGGCCACGACCTCACCGGCCCGGACCTTCAGGTCGACGTCCACGAGGGCCTGTACGCCACCGAACCGCTTGGTGATGCCGCGCAACGCCAGTACGGGTGGATGGGCCACGTGGACCACCTCGCTCAGCGGGTGAGCCCGGCCTTGTCGCAGGCCGAGCGGAGCTTCGGGACGCAGATCTGGTCGAGCGTGTAGACACCGTCCCGCACGAGCGTCCGGCCGATCGTCTCGCGCGTCACCGCCCTCGGGGTGAGCAGGATCGCCGGGACGTCCTTGGTCGTGGGGCTGTCCACCTCCGTCGTGACGAGGGCGTCGATGTCGTTGCCCCGCGCCAGGGCGACGGCCATCGCGGACGCCGCCTCGGTCTCCAGCCGGAACGGTTTGTAGACGGTCATGTACTGCTCGCCCTTGACGATGCGCCGCACCGCGTCGAGGTCGGCGTCCTGCCCGGTGACCGGGGGCAGCGGTGAGACGCGGGCGCTCTTGAGCGCCGAGACGACACCGGCGGCGATCGAGTCGTTGGCCGCGAGGACGCCGTCGATCCGGCTCGGACCGAGGGCGCTGATCGCGGCGGTCATGTGATCGTGTGCGTTCTCCGTACGCCACCCGAGGGTGCTGTACGACTTCAGGATCCGCGCCTCGCCCCGCAGGACGGACCGGGCCCCGCCCTCGTACCAGGCGGCGTTGGGGCTGGACGGGTCGCCGTTCATCATGACGACACCGTCGCCGCCGGTCCTGGCTTCCATGCCCCGCAGGAGGGCCCGGCCCTGGAGCCTGCCGACCTCGCCGCCGTCGAAACTGACGAAGCCCGAGATCGGCCCCTCGGCCAGCCGGTCGTAGGCGATCACCGGGATGCCCTCGCGCCGGGCCTCACGCACCGAGGAGCGCAACGCCCCGGGGTCGACGACGTCCAGGATCAGTGCCGAGACGCCCCGGGTGATCATCGAGTCCATCTGGGCTCGCTGACTCGCCGCGTCGTTCTCGGCGTTGGCGTACACGACCGTGCAGTCCGGGCACAGCTCCCTGACCCGCTTCTCGATCAGGGGCCGGTCGGACTTCTCCCAGCGGGGCACGGCCCGGCTCGGCAGCAGCAGCCCGATGGTCGGTCCGTCCCCGGCGCCCCCGCCGCCGTCGGCGCACGCGGCCGAGGACACGGCCAGCACGACCGCCACCAGCCACCCGACGCCGCGCCGGCCGAGGCCACGCATCAGGAACCTCCCCGTCCGGGCCGTCCCGGCCCGGGGACGGAGCCGTCCGGTGTGGGCCCCGGCCCGCTCTGCGCCGGACGTGCCCGGCGGTCACGCCCGTGGGCCGGTCGTCGTCGTGGCGAGGAGCCTGGTCGGCGTCGTGCTCGGGAGCCCGGTCGGTGTGGTGCTCGGGGGCCGGGTCGCGGTGGTGGTCAGGAGGCCGGTCGTCGTGGCGGTCGGGGGCCCGGCCGGGGCCGGGATCCGCAGGGCCGTCGCCGTCGGCGTCCGCGTCCTCGCCGTCGTCGTGGTCCGGGCCCTGACCGCGGCCCCTGCGGCGGTCGCGGTTGCGGACCAGGCCCCAGGTGCGGTCACGGCCCCGGCCCCAGACGCGGCCCGGCCTGCGCTCCTCCTCCGGTTCGGTCTCCGGTTCCGGGTCCGGTGCCTCGCCGGTGTCCGGGTCCCGTTCCCGGCGGGTGACGACGATCTCGCTCCACACCTGCTTGCCGCCGCCCACCGGCACCGAGCCCCAGGCCGCCGACACGGCCTCGACGAGGAAGAGCCCTCGGCCGCCCGTCGACTCCCAGTCCACGACCACCGGCTTGGCCGGCGCCCGGGGCGAGGAGTCGCTCACGGTCACCCGCAGCCGGTCCGCCGCCAGCGTCAGTTCCACCCGGACCGCGCCCTGGGTGTGCACCAGCGCGTTGGTGACCAGCTCCGACACCACCAGCAGGACGGTGTCGGCCTCGGCCGCGATGCCCCACGAGCGCAGCGTGCGCGCACTGAACCGGCGGGCGTGCATCACCGCGTCCGGCAGCCGCCACACCACCCAGCCGACCCGCACGGGCCGTACCCGCATCCCGTCGTAGCGCAGCAGCAGCAACGCCACGTCGTCCTCGCGCTGCCCGGCCTCGCCGAGGAGGGCGTCGGCCATGCGCCCCGGGTCGGACGGATCGGCCGCGGCGAGCGCCTGGCGCACGAGCCGCATCCCCTCGTCCAGTTGCAGATCCGCCGATTCGACCAGACCGTCCGTGACCAGCGCGAGCACCGAGCCCGGGGCCAGCGCGAGCGCCGTCAGCGGGAACTCCGCATCCGCGAGCACGCCGAGCGGGAGCCCGCCCTCGACCGCGATCTCCGCGGTGCCGCCGTCGGGGTGCCGTACGAGCGGGGCCAGGTGCCCGGCCCGCACGAACAGCGCGTTGCCTTCCTCCATGTCCAGTTCGACGTAGCAGCAGGTGGCGAAGAGGTCGGTCTCCATGCCGACGAGCAGCCGGTTGGCGTGCGCGACGACCACGTCCGGCGGATGCCCCTCCACGGCGTAGGCCCGGACCGCCGTACGCATCTGGCCCATGATCGTCGCGGCCCCCGCGCTGTGGCCCTGTACATCCCCGATGACCAGGGCCACCTTGTTCTCCGACAGCGCGATCACGTCGTACCAGTCGCCGCCCACCTGGAGTCCTCGCCGGGCGGGCAGATAGCGGGCCACGGCCGTGCCCCCGGGCAGCCGGGGGAGCCGGCGCGGCAGCAGGCTGCGCTGGAGCATCGTGGCGAGCTCCTGCTCGGCGTCGTAGGCGTGCGCGCGTTTCAGGGCCTGCCCGACCAGCCCGGCGGTCGCGGTCAGCAGGGCCCGCTCCTCGGGGGCGAACTCGTGCGGGCTGTCCCAGCCGACCAGGCACACCCCGGCCACCCGTCGCTTGGCCGGCAGCGGCAGCACCGCGAGCCCGCCGGGGCCGATCCCGGCCAGCCCGGGCTCCAGCACCGAACCCGCGGGCCACAGGCTCAGCCGCCCGTCGCGCAGCGCCGCCTGGAGCGTGGGCAGGGCGGTGACGGGTGCGTCGGGAAACTCCGAACGCCACTCGCGCCGCCACAGTTCCGGCCAGGCACCGGCACCCGGCGGATCGAGCACGGTGACGGCCAGCCGGTCCTCCAGCAGTTCCGCGAGCGCCACCCGGTCGGCATCGAGGGGCTCGCGCAGCGCGGCGACCACCACCCGGCCGACGTCCCGGACGGTCGTCGCGTCGTCGAGCGCGGCCGTCAGCCACTGGATCCGGCCCACGTCGCTGGCCCCGCGGCGCAGCACGGGCGCCGCGGTCACCACGCCCAGCACCCGCTCGGGGGCGCCGTCGGACCGCTTCAGCACCCGGCAGCTCAGCCGCAGCCAGCACAGTTCGCCGGTGGGGCGGCGGATACGGAACTCCAGCTCACGGCGGCCGGGGGTCTGCGCGGATGGCTCGATGACCGACATCAGGGCCGGGACGTCCTCCGGGACGCTGCACGAGAGCAGCGTGTCGGTCTTGCCGTCGAAGCCGCGCTCGGGGATGCCGACGAGTTCGAGCAGGGCGGAGTCGGTCTCGACCAGTCCGGTGCCGGGGGACAGGGCGAAGGAGCCGACGCCCATGGCACGCAGGGCGGAATCCAGCAGGGGTGAAGGCGCCGACCGGTCGGCCTCGCCCCGCAGCCGCTCGGCGACGGCCTCGGCGTACCGCTCGAGGAACTCCCGCTGCTCGGCCCCGAAGCCCTCGCCGGCCTCTCCCACCACGAGGAGACAGCCCAGCCACCCACCCGCGGCCCCCAGCGGCAGCGCTCCGACCGGGACGGAGGCGGGCGCGTCCTCGTCCCGCCCGGCGAGCACCACGTCGGCGAGCCACACCGGCCGTCCCCGCAGACAGGCCTCGGCGACGGCCGGGACAACGCCCCCGGCGGCCGGTGAGTCCGCAGGGGTGCCCGGTCCCGGACCGGCGGGGGCGTCGGGCCTGACGCCCCCCGCAGGGGTGCCCGAAGGTCTCGTCGGCTCCACCGCGACCGGCACGCGTCCCGGCAGTCGACGGTGCGGCCCGGATCCGGCGGTGGCCGACTCCACCAGCCGGAGTTCCGCCGCGTGCTCGCCGCGTACGTACACCGCCGCCAGCGACACTCCTGCGAACGCCAGCACGCGCGTCCGCGCGGCGGGCTCCTGCGCGAGGCGAGACGGACCCGTGCCCCCGTTCCCCGGCGCCCGCAAGCCGGGAGCCGCGGCCCGGGCATCGCCGTGCTGGGGCATGTCCGCATCCACCTCCCGTCCATGCCGCGGTCACCGGCAGGTGGGAGTCCCCGGACCTCACGTGACGACGACGCGGGCGGATCCACGCCGCACATGAGCGGCACGGCACCCTCCAACAGAATCGCACACCTGGATAACAGCGACATATGGGGCGACGGCGGTCCGGGCTCCCCGGCCCCCACGGGGCAAGCGCCCCGACGCGCCCGACCACCCCGGCCGACCCACGGGGAGCCGGCCGACAGGGGAGGAGGCCACGGTCGGCCCCCACCGAGGTCAAGATCCGGAGACGCCATCCGCCCACGACCATCGGCCACCCCGGCCGGGACGCACCTGTCGTGAGACGCGATCCGCCCACGACCTTCGGCCTCCCGGCCGGGACGCAGCTGTCGCGCCGACGGGCCCGGTCACCGATCCTCCGGTCACCGGGCCCGCCCGACGCCTCCGTTCGTTCAGCCCACCCGGCAGGGCAGCGCGCTCGCGCTGTCACCCCCCGAGCCCGAGACGACGTAGCCGAACGTCGCGCTCTTGCCCGGGGCCAGGGAGCCGTTCCAGTTGGCGTTGTGGACCATCACCGCCTGGCCGTTGTAGGTCGCGCTGCCGCTCCACAGGCTGTCGACCTTCTGGCCCGCCGGGAGGGTCCAGTCGACCATCCAGCCGAGCATCGGGACCGTGCCGGTGTTGGTGACGGTCACCTCGGACTGGTAGCCGCCGTTCCAGGTGCCGGTCGTCTTGCGGGTGGCCGTGCAGGTGCCCGGCACCGGCTCGGACGGGGTCCCCGGCTGTTTGATGCCGGTCACCTCGCCCTTGCCCCCGTCGAAGACGACGTCGGAGCAGGAGTAGAAGGTCTCCTTGCTGTCGGAGCGCTGCCAGACCATGTAGATGATGTGGCGCCCCGACTTGTTGTCGGGGAGCTTCCCGGCCCAGGAGTAGTTGGCCTCGACCGTGCCCGGGGAGCCGTTCAGCGGCGGGTGGTCGACGCTCAGGAACGGCCGCTCCTCGATGTCGTTCCAGGTGAGAGTCCTGGTGGGGTCGAAGCCGTCCTTGGTGATGTAGACGTGGAACCAACCCGGGTGCGCCGCCCAGGCGTTGTACGAGAAGTCGACCGTCGCGCCGGAGGTGAGATGGGTGAGCGGCCAGTCCTTGCCGGGGGTGTTGAACCCGGTGAAGTTGGCGTTGCCGCCGCTGCACAGCTCGCCGTCCGGTACGAAGCCCCGGGTGCGGCCCGCGCCGTCCGAGCGCAGCACCGAGAACCAGTTGTAGAACGGCGTGGTGCCGCTGACCTGCTGCGCGCCCCGGCACGCGGGGTTCACCGGCTTGATCTCACCGGTGTCGGTCAGTCCGTCCTGCCAGCACAGGAAGGTACGGCTGCCGGGCTTCATGGGGGTGCCGTGCGCCTCCGCCTCACCGCCGGTCGACATGACCAGTCCGATGGCCGGGACGGTGACGAGGAGGGAGAGCAGCACCAGTAAGAGGGCTCTGGCCCGGGTGGGGAAGCCCGATCGGGGCATCGGGGTTCCTCCCGGCCGTGTTGTCATGATCATGACATCATCATCCGTTCGTGGGGGTCCGACCTGCGGATGTGGGTGCACGGATGAGCGGGATGGGAGCGACTCGAAGGGCGGGTTCCGGTCCACCGTGATGGGAGCGCTCCCACCCCGCCTGAGCGGAAGGTAGCGCCGAGCGGTCCGGTTGTCCACGCCCCGCGCACCCCGTGTCCGTCGACGCGGAGGGCGGAGAGGCCGAAACCCCGACGGGACCGCCCATCGCAGGAGTCGGAGCCATGACGGAAACTTGCGACGGAAAACGGGGCCCGGCACCCCCGTTTGCCCGCCTCCGCGCCGGATCCAACGCGGCGCACGCGCCCCGTCCGACTCTCGCAGCACCCATTGACAGCGCTTTCTGCTGCCCTTAAGTTGCCGCGAAGTTACCGGTAAGAGCTCGAAAGTTTCGGTTCCGCGTCCCTGCCCACGGGAGGCCCGAGCAATGAGCACGTCCACCACACCGGCCCCGCCGGGCACCCAGGACCAGCCGCCCGCCCGAGCGGCCCCGCGACGCGCCAGGCGGGCGTCCGCCCGGACCGGTCCGGGCCGGGCGCTGCGCCGTGACTGGCAGCTGTACTCCCTGGCGATCCTGCCGCTGCTGTTCTTCCTGGTCTTCCGCTATCTGCCGATGATCGGGAACGTGATCGCCTTCCGGCGCTTCGAACCGGGCGGTTCACTCTTCGGCGAGGAGTGGGTGGGTCTGCGCTATGTGCGGATGTTCCTGAGCGACCCCACCTTCTGGCAGGTGTTCCGCAACACCCTGTGGCTGGGCGGGCTCACCCTCGTCTTCTGTTTCCCGGTGCCGATCGTGCTCGCGCTGCTGCTGAACGAGGTGCGCCGGCGTTCCCTCAAGCGGTTCGTGCAGTCGGTCTCGTACCTCCCGCACTTCCTGTCCATCGTGATCGTCGCGGGCATCACGATGCAGATGCTGGCCGGCGACGGCCCGGTCAACCACGTCCTGCAACGGCTCGGCCACGAGCCGGTCCGCTTCATCCAGGAACCCGAGTGGTTCCGCACCATCTACGTCGGCTCGGAGATCTGGCAGACCGCCGGCTGGGGCACGATCCTCTACCTCGCCGCGCTCACCACGATCGACGAGGATCTCTACGAGGCCGCCCGCATCGACGGCGCCAACCGCTGGCAGCAGATCTGGCACGTCACCCTGCCCGGCATCCGCCCCACCATGGTCACCCTGCTGATCCTCAACATCGGCACCTTCATGGCGGTCGGCTTCGAGAAGGTGCTGCTCCTGTACAACCCGCTGACCTATCCGACCGCCGACGTGATCTCCACCTACGTCTACCGGGCCGGTGTCGAGTCCAGCAGCTTCAGCTACGCCGCCGCCATCGGCCTGTTCGAGGCGATCATCGGTTTGGTCCTGATCACCTCGGCCAACACGCTCTCGCGTCGCACGGTGGGGACGAGCCTGTGGTGAGGCCGAGCCGTTCCTACCGGGTCTTCCAGGGGTTCAACGGGGTGGTCCTCACGCTCGTCGTGCTGGTGACCCTGTACCCCTTCGCCAACATCGTCGCGCGGTCCTTCAGCGGGGAGCGCCAGATCCGGGCCGGTGAGGTCGGCCTGTGGCCCAAGGGGTTCAACCTGACCACCTACAGGATCGTGTTCCAGGACTCGATGTTCTGGCGCACCTACGGCAACACCGTGCTCTACACGGTCGTGGCCACGGCCGTCGCCATGGTCCTGACGACCTGCTACGCCTACGTCCTGTCCAAACGGCACCTGAGGGGCCGCGGCGTGCTCGTCGGCATCGCCGTGTTCACCATGTTCTTCACCGGCGGCCTGATCCCGAACTACATCCTGGTCACCAGCCTCGGTCTGAAGAACAGCGTGTGGGCGATCGCCCTGCCGAACGCGATCAGTGTCTTCAACCTGCTGGTGATGAAGGCCTTCTTCGAAAACCTGCCGACGGAGCTGGAGGAAGCCGCGCAGATCGACGGTCTGAGCACCTACGGCATCCTGTTCAGGATCGTGCTGCCGCTGTCCAAGGCGGTCGTGGCGACGATGGTGCTCTTCTACTCCGTGTCCTTCTGGAACTCGTGGTTCAGCGCGTTCCTGTACATGGACCACTCCGACCTGATGCCGGTCACCGTCTATCTGCGCAACCTCATCGCGGGCGCCACCGGAGGCGGCAACGCCGGTGCGGGCACCGCGGAGCTCAGCCAGGTCGGCGCGAGCATCCAGGCGGTCACCATCGTCCTCACCGCCCTGCCGATCCTCCTCGTGTACCCCTTCGTCCAGCGCTTCTTCGTCTCGGGCGTGATGCTCGGCGCGGTCAAGGGCTGAACGCCGCACCTCTCCTCGACTGGACTACGGAACAAGGGAGTTCTCGTGAACGACGAAGGACAGCTGTCGCGGCGCCGGATCCTCGCCGCCGCCGGGTTCATCGGCCTCGCCACGGTCACCGGCTGCGGTGGCGGGGAGGACGGCGGCGACTCCAAGGACCTGTCCAAGAAGCAGGACGGCGCCATGAAGAACTACCGGCCCGGCCAGCAGTTCAAGGCCGCCCGGCCACTGTCCTTCTCCGTCCTGCACAACAACAACCCGGTGTACCCGATGAAGGACGACTGGCTGTTCTGGAAGGAACTGACCAGGCGCACCGGTGTGACCCTCAAGCCGGTCGACGTGCCGCTGGCCGACTACGAGAAGAAGCGCAGCGTGCTCATCGGCGCGGGCGACGCGCCCTTCCTGATCCCCAAGACGTACCACCCCTCCGAGGTCGCCTTCGTCTCCTCGGGCGCCATCCTTCCGGTCAGCGACTACGTCAAGCTCATGCCCAACTTCCGCGACAAGGTGCGCAAGTGGAAGCTGGAACCCGAACTCGACTCCATCCGCCAGTCCGACGGCAGGTACTACCTGCTGCCCGGCCTGCACGAGAAGCCCAAGTCGAACTACTCGCTGTCCTTCCGCACGGACATCCTCGACAAGCACGGGCTCAGCCTGCCCACCACCTGGGACGAGGTGTACAGCGTCCTCAAGGCGCTCAAGGAGGAGTACCCCGGCACGTACCCCTGGACCGACCGCTGGAGCACCAACACCCCCTTCCCCTGCGGGGCGTTGTTCAGCTACCTCGGCCAGGCGTACGGGGTCAAGGCGGGCTGGACGTACGACAACATCGCCTTCGACGCCGAGGCGGGAGCGTTCGTCTTCAACGGCGCGACGGACGGCTACCGCCACATGATCGAGTACCTGAGGAAGATCGTCGCCGAGAAGCTGCTGGACCCGGAGAGCTTCACCCAGCAGGACGAGCAGGCCGTGCAGAGGCTGCTGGCCGAGAAGTCCTACGTGATCAGCGCCAACGCCCAGGAGCTGGTGCAGAACTACCGCTACAACCTGGAGAAGCAGGTCAAGGGCGCGAAGATCGAGATGGTGCCCGTGCCGATCGGGCCGGCCGGTCCCGTCGTGTTCGGCGGCACCCGGCTGGAGAACGGCGTCATGGTCTCCAGCAAAGCCCTCAAGAGCGACCACTTCGTCGCGATGATGCAGTTCCTCGACTGGCTCTGGTACTCCGACGAGGGCCAGACGTTCTGCAAGTGGGGCGTCGAGGGCGTCACCTACACCCGCTCCGGCGGCCGGTTCGAGCTGAAACCCGGCATCTCCCTCATGGGCGCCGACCCGGACGCGCCGAAGGACCTCCAGAAGGACTACGGCTTCTTCAACGGCGTCTTCACCTACGGCGGCAGCTGGGACCTGGTCTCCTCCTCGTTCAGCCCGGACGAGCAGAGGTTCCAGGCCGCCATGGCCCGGCGCCGGCAACTGCCCGTCGACCCGGCCCACCCCCTCCAGTCCTTCGAACAGGAGCAGGCGACCCTCTGGGACACCCCGCTCAAGGACCACGTCATCCAGAACACCCTCCGGTTCGTCCTCGGCAAGCGTCCGCTGTCCCAGTGGGACGCCTACCTCGCCGAACTGAAGTCGAAGAACATGCAGCAGCTCGTCGACCTGCACAACAAGGCGCACGAGCGGTACCGCAAGGAGAACGGGTGAACGCGCGCACGGCCGGATTCGGCACCGGAACCCTCTCGCGTGCCTCCGCCCTCGTCCACACCGTCCTCACCGTCGAGGCACTGCTGCTCCTCGCCGCCTCACCGGGCCTGGCCGGACTGCTCCTGCTCGGCCCCGACCCCGCGAACCTCCCCCTCGCGGCCGGGTGCCTGCTGCCCCTCGGCCCGGCCCTGTCCGCCGCGCTGCACGCCCTCCACCACCGCGGCCGCGACCTCACCGAACTGCACCCGGCCCGCGCCTACCTGCGCGCCTGGCGCCTCAACGCCGTACCCGCGCTGAAACTGTGGGCGCCCCTGCTGGCATGGCTCACCGTCATCGCCTTCACCCTCACGCACTTCGCCGCCACGGGCCTGCCCGGCTGGTGGGCGTTGCTGCTCGCGGCGATCGGCGCCGGATCCCTCCTGTGGGGCGCGCACGCCCTCGTCCTCACCTCGCTGTTCGCCTTCCGCGCCCGGGACACCGCCCGCCTCGCCGCCCACTTCCTGCTCCGGCACGGCCGCGCCACCCTCGCCGCCGCCTCCCTGCTGCTCCTGACGGCCGCGTCGACGGCCCTGCTGACCGAGGCCCTGCCCGCCCTGCTGGCCGCCCCGCTGCTGCTGTCCCTGCTGCACGGCAGCCGGTCCGTGATCGAGCAGACGCGCGAGGACTTCACCGCATGACGCGCGAGATGGCGGGCGGACCGGGGCGAACCCGTCGTCCTCGGTCCCCTGGGCGTGGCGATCCTGCGGTGGGTGCGTCCGTCAGTGGATGCGCCGCCCCCGCCCGTCCGGCACCCCGGACTTGCGGAAGAAGTAGCTGTTGACCTGGTCGCGCCACTCACGGGCACAGCGGAGCTGCTCCTCATAGAGCTCCGCCACCCGGGCGTGGCGCCCCGGCTCGACCAGGCCGGCGAGGCCCGCCCACACCCGGCGGGCCTCCTCGGCCTCCTCGACGCCCTCGAAATGCGTGTCGTAGATGTGCTGGATCACCGTCTTGCCGCTCGTGAGCACATGCCCGTACGGCACATGGTGGAAGAACAGCAGCAGGTCGTCGGGACAGGTGTCCGGCGACTCGTACAGACCGGACCACGGCATGCCGTACTGCCCGGCGTACCCGGTACCGCTCGCGACAGTGCGGTCGACCCCGATGCCGTCCCGGTCGGCGAAGTGGTACGTCCCCCACGGGCTGTACTCGTACCCGTCCACGCTCGGCCCGTAGTGGTGCCCCGGCTGCACCATGAAGCCGACACCCAGGGGAGCGGTGTACTTCTCGTAGGTCCGCCACGAACCGTCCAGCACGGCGTGCAACGCGTCGGTCAGCTTGCCCGGGGCGTCCGGGAAGGTGAGGCCGATCCACTCGTCGAGCACCGCGCCGGGCTCGGCGTCCGGCCGCCAGGCCAGCCGCCCGAAGGTGTACAGGTTGGCCTGCGCCAGCGGGTGTCCCGTCCAGAACGGGTCGTCACCGACGTTCGGCACCGCCACGAGCTCACGGACCAACTCGCCCACCGACGAGGCAGGTCCGGGCCGGAAGCGCAGCACCTCGCTCCACATCGGCCCGAGCCAGCACACGTGCCGCTGCTGCCCGGTGTACTCCTGGGTGGCCTGGAGTTCCACGGCGAGTCGGGTGCGGGGCATCGCCCCGATCAGCGGTGAGACCGGCTCACGTACCTGGAAGTCCATCGGCCCGTGCTTCACCTGGAGCACGGCGTTCCCCGCGAACGCGCCGTCCAGCGGCACGAAATGGTCGTACGCGGCCCGGGCCCGGTCGGTCGTCCGGTCCCGCCAGTCCTGGCGGTGGTCGTAGACGAAGGCCCGCCAGTGCACCGTGCCGCCGAACGGTTCCAGCGCCGCGGCCAGCAGGTTCGCGCCATCGGCATGACTGCGGCCGTACGCGAACGGGCCCGGCTGCCCCTCCGAGTCGGCCTTCACCACGTACCCGCCGAAGTCGGGTATCGCCGCGTACACCCGCCGGGTGGCCTCGGCCCACCAGTCGCGCACCGCCGCGTCCAGTGGGTCGGCGGTGGGCAGCCCGCCCAGGGTGATCGGCGCGGCGAAGGAGACCGACAGGTGGGTGCGGACGCCGTAGGGGCGCAACGCCCCGGCGATCTCGGCGACCTCACCGATCCGGTCGGTGAGCAGGCGGGTCTCGGCCGCGTGCACATTGACGTTGTTCACGGAGATCGCGTTGATCCCGCATGCCGCGAGCAGCCTGCCGTACGCCCGGACGCGGCCGAGTTCGCGCCGCGCCCTGCCGTCCTTCCAGAACAGCGAACCGCCGGCGTAGCCACGCTCCACCTGTCCCATGACCGGGTGGACCGCCACATTGTCCCAGTGGTCGAGCATGCGCAGGGCGAGGGCGGGGCGGTGGATCTCCCGCGCCCACTCGCCGGTGAAGGCCCCCTCCCCGCGACGGACGACGTCGAACAGGCCGTAGAGCAGCCCGGGGCCCCCGGACGCGGTGACGGTCGTCGTGCCGCCCTCGCGCGCGGAGGCGAAGCCCTCGCCGCCGAGGGCCTCACCGCCGAGGCCGAGGACCAGGTCGTACGCGCCGTCCGGCTCGGCGTCCCGTACGACCCGGCCCCCGAACAGCCGGCAGGCCCGGGCCACCTCCCCGTGCACCGTCTCCACCAGCGGGTCCGATCCCCGGATCAGGGTCCGGCGGCTGCCGAGCGCCCGGAAGGCGGCGGACGGCAGCCAGGCCGGGTCGACACCCTCGGGCAAGTCAGGCACGGGAAGCGGCATCGGACCCCCAACTCGGCTGCTCAGGAGAGCAGTTCGATCTCCGCCAGCGTGGCCTCGCCGTCGACGACCAGGCGGTACTTCTCGTACGTACCCGGCGACCTCACCGTGAACGCGCGGGTCTGCCTGTCCCAGGCGAAGGCCTGCCCGGAGCGCCGGTCCAGCGTCCGCCAGGCCGTACCGTCCGAAGAACCCTGGAGTGTCCATCCGGCCGGTGCCTTCGCCCGGTCCGCCGACGAGGTCAGCGTGTACTGGACGGCCTCGGCGCCCTTCGCGACCGGCAGATCCACGGCCGTCACCGCGGCGGCGGTCGCCGACGTGTCGTCGAACAGGGCGCCGTCACCCTTCAGCAGGTCCGCCCGGGGCGCGGGCACCTCGTCGCCCTGGGTGATCGACACGGGCGCGGCGTCCTTGCCCGTGCCCCACGTCGACGGCCTCGGTCCCATGTCGAACTCCAGCACACCGCCCTTGGCGATCAGCGCGTGCGGCAGGGAAGTCTTCGTCCAGGTGCGGCCGTTGACCTTCAGCCCCTGCACGTAGACGTTCTCCGCGCTGTTGCGCGGCGCCTTCACCACCAGCTCGCGCCCGTTCTCCAGGTGCACGGTCGCCTTCTCGAACAGGGGCGAGCCGATCGCGTACTCGCCGCTGCCCATCACCAGCGGGTAGAAGCCGAGTGCGGAGAACAGGAACCAGGCCGACTGCTCGCCGTTGTCCTCGTCGCCGTGGTAGCCCTGCCCGATCTCGCTGCCGGTGTAGAGCCGGGACAGCACCTCGCGGACGTTCTTCTGCGTCTTCCAGGGCTGCCCGGCCGCGTCGTACATGTACAGGGCGTGGTGGGCGACCTGGTTGGAGTGGCCGTACATGCCCATCCGCACGTCCCGCGCCTCGGTCATCTCGTGGATGACACCGCCGTAGGAGCCGACGAACTCGGGGGAGGCCGTCTCGGGGGTGGCGAGGTACTCGTCCAGCTTGTCGGCGAGACCCTTGCGCCCGCCGTACAGGTTGGCCAGGCCCCGGCCGTCGTGCGGGGTGGTGAAGGCGTAGCCCCAGCCGTTGGTCTCGGTGTAGTCGTGGCCCCACACCCGCGGGTCGTACGTCGAGGACTCGACCCGCCAGTCGCCCTTCGCGTCCCGGCCCTGGAAGAAACCGGCCTTCGCGTCGAAGAGGTTCACGTACTCCTGGGCGCGGTCCAGGAAGTACTCCGACTCCTCCTGGTAGCGCCGCTCGCCGGTCTCCTCGTACAGCTTGTGGCCCATGCGGGAGATGCCGTAGTCGTTGAGGTAGCCCTCCAGCGCCCAGGACAGGCCCTCGTGGGTCTCGGTGCTCGTGTAACCGAGGAACGGGGAGGTGGCCATGCCCTTGCGGCCGACGCCCGGGTTCGGCGGCACGACCGTGGCGTTCTTCACCGCCGCCTCGTAAGCCGCCTTCGCGTCGAAGTCGACGCCCTTGACGTACGCGTCCGCGAACGCCACGTCGGAGGAGGTGCCCGTCATCAGGTCCGCGTAGCCGGGGGAGGACCAGCGCGAGGTCCAGCCGCCGTCCTTGTACTGCTGCACGAACCCGTCGACCAGCTCGCCCGCCCGAGACGGCGTCAGGAACGAGTAGGCGGGCCAGGTCGTCCGGTAGGTGTCCCAGAAACCGTTGTTGACGTACACCTTGCCGTCGACGATCTTCGCGCCGGTGTGCGTCGGGGTGTCCGGGCTGGGCATGGGGGAGAAGGGCGAGGCGTATTGGTACTCGCCGTCGACCTTCTCGAACCCGGAGTTCGGGTACAGGTACAGCCGGTACAGGCTGGAGTACAGCGTGGTCAGCTGGTCGGGGGTCGCGCCCTCGACCTCCACCTTGCCGAGCAGCCGGTCCCACCGCCGCTGGGCGCTGTGCTTGACCGCCTCGAAGGACCGGCCCTCCGGGATCTCCTGGCGCAGGTTGTCCTTGGCCTGGTCCAGGCTGATGAGGGAGGTCGCCAGGCGCAGGGTGACGGTCCGGTCGTCGGCCTTGAAGCGCAGATAGCCCTTGACGCCGCCGGCGTCCCCCTCGGTCACCGGTTTGTCGAACTCGCCGTAGACGAACAGCCGGGTGGCGCCCGTGGAGAGCCCGGACTTGACGTCCGAGTAGCCGCTGACGATCCCGTTCTCCTTGTCGAGGGTCAGGCCCGCCTGGTCGGTCACGTTGTCGAACACGACGCTCGCGTCATCGCCCGGGTAGGTGAAGCGCAGTGCCGCCGCGTGGTCGGTCGGCGCCATCTCGGCCTTCAGCCCGTTCTCGAACCGCACCCCGTAGTAGTACGGCCGCGCGGTCTCGTTCTCGTGCCGGAACGCCAGCTCGCGTGCCTCGCGCCCGTACTCCGGGGTCCCGCCTGCCACCGACGGCATCACCTGGAAGGTCTGCCGGTCACCCATCCAGGGGCTGGGCTCGTGGCTGGCGCTGAACGCCTGGATCGTCGGCAGGTTGTCCGCGTTGTTGGCCCGGGCGTAGTCGTACAGCCAGCTGAGCGAACCGGCGTTGGTCACCGGCGTCCAGAAGTTGAAGCCGTGCGGGACCGCCGTCGCCGGGAAGTTGTTGCCCCGGGAGAAGCCGCCGCTGGAGTTGGTGCCGCGGGTGGTGACCGCGTAGTCCGACAGATGCGCCTTCGGCCGCTCGGGCGCCACGGAGGCGATGCCGATGTCGTCCAGCCAGCCGCGGAACTTCGCCGGGCCCTCGGGGGAGTCGTAGGCCACCAGGATCCGGTCCACGGTCTTCCCGGCCGCGACCGAGCCGATCCGGGAGGCCACGTTGTTCCACTGGTTGACGTAGAGGATCTTCGCGGCGCCCTGGCCCTGCGGGGTCAGCGGGAAGCCGTGCTGGTCGGTGGCGCGCAGGTCGCTCAGGTGGGTGCCGTCGGTGAAGGCCAGGTCGACGGAGACGTTCGTGGCGGCGTAGTCGAGGTCGCCGTCCGCCATGGACGGGAAGATCCGGTAGGACAGCCGCGTGTTCCGGCCGACGGCCACGTTCACGTCGAAGACCTTGTTGTACGAGTACGCCCGGCCGTCGGCGGTGTGGCGGCCGGCGTAGCGCAGGGCGCGCTTCCCGGTGAATCCGGCGCCCGCCTTGGCGGTGGGGGAGCCGCTCGGGCCGCGGTCGACCAGCGAGAGCATGTCCTGCGGGACGGGCCCCTCGCTGCTGCCCGTGGAGAACTGGACATCGGCGAGCTGGAGGATGCCGCCGCCGTTGTTCCGGGTGACCTCCAGCCGGAAGTGCCGGTACTCGGCGGGTTCGGCCAGGTCGTACGTCTTCGTCTGGAACCGCTCCGTGAAGGACTCACCGGCACGGGTGTCGAGCGTCGTCCACTCCTTGCCGTCGGCCGAGCCCTTCAGGGTCCAGTCCCTGGGGTCGCGCTCATCGGCGTCATTGGCCGACGTCAGCGCGTAGCGCGCCAGCTTGACCGGTTTGTCCAGGTCGAACTCCACCCAGCCGGTGGGCTCGAAGGCGAGCCACTTGGTGCTCGGCTCGCCGTCGACGAGGTTCTCCTTCACCTCCCCGCCGCCTGTGTTCTCGGCACCGGCCCGGACGTCCGTGACCTGATCCGTCACATTGCCCGGTATGCCGCTGCTGTACCCGCCGTCGACCCCCGAGGCCCGCTTGCCGCCGCCGGGGGCGGTGTCGACGGTGTTCGACCAGTCCGGAAGCGGGTCGTCCACCTCAAAGGATGACACGAACTCCCGATCGGGTTTCTCCGGTGCCTGAGGTAGTGCGACCGCAACGCCCTGCGAACCCAGGGCCAAAGCGAAGGCGGTCGCCGACACGACCGCCGAACCCCATCTGTGCCGAGCTTTCCGCTGTATCAACGGGTACCCTCCCTGCGCAGTGGACAACGTTGTCACCTTCGATGCGCAAGGACCAGTAGTTGCCCAAGTGGTGGGGAGTGTCAAGGGTGTTGCCTGTGGCATTCGGGCATGGTGACCGGGATATTTCCGGCGGAGCGTCCGCAGGTCGCTCATACTTCCGCGAGGTCTCAACTCGGATAAGACCCGCGGCCAACCTTGTGTTCGATCTTGATCCGCTGACGGGAAGTGGACTATACCTGTCGGGCGCTTCACACCATCCGCACGTGACCACCCGCACTTTCCTGCACGACCCAGCGTGACCCGATCGCGGTGCCGGCGAGGATCCGGTTCACCGCCTGAGTCCTGGAGAAGGCGAGGACTTGAGCATGGGATCCACTTCCGCCGAGAACCACGGCACCGAAGGTGTCGGCCGCCGTGATCTGATCAAAAGGTCCGCCGCGCTCGGGCTGATCTCCGTCCCGACCATGAGTTTCCTCTCCGCCTGCGCGAGCAGCGGCGGCGACGGCAGCGGGGACAAGGCCAAGGCCGGCAAGAAGACCGCGAAGAACCCGCTCGCCGTCAATGACACGGCCGGCATGGAATTCGTCCTGTTCGACGGCGGTTTCGGCAAGGAGTACGCCGAGGACGCCGTGAAGATCTACGAGAAGAACTTCCCCAAGGCCCAGGTGAAGTTCTCCGCCACCCAGAAGATCCAGTCCACGCTCCAGCCCCGCTTCAACCAGGGCACCCCGCCGGACCTCATCGACAACTCCGGCGCCGAGCAGATGGACATGGGCGTCCTCGTCGGCAAGAACCAGCTCACCGACCTCACCCCGCTGCTGGACGCGCCCTCCTACGACGACCCGGGCAAGAAGGTCCGCGACACACTGCGCCCCGGCATCGTGGAGATGGGCCAGTTCGACGGCGAGAAGGTCTGGATCCTGTACTACGCCTACACGGTGTACGGCGTCTGGTACTCGCAGAAGGCCCTGGACTCGCTCGACGAGCAGTACCCGGAGACCTGGGACCAGATGCTCGCGGTCTGCGCCAAGGCCAAGAAGAAGGGCATGGCGGGCTGGACGTACGCGGGCAAATACCCCTACTACCTCCCCTTCTCCCTCTACCCGATGATCGGCAAGGTCGGCGGCCGCGAGGTCCTCGACGCCATCGACAACCTGGAGCCGAACGCCTGGAAGCACCCGGCCGTCAAGGCCTGCTTCGAGGCGTACTACGAGCTCTACAAGAAGGGCTACGTCCTCAAGGGCACCCCGGGCCTGGACCACATCCAGTCCCAGACCGCCTGGGCAGAGGGCAAGGCGCTGTTCATCCCGAACGGCTCCTGGGTGGAGAACGAGTCGGCGAACGTCATCCCGAAGGACTTCGACCTGGCCGTCTCCGCGCCGACCGGCCTTGACTCCTCCGACAAGATGCCCTTCGGCACCATCTGGGCGTCCGGCGGCGAGCCGTTCATCGTCCCGGCCAAGGCCAAGAACGCCCCCGGCGGCATGGAACAGCTGCGCATCATGCTCAGCGAGGCCTCTTCGAAAAACTTCACCAGCAAGGTGAAGTCGCTGACCGCGTACAACGGCGGCACCGACGGCATCGCCCTCACCCCCGGTCTCAAGTCGGGCGTCGCGGCGCTGGAGAAGGCCGGCGAGAACGTGGTGAATCCCCGTCTCCAGGACTGGTATGTGCAGTTGCAGAAGGAGAAGATCGGTGTGTCCGGTCTGGGCGAGATGATGGCCGGCCGCCTCACTCCCGCCGAGGCCATCAAGAAAATCCAGGGCTTCGCCGACGAGGCGGTCAAGGACGACTCCATCAAGCACTACAAGCACCAGTAACAGCACAGAAATCGATTTCCGCAACGGCACCGGAGTGGCGATGCAGCACGGCAAGTACCGGTTCATCGTGGGCTTCCTCGCGTTGCCCCTGGGACTGTACGCGCTCTTCGTGGTCTGGCCGTTCATCCAGTCCATCTATTACTCGTTCACGGACTGGACCGGCCTGAGCCCCGAATTCAAGATGGTCGGTTTCGACAACTACAGCCGGATGCTCGACGACGACATCTTCTGGAAGTCGTTGCAGCACAGCCTGCTGTTCGCCCTCCTGCTGCCGGTGGTGACGATCGGACTGGCGCTGTTCTTCGCCTTCATGATCAATGTCGGCGGCCGAAAGAGAAAGAACGGGCCGGTGGTCACCGGTGTCCGCGGCTCCTCGTTCTACAAGATCGTCTACTTCTTCCCGCAGGTCCTCTCGATCGCCATCGTCGCGCTGCTGTTCGCGTTCGCGTACAACCCGGACAGCGGCGCGATCAACTCGCTCCTGCGCGGGATCGGCCTCGACAGCCTCCAGCCGCTCTGGCTGGGCGACCCGGACCTGGCCCTGTGGGCCGTGATGGCGGTCCTCGTCTGGTCCACGGTCGGCTTCTTCGTGGTCCTCTTCTCCGCCGGCATGGCCTCCATCCCGTCGGACATGTACGAGGCGGCCCTGCTGGACGGCGCGAACCGCTTCACCACGTTCTTCCGGATCACCCTGCCCCTGCTCTGGGACACGGTGCAGTCCGGCTGGGTCTACATGGGCATCCTCGCCCTGGGCGCCGAGTCGTTCGCGGTCGTGCAGATCATGACGACCGGGCCGGGCGGACCCGACTACTCGACCACCGTCATGGTCCTGTACGTGTACCAGAAGGCGTTCCGGGACGGGCAGGCCGCCTACGCCACCACCATCGGTGTCGCCCTGCTCGTCGTCACGCTGGCCTTCGCCGCCGTGGTGATGCGGTTGGGCCGTCGCGAGCGGCTGGAGTACTGATGAAGACCACCGAGACCCCCGCTCCGCTCCCGGCCGAGTCCGGTGCGCCCCTGGCCAAGGAGGACCTGCCGCCGGCCGCGGCGCCCGAGGAGAGGAGGAAAGAGGGCACGGTCCTCAACGTCTTCTCCCACGGTGTGCTGGTCATCTGGGCGGTCATGGTGGTCATGCCGCTGCTGTGGGCGGTCATGACGTCCTTCAAGGACGACCGCTCCATCTTCAGCTCGCCCTGGTCCCTCCCCGACTCGCTGCACTTCGACAACTGGTCGAGGGCGTGGACCCAGGCGAACATGAGCGACTACTTCCTCAACACGGTCCTCGTGGTGGGCGGTTCGCTCATCGGCACGCTGGCCCTGGGCTCGATGGCGGCCTACGTCCTGGCCCGCTTCGACTTCCCGGGCAACCGGTTCATCTACTACCTGTTCATCGGCGGCATGAGCTTCCCGATCATGCTGGCCCTGGTGCCGCTGTTCTACGTCGTGAACAACATGGGCCTGCTGAACACCATCCACGGCCTGATCCTGGTCTACATCGCCTACTCGCTGCCGTTCACGGTGTTCTTCCTCACGGCGTTCTTCCGCACGCTCCCCACCTCGATCGCCGAGGCGGCCTTCGTGGACGGGGCGTCCCACAGCCGCACGTTCTTCCAGATCATGCTGCCCATGGCCAAGCCGGGCCTGATCAGCGTGGGCATCTTCAACTTCCTCGGGCAGTGGAACCAGTACATGCTCCCCACGGTCCTCAACACCGACCCCGACAAGCGGGTCCTCACCCAGGGCCTGGTCCAACTGGCGGTCAGCCAGGGCTACAAGGGCGACTGGTCGGGCCTGTTCGCGGGCCTGGTGATGGCGATGCTGCCGGTCCTGGCGGCGTACGTCATCTTCCAGCGGCAGGTGGTGCAGGGGCTGACGGCGGGGGCGCTGAAGTAGGAGCCGGGGGTTCACACACCGGCGTTACCAGACGCTCGGCGTTGTCGCTGAGGGCGGGTGGGTCCGCAGCCCGGCGCGACGGGGTGCAGCCTGCGCCCACCCGTGCCGCCCCCAGCGGCACGCATGCCCGCAGCTGGGGCGCACCCGCGTACGGCGAGAAGGCGAAGACGCGCACCCCCGAACAGCCGCCCAGGCCGCCGCAGGCAGAAAGCGCGTACCCCCACATAGCGCTCCGCGACGACCCGCACACACCCCGGAATCAGTTCAACCTCTTGACGGGAGGCAACCCGAACGGCTCAGCTTAGAGTTCACTAGTTGGACATAGACGGGGTCTCATCGCTGCGGCCCCGCGCGCAGGAGGTCGTCGTGGAGACTCCGGGGTCGCAGTCGTCGCTGCACCGAGCCAACCTGGAGCGGGTCGTACGAGCCGTGCGCCTGGCGGGCTCCCTCACCCAGGCCGAGATCGCCCGGACGACGGGTCTGTCCGCCGCGACGGTCTCCAACATCGTCCGGGAGTTGAAGGACGGCGGCACCGTGGAGGTCACTCCGACCTCCGCCGGCGGCCGCCGTGCCCGCAGTGTGTCGCTCAGCGGCGACGCCGGCATCGTCATCGGCGTCGACTTCGGTCACACGCACCTCCGTGTCGCCATCGGCAACCTCGCCCACCAGGTCCTGGCCGAGGAATCCGAGCCGCTGGACGTGGACGCCTCGTCCACCCAGGGCTTCGACCGCGCGGAACAGCTGGTCACCCGCCTGATCGAGGCCACCGGCGTCGACCGCTCCAAGATCGCCGGTGTCGGCCTCGGCGTCCCCGGCCCCATCGACGTCGAGTCGGGCACCCTGGGCTCGACCGCCATCCTGCCGGGATGGACCGGCACCAAGCCCGCGGCGGAGCTCCGAGGCCGCCTCGGCGTCCCCGTGCACGTGGACAACGACGCCAACCTCGGTGCCCTCGGCGAAATGGTCTGGGGCAGCGGCCGAGGCGTCCGCGACCTGGCATACATCAAGGTCGCGAGCGGTGTCGGCGCCGGTCTGGTGATCGAAGGCAAGATCTACCGCGGCCCCGGCGGCACCGCAGGAGAAATCGGACATATTACACTCGATGAATCCGGCCCGGTCTGCCGTTGCGGCAACCGCGGCTGCCTGGAGACCTTCGCGGCCGCGCGCTACGTGCTCCCGCTTCTCCAGTCCAGTCACGGCACCGATCTGACCATGGAAGGCGTCGTACGACTCGCCCGGGACGGAGACCCGGGCTGTCGTCGGGTGATCGCCGACGTCGGCCGCCACATCGGCAGTGGAGTGGCCAATCTCTGCAACCTGCTGAACCCGAGCCGTGTGGTCCTCGGCGGTGATCTCGCCGAGGCCGGTGAGCTGGTGCTCGGGCCGATCCGGGAGTCCGTCGGCCGCTATGCGATCCCCAGTGCGGCACGTCAGTTGTCCGTTCTCCCCGGCGCCCTCGGCGGCCGTGCCGAGGTGCTCGGAGCGCTCGCCCTCGCCCTGAGCGAGATGGGCGATTCGACCCTTCTGGACGGCACCGCTCCCGGCGCGCTTCAGGCAGCCACCCCTGCCTTCACTTAGAGAACGGATGGCACCGTTGCCATCTCGTTAAGGATTTACTTCTTGACGTCGCACGTGTGGCCGAGTTGACTTCCAGCCACCTCGGCCGCAATGTCGCGGCCTCGTCAGGGAGGTTTCTGAAGTGAACACGCGTATGCGTCGCGCCGCTGTTGCTATTGCCGCTGGTGCGATGGCCGTTTCGCTTGCTGCCTGTGGCAGCGCCAAGGAGTCGGGCGACAAGGCCGACACCACCGGGTCCGCCAAGAAGGGCGACGACATCAAGGTCGGCCTGCTCCTTCCGGAGAACGCGACCGCCCGTTACGAGAAGTTCGACCGGCCGCTCATCGACAAGAAGGTCAAGGAGCTCACCAACGGCAAGGGCGAGGTCGTCTACGCCAACGCCAAGCAGGACGCCAGCACGCAGAACCAGCAGGTCGACACGATGGTGACCAACAAGGTCGACGTGCTGATCGTGGACGCGGTGGACTCCAAGGCGATCGCCGGCTCGGTGAAGAAGGCCAAGGACGCGGGCATCCCCGTCGTCGCCTACGACCGCCTGGCCGAGGGCCCGATCGACGCCTACACCTCGTTCGACAACGTCACCGTCGGCAAGACCCAGGGCGAGGCCCTGCTGAAGGCCCTCGGCGGCAAGGCCAAGGACGGCCAGATCGTCATGATGAACGGGTCCTCCACCGACCCGAACGCCGCCCAGTTCAAGCAGGGCGCGCACTCCGTGCTCGACGGCAAGGTCAAGATCGGCCGCGAGTACGACACCAAGGAGTGGAAGCCGGAGAACGCCAACGCCAACATGGAGGGCGCCATCTCCGCCCTCGGCAAGGACAAGATCGTCGGCGTCTACTCCGCCAACGACGGCATGGCGGGCGGCATCATCACCGCCCTCAAGGCCGCCGGCATCGACAACATCCCGGTCACCGGCCAGGACGCCGAACTCGCGGGTGTGCAGCGCATCGTCACCGGTGAGCAGTACATGAGCGTCTACAAGCCCTACCCGCAGGAGGCGGACGTCGCCGCCGAGATGGCCGTCGCCCTCGCCCAGGGCAAGTCGCTCGACTCGATCGCCAAGGACAAGGTCGACAGCCCGACCACCAAGGCCGTCCCCTCCGTCCTCGTCCCGGTCGTCTCGCTGACGAAGGACAACATCAACGACACCGTCATCAAGGACGGCATCTACACCGTGAACGAGATCTGCGCGGGCAAGTACAAGGCCGCCTGCGACAAGATCGGCCTCAAGTAAGCAGCCGCCGAGTTCCCCGAGGGGCACGGGAGTCCGGACCGGACTCCCGTGACTCCCGTGCGGGGACAGGCGCCCCCGAGTTCCTCCGGCGCTCCGCCACATCAGCCCCGCAAGCTCCGCGGGGCGCCGGACGGATCACTCCTCCCACACTTCTGCACAACCTCCCGCCGGGTCAGGCGGCGAAGGAGATGGTTCACGTGTCCGCTACGCCCGTGCTGGCGTTGCGCGGGGTCTCCAAGCGGTTCGGTGCCGTTCAGGCGCTCACCGACGTAGAGCTTGAGGTCCACGCCGGTGAAGTGGTCGCCCTGGTGGGCGACAACGGCGCCGGAAAGTCCACGCTGGTCAAGACGATCGCCGGCGTGCACCCCATCGATGAGGGCGTCATCGAATGGGACGGCAGGTCCGTCCAGATCACCAAGCCGCACGACGCCCAGAACCTGGGCATCGCGACCGTCTACCAGGACCTCGCGCTCTGCGACAACATCGACGTCGTCGGCAACCTCTACCTGGGCCGGGAGCTCCGCAAGCGCGGCGTCCTGGACGAGGTGGAGATGGAGCGCCGCTCCCGCGAACTGCTCGACACGCTGTCGATCCGCATCCCGAGCGTGCGCATCCCGATCGCCTCGCTCTCCGGCGGTCAGCGCCAGACCGTGGCCATCGCCCGCTCCATGCTCGGCGAGCCCAAGCTGGTCATCCTCGACGAGCCCACCGCCGCCCTCGGCGTCGAGCAGACCGCGCAGGTCCTCGACCTGGTCGAGCGGCTGCGCGAGCGCGGCCACGCCGTGATCCTCATCAGCCACAACATGGCCGATGTGAAGGCCGTCGCGGACAAGGTCGCCGTTCTGCGCCTCGGGCGCAACAACGGCGTCTTCGAGGTCAAGTCGACCTCGCAGGAAGAGATCATCTCCGCCATCACCGGCGCCACCGACAACGCCGTGACCCGCCGTGCGGCGCGCACGAACGGGGAGGTTTCCAAGTGAGCATCGACAAGACCTCCGCGGCTCCGGAAGAACACGTCGTGGAGAACCCCGAGGCGGCCAAGGCCGCCGTCACGGTGGTCGACCCCCGGCTGCTGGTGCGCGAGCAGGGCCTCAAGGGCTACGTCACCGAGTTCAAGCGGAAGATGAAGTCCGGTGACCTCGGGTCCATCCCGGTCGTCATCGGCCTGGCGATCATCTGGATCATCTTCGCGAGCCTGAACTCCAACTTCCTCACCGCCGGCAACCTGTCGGACATGTCCGTCGCCATGGTCGGCACCGGCATGATCGCCGTCGGCATCGTGTTCGTGCTGCTGCTCGGCGAGATCGACCTGTCGGTCGGCTCGGTCTCCGGTGTGGCGGGTGCGTCGTTCGCGGTGCTGAACGTCACGAACGGCATGAACGAGTGGCTCGCCTTCGTGCTGGCCATCCTCACCGGCACGGTCGCCGGTGTGCTGCACGGCTTCTTCTTCGCCAAGATCGGCGTCCCCGCGTTCGCCGTCACCCTGGCCGGTCTGCTGTTCTGGAACGGCCTCATGCTCCAGATCCTGGGTGACAACGGCACCATCAACCTCGACCCGGACGGGGTCGTGGCCCAGCTGACCAGCTACTACTTCTCCGATGTGGCCGCCGCGTACGCGCTGGCCGCGGTGGTGACCGCCGGGTTCTTCCTCAGCTCCTTCCTCGGCAACCGGCGCCGCGAGGCCGCGGGCGTGCCGTCGCGGCCGCTGAGCGAGACGATCGTGCGGACCGTGCTGCTGGCCGTCCTCGCCTTCACCGTCGCGATCGTCTTCAACCAGTACAAGGGTCTGCCGCTCGCCGTGGTGATCTTCATCGTGGTGCTGCTGGTCACGGACTTCCTGCTGCGGCGCACGGCGTACGGCCGCAAGGTGTTCGCGCTCGGCGGCAGCGTCGAGGCGTCCCGCCGTGCCGGTATCAACGTGGAGATGGTCCGGATCTCGGTGTTCGCGATCTCCGGCACCTTCGCCGCGGTGGGCGGCCTGTTCATCGCCTCCAAGATCGCGGCGGCCAACCAGGGCGCCGGTGGCGGTGACCTGCTGATGAACGCGATCGCCGCGGCGGTCATCGGCGGCACGTCGCTGTTCGGCGGCCGCGGACGCACCTGGAACGCGCTCCTCGGTGTCCTGGTGATCGTGTCGATCCAGTACGGCCTCGCCCTGGAGGGCATCGCCTCCCCGGTGCAGTACATGATCACCGGTGGTGTGCTGCTGGCCACGGTCGTCATCGACGCCGTGACGCGCAAGACGCAGAAGACCGCCGGGCGCGCGTAGCACCCGCGGAACCTTCCTGTGCCCGGCACCTTGAAGGTGCCGGGCACAGGTGTGTCGTAGGCGTGGCGCACCATGGGTAGAGCCGAACGCGTGACGTACGACGCACAGCCACGGCACCGCCCGCAAAGGCGGAACATTAGACTCGACAAGCCCGGCAACAGCTCTACTGCAAGGAGGCACGGGTGCCGCTGCTGACCCGTATCAGGGGACCGCGCGATCTGGACCGGCTCAACCTGGAGGAGCTGAACCAGCTGGCGGAGGAGATCCGGAGCTTCCTTGTCGAAGCGGTCTCCAAGACCGGCGGTCACCTCGGCCCCAACCTCGGCGTGGTGGAGCTCACCATCGCCCTGCACCGGGTCTTCGACTCGCCCAAGGACAAGGTGCTCTGGGACACCGGCCACCAGTCCTACGTCCACAAGCTCCTCACCGGCCGTCAGGACTTCTCGAAGCTGAAGATGAAGGGCGGCCTGTCCGGCTACCCCTCACAGGCCGAGTCCGAGCACGACGTCATCGAGAACTCGCACGCCTCGACGGTCCTCGGCTGGGCCGACGGCATCGCCAAGGCCAACCAGATCATGGAGCGCGACGACCACGTCGTGGCCGTGATCGGTGACGGCGCGCTGACCGGCGGCATGGCCTGGGAGGCGCTGAACAACATCGCCGACGCCAAGGACCGCCCGCTCGTCATCGTCGTCAACGACAACGAGCGCTCCTACGCGCCGACCATCGGCGGCCTCGCCAACCACCTGGCGACCCTGCGCACCACCGACGGCTACGAGCGCTTCCTCGCCCGTACCAAGGAGGTCCTGGAGCGCACCCCGGTCGTCGGGCAGGCGCTCTACGACACGCTGCACGGCGCCAAGAAGGGCCTGAAGGACTTCATCGCCCCGCAGGGCATGTTCGAGGACCTGGGCCTGAAGTACGTCGGGCCGATCGACGGGCACGACCTGGAGGCCCTGGAGTCGGCGCTCGCCAAGGCCAAGCGGTTCGGCGGGCCGGTCATCGTGCACTGCCTGACCGAGAAGGGCCGCGGCTACCAGCCCGCCCTCCAGGACGAGGCGGACCGCTTCCACGCCGTCGGCAAGATCCACCCCGACACGGGCCTGCCGATCGCCACCTCCGGCGCCGACTGGACGTCCGTCTTCGGCGAGGAGATGGTCAAGCTCGGCGAGGAGCGCGAGGACATCGTCGCCATCACGGCCGCCATGCTCCAGCCGGTCGGCCTGGACAAGTTCGCCAAGCGCTTCCCCAAGCGCGTCTACGACGTCGGCATCGCCGAACAGCACGGCGCCGTCTCCGCGGCCGGCCTGGCCACGGGTGGCGTCCACCCGGTGTTCGCGGTGTACGCCACGTTCCTCAACCGCGCCTTCGACCAGGTGCTGATGGACGTGGCGCTGCACAAGTGCGGTGTCACGTTCGTCCTGGACCGGGCCGGCGTCACCGGCACCGACGGGGCCTCCCACAACGGCATGTGGGACATGTCGATCCTCCAGGTCGTCCCGGGGCTGCGGCTGGCCGCGCCGCGCGACGCCGACCAGGTGCGCGCCCAGCTGCGCGAGGCCGTCGCCGTGGAGGACGCGCCGACCGTGGTCCGCTTCTCCAAGGGCGCGGTCGGCCCCGCAGTACCGGCCGTGCGCCGCGTCGGGGGCATGGACGTCCTGCGCGAGCCCGGCACCGACCGGCCGGACGTCCTGCTGGTGTCCGTCGGCGCCCTCGCACCGATGTGCCTGGAGATCGCCGGCCTGCTCGACAAGCAGGGCATCTCCACGACCGTCGTCGACCCGCGCTGGGTCAAGCCGGTCGACGAGGCCATGGCCCCGCTCGCCGAACAGCACCGCGTGGTCGTCACCGTCGAGGACAACAGCCGCGTCGGCGGCGTCGGCTCGGCGATCGCCCAGGCGCTGCGCGACGCGGGCGTCGACGTGCCGCTGCGCGACTTCGGCATCCCGCCGCGCTTCCTCGACCACGCCTCCCGTGCCGAGGTCCTCGCCGAGATCGGGCTCACCGCGCCGGACATCGCCCGTCAGGTGACCGGGCTGGTCGCCAAGCTGGACGGGCGCTTCGAGCGCGATGCGGCGGACGCCGTGGACGCCGCGCGCGACTGACGCGGCCGATACGGCCGAACGGGTTCGAGATGGGCCGGTTTCCCCACCGTGAGGGTGGTGGAACCGGCCCATTGGCGTGAATTCGCCCGTGCCGGGGCATACGGATGGTGCCACCTCTCGATCATGTCGAGGACGACAAGCGTGGGAGGTACCCCGTGAGAAGTACCCTCTTCCGGACGAAGAAGGTCGAGCAGTCCATCCTCGACACCGAGGAGCCAGAGCACGCGCTCAAGAAGTCCTTGTCCGCGCTTGATCTGACCGTTTTCGGCGTCGGTGTGATCATCGGTACCGGCATCTTCGTTCTCACCGGCACAGTCGCCAAGAACAACGCGGGGCCCGCGGTGGCCCTGGCGTTCGTGGCGGCCGGCGTCGCCTGTGCGCTGGCCGCGCTCTGTTACGCCGAGTTCGCCTCGACGGTTCCGGTCGCCGGGTCCGCCTACACGTTCTCGTACGCCTCGCTCGGGGAGTTCCCCGCCTGGATCATCGGCTGGGACCTGGTCCTGGAGTTCGCGCTGGGGACGGCGGTGGTGGCCGTCGGCTGGTCCGGCTATATCCAGTCGCTCATGGACAACGCGGGCTGGACGATGCCCGCGGGGCTGGGCAGCCGGGAAGGTGCCGACACCTTCGGCTTCGACATCCTCGCCGCCGCGCTGGTGCTCGTCCTCACGGCCATCCTCGTGGTCGGCATGAAGCTGTCGGCGCGGATCACCTCGCTCGTCGTCGCCATCAAGGTGACGGTCGTCCTCGTCGTGATCATCGCCGGTGCCTTCCTCATCAAGGGCGAGAACTACGACCCGTTCATCCCCAAGGAGAAGGCGGTGGAGGCCGGGTCCAGTCTCGACTCCCCGCTGATCCAGTTGATGTTCGGCTGGGCGCCCTCCAACTTCGGCGTGATGGGCATCTTCACCGCGGCCTCGGTCGTGTTCTTCGCCTTCATCGGATTCGACGTCGTCGCCACGGCCGCGGAGGAGACGAAGAACCCGCAGCGGGACATGCCGCGCGGCATCATCGGCTCCCTCATCATCTGCACCACGCTGTACGTGCTCGTGTCGATCGTCGTCACCGGCATGCAGCACTACACGAAGCTGTCCGTCGACGCCCCGCTCGCCGATGCCTTCAAGGCCACCGGGCACCCCTGGTACGCGGGCTTCATCAGCTTCGGCGCCGCGGTCGGCCTGACGACGGTGTGCATGATCCTGCTGCTGGGACAGACGCGTGTGTTCTTCGCGATGAGCCGTGACGGCCTGCTGCCGCGGTTCTTCTCGCACGTCCACCCGCGGTTCAAGACGCCGCACCGGCCGACGATCCTGCTCGGCGTGATCATCGCGATCCTCGCCGGGTTCACGCCGTTGACCGAGCTCGCCGCGCTGGTGAACATCGGCACGCTGTTCGCCTTCGTGGTCGTCGCGATCGGCGTGATCATCCTTCGCCGGACCCGTCCCGACCTGCCCCGGTCCTTCCGTACGCCGTGGGTGCCGGTCATCCCGATCCTGTCGGTGTGCGCCTCGCTGTGGCTGATGATCAACCTGCCCGCCGAGACGTGGGTCCGCTTCGCCATCTGGATGGCCGCCGGCTTCCTCGTCTACTTCCTGTACGGCCGCAGCCACAGCCGCCTCGCCCGCCGCGACGCGGGGCTGGAGGAGCCGAGCGTGGGCGGCGGCACACCGTAGGCTCCGCCGGGTCGCCGGGTCGCCGGGTCGCCGGGTCGCCGGGTCGCCGGGCCGTTGCGGCGGCCCCGGCCGCTCGGTGGGGGTGCGGGACTTCGCCATATCGCCGGGCGGTGGGGCCAGGGCCGCGGACCAGCCGCGGCGTTCCGCCGGGCTGCGGACCCACCCGGCCCCCGCACCGGCGCACCGCGCCTACGGACGGACGGACCGCGGTCCCGCCACCTCCGCCCCCAGCTCCCCGACCCGCCCCCGCAGCTCCCGGTCCGCCGTGATCACCAGGACGGGACGCTCACCGGCCGAGGCCACGACCTCGACGATGTGGTCGTCCCCGCTGCCCGGGGCGGACGACACCCGTACGCCGGGCACGGACTCCACCCCCCGCGCCGCCCCCTCCACCACCAGGACGATCTCCACCGGGCCGGGCACCGCGGGGACCCCCTCCGACGCCAGCCGGTCCCGCAGCCGTTCCGCCGCGCCTCTGCGGTCCCGCCACCACCCGTCCGGCACCGACCCGACGACATTCGCGGCGTCGACGACGACGAGGACAGGCTCATGGGAGTGCATGTGGCCAGCGTCGCACGGGGGAAGGACGCGAGGCACGGGTGGGCGGGCGCAACCGGGCGCCGGCGGCCGCATAAAGTGAACACGTGAACGGCGACTGGCTCATCCGCGGCCGCGACGGCCGCCTCACCGTCTATCTGTCCCCCGGCGACGCCGTCCTGTGCCGTGCGGAACGCGGCCCCGCCGGCCCCTGGGAGCACGCGCCACGCACCGTCGGCGGCAGCCAGAAGCTGCACCCCGGCGCGGCGGTCGGCCAGGGCACCGACGGATACGCGCACCTGGCCGCCTGGCGGCCCACCGTGCCGGGGGAGTCGGGACTCGTGCACTCCACGCACTTCCGGCCCGGACTCGCGGCCCTGGACTGGGTCCCGATCGGGCACCCGGACCAGAAGGGCGACCGGACGGGCCCGCCGGCCGTCGCCGTCGACGGCGCGGGGCGCGGTTACGTCTTCGTGCGCAACAAGGGCGGCGGGGTGAGCCTGCGCAACCAGAAGGTCAAGGGCGGCTGGGGAGGCTGGCTGAACCTCGAAGGGCAGGAGGTCGACGGGGACTTGGCCGCCGTGACGGGGGAGTCGGGGTTCGTGGAGCTGTACGCCTGCGCGCCGGGCGCCCTGCTGCACTGGCGTCAGGAGGCGGACGGGAAGAAGCCGGTGCTGACCGAGAGCGTGGACGCCCCCGTCCGTCCGGGCACCCTGCGCGCGCTCGCGACCTCCGCCGAGCACACCACCCTCTTCTTCACCGACACCTCGGGGGACGTGTGCGCCTGGCGCCCCGGTGAGAAGCCGGTCACCCTCCTCCCGTCGGCCGGCCCCGGGCCGGTCTCCGCCGTGCGGTGCGAGATCGAGGGGCACGACTGCACCGTGCTCGCGCAGCGGTCGGCGAGCGGCCGGGTCGCCTTCGCCGCGTATCCCACCGAGCAGGAGCCGGCGGGTGCCTGGTGGACCGAGTCCGGTCCCACGCTGCCCGACGACGCCCTGGTGTCGGTGGCGCTCGACGAGCACGACGAGGTCGTCGCCGCCTCCCAATCGCCCTCGAGCGGGCGGGTGCTGCTCACCCGCCGCAAGGACGAGCCGGGGCTCGCGCTGGAGGCCTGGAGGGAGATCTGACCCCTCCGCGAAGCGGAAGAAGATCCTTCGCTCTGTGGCTCTTGTCGCTCCAGACACCTGAGATGTGTCAAGGGTTGTACAGATGTGTGCGTGACAAGGCGCACCTTGGGTGAACATGGTCATAAAGTGAAGGTCTTGTTAGCCTCCCGGGGACTTGTTCGATTTCGCTCGGGGGGCCGGTTGCTACTGCGTCTGGCCGACGCCGTGGCAACGGGGTTGGGGAATGATGTGAGCAGATCCTCCACGGTGGATCTTGTCGTGGTCGGACTCGGTTACGTGGGGCTGCCGTTGGCCAGGTCCGCCGCTGCCGCGGGCCTGAAGGTGGTCGGACTCGACCGCAGCCGACGGGTGGTCGACGGACTGAACGCCGGCCGTTCGCACGTCGACGACATCACCGACGCCGACGTGCGCGCCATGCGGGAGCAGGGCTTCGAGGCCGTGGACCGGGCCGACGTCATCGCCGGCGCCGCCGCCGTCGTGGTGTGCGTTCCCACGCCGCTCACCGATCACGGTGCTCCGGACCTCGGCGCGGTGCACGCCGCCGTCGACGACATCGCCGCCCACCTCACCGCCGGCACGCTCGTGGTGCTGGAGTCCACGACGTACCCGGGTACGACCGACGAGGTCGTCCGGCCGCGTCTGGAGGCCGGTGGCCTGCGCGTCGGCATCGACTTCCACCTGGCCTTCTCGCCCGAGCGCATCGACCCGGGCAACGCCTCCTTCGGCCTGGAGAACACCCCCAAGGTCGTCGGCGGCATCACGGCGGACTGCACCAAGGCCGCCCGGGCCCTCTACGAGCGGTTCGTGCACCGGGTCGTCGAGGCCAAGGGCACCCGGGAGGCCGAGATGGCCAAGCTCCTGGAGAACACCTATCGGCACGTCAACATCGCGCTCGTCAACGAGATGTCGATGTTCTGCCGGGAGATCGGCGTCGACCTCTGGGACGCCATCCGGTGCGCCTCCACCAAGCCGTTCGGGTTCGCGCCTTTCTTCCCCGGGCCTGGCGTCGGCGGGCACTGCATCCCGATCGATCCCAACTACCTGTCGTACAAGGTGCGTTCGCTGGGCATTCCGTTCCGGTTCGTGGAGCTGGCGCAGGAGATCAACCAGCGGATGCCCGTGCACGTGGTGAACCGGGCCGCCGAGCTGCTCAACGACCAGGGCAAGGCCGTGCGCGGCTCCCGGGTCCTGCTGCTCGGCGTGACGTACAAGCCGGACATCTCCGACCAGCGGGAGAGCCCGGCGCTGGCGGTCGCCGAGAACCTCCTCGCGCGCGGTGCCGAGCTCGTCTACTTCGACCCGCGGGTCGAGGACTGGCGCGTCGGCGGTGCGCCCGTCGAGCGGGCCGGGGACTACCTCGCCGCCGCCGAGGCCGCCGACCTCACCGTCCTGCTCCAGCCGCACCGCGAGATCGACCTGGACGAACTCGCCGACCGCGCCCGGGCGCTCTTCGACACCCGGGGCAAGTCGGCCGACCACCCGCGGGTGGTCAAGCTGTGACGGCCGACGATGCGTACATACCGGGAGCCGTCGACTCCGGTGGCCGTCGGGCCCACCGCAAGCGGCGGCACCTGAAGGTCTCGTACTTCGTCTTCCTGGGCCTGGCCGCGCTGATCGCCACCCGGCTCGACGCCGGCTCCCTGCACCTGTACTCGATGGGCGCCATGGGCCTGCTGGCCCTGAAGATGTTCGGCGCCCTCTTCTACCGTCCGGCCAAGGCCGGGCGGGAGGAGCTGGAGTACCTGGAGAACGCCTGGGTCACCGCGGTCATCCCGATCTACAACGAGGACCCGGTGATGTTCGAGCAGGGCATGCGCAGCCTCCTCGCGCAGAGCCGCCTGCCCAACGAGATCCACATCATCGACGACGCCAGCGCCAACGACTCCGGCATCAGGGCCGCGAAGAAGATGCGCCGCGAGTTCGAGGCCAAGGGCGTCAAGTACACCGTCAGCGTCCAGCCCGAGAACAAGGGCAAGCGCGAGGCGCTGGCGCTGGGCTTCGAGGCCGCGCCGTACTCCGACATCTTCCTGTGCGTCGACTCCGACACCGTGCTCTCCCGGGACACCGTGCGCGAGCTGCTGCTGCCGCTGGCCGACGAGAAGATCATGGCCTCCACCGGCATGGTGCTGGCGCTCAACCACGACAGCAACATCTTCACCCGCCTCCAGGACCTGCGCTACGGCAACTCGTTCCTTTTCGAGCGGGCCGCCTACTCGCGGCTGAAGTCGGTGCTGTGCTGCTGCGGAGCGCTCTCCGCGTACCGCGGCACCCTGGTGCGCAAGTACCTGCCCGACTTCCTCAACCAGCAGTTCCTGGGCAAGCCGGCCGTCTTCGGTGACGACCGCCGCATGACCAACTACTGCCTGATGGAGGGCCAGGTCGTCTTCCAGGAGACCGCCGTCGGCTACACGGCCGTCCCCGAGAAGCTGCCGCACTTCCTGCGCCAGCAGGTCCGCTGGAACAAGTCCTTCTTCCGCGAGTCGCTGTGGGCGTTCCGGCACCAGAAGAAGTACCGGCCGGCCTTCTGGCTGACCTGCATGGAACTCGCGCTGTGGCTGGTCTTCGGCTCGGCGATGTTCTACTCGATGGTCATCCTGCCCATCATGAAGCCCGCCCAGTTCGTCCATCACATCGGCGACTACCTGGTCTTCATGGTGCTGATGGGCTACCTGCGCAATGTGCGCTACCTCGACTTCCCGCGCCGCGGCATGGGCTTCGTCAAGCGCTTCGGCATGTTCCTGCTCGCGCCGATCTACGGCGTCATCCAGCTGACGCTGCTCACCCCGCTGCGCTTCTACGCCCTGTTCACCCTCCACAAGGGCAGCTGGGGCACCCGCCAGGGCGGTGTCGAGGTGTCCGTGGCGGGCGACCACGAGCACGACGTGACGGAGATCTTCGAGGAGGAGGACCCCTACTCCGACAAGAAGGTCACCGAGACGCTCCAGTTGATGCGTCTGGAGGGCGTGGCGCTGCGCACCAGCCCCCGTCCGACGGGCGGCATCCCCTCCCAGCCGCAGCCGATCCCGGGGTACGACGAGGAGCAGCACGCGGCCGTTCCGCAGCAGCGCGTGAGCTGGGGGGCACCGGCACCAGCACCGGCAGGGCAGCCGCAGTGGCAGGGCGGGCACCCCGGGCACCACGACCCGTACCAGCAGCAGTACCCGGGTCAGGGCGGCCACGCCCCGCAGCAGGGCGGCTATCCGCCCCAGGACCCGTCGTGGCACCAGGGTCAAGGCCAGGGGCAGGGCCAGGGATACGGGCAGGGCGGCTGGTAGCGCCGCAGGAGAACGAAGACAGGGGCGGCCGGGGGGCCGCCCCTGTCTTGTGCGTCCGGGCCTCAGGTGTAGGAGGCCATGGCCTCCTCGACCGTCAGTACCGGGATGTCCCGGTCGTCGATCGCCTTCATCAGCGTCTCCAGGCCCGCCTTGCCGATCTCGGTGCTCGTCGCGGGAGTGCCGTCGACGACCTTGTGCAGGCACAGGATCAGCCAGTCGCCGCTGTTGACGCACCGGTCGAGCCGGCCGCCCGCGCCCGTCAGCTTCGACAGGGCCGTACCGCCGATGCCCGTGCCGTCGTTGATACCCGTCAGCGCCTTGAGGCGGTACGGCATCGCCGGGGCGAAGGACTCGATGGTCTCGGAGATGATCGACCGGGCGGTGGTGAAGTGCCGGCTCGCGATCTGGTCGACCGGGACGCCGTCGGACGTCTTCTGGAACGCGCCGTGCGGATAGGCGAAGTGCTCGCTGGTGAAGCCGTTGGACACCAGCCACTCGCGCAGCTTGCGGAAGTCCTCGTCGGCCTGCTCGGCGGTCAGCTTGGGATAGCTGGCGGTGTGGACGGCGTTCGCGTACGAGTGGCCGCCCATCTCCCAGCCGGAGAAGTCCTGCATCGACCGCATCTGGTTCAGCGTCAGGAAGCTGCCCGTGCCGATGGCGTCGGCGATGTTGTACACCGTGCCGGGGAAGCCGAAGCGGTCCATGACCGGCCGGGCCAGGTCGTGGATCGACTTGTGGGAGTCGTCGAAGGTGAGGGAGACGACGCCCTTGGGGAAGACCGAGACGGTGTCCGGTATCAGCTCCACGGCCTGGAGGCGGTAGGTCACCGGACCGCCCGCGTCGTCGTACACGGCGAACGACATGTCGGTGAAGCCGGTCTTCGTGGACGGCTTGCCGTCGGCGCCGATGGAGTACGTGCCGGCCGCCGCGTTGACGTCCGCCCACTGGAGGTGGACGGTCACCCACTCCCCGGACTGGACGTAGTTGGCCGAGGTCTTGGAGTGGACGTGGTGCGTCCACGCGAAGTGGTTCGCGAGGGAGCCGCTGCCCAGGTAGAAGACGAGCTTGGCCAGGTGCGTCACGTCCTCGACGCGGAAGACCAGCCGGATCATCTTGCCCGTCAGGCTCATCGCCGGCAGACCCGTCTTGCGGACGTAGGACTGCTTGCCGGTGCCGCCCGTGGTCACCCGGACCGACTGGGTGCCGCGGACGAAGACGGAGGTGTCGTTCGCCTCGGCCGACGCGGTGCCCGCGCCCCCGGGCGTCCAGCCGTGGCCGGACTGGAACTGCTGGGACCACGTGGCGCGGCGGTACTTGGGACGGCGGCCGGAGGGGGCGTAGAGGGGAGGCGTGGTGAGGCCTCCGATGCCTCCCGCGGCGAGCGGGGCGGCGGCGGGCTGCGCCACCACCTTGCCCAGCCACGCGCCGCCGCCGGCCATGGCCACGCCTCCCGTGCCGCCCATCAGCAGCGCGGAGCGCCTGCTCACCACCGGCTTGTCCTCCGTCGCCTCCGCCGCATGCCTGTGGGCGCCGGACCGCCTTTTCCTCACCGGGACTCCCGAACCGTGTCGAAGTAGTTCATGCCCTCGTCGGTGAAGCCGTCGACAGCGGACTGCACCTGCTTCGCCGAGAGGGTGTCGTTCGCGTTGTAGTAGAGCCAGTCCACCTTCATGTCCCAGGCGCGGTCGCCCTTGAAGGGCAGGTCGATGAACCAGTGGTTGAAGTTCACGGACATGTCCGCGCGCGGGGCGTACTTGCCGTTGCTGAGGAAGAGCTTCCTGCCGTCGAGCCAGTAGGCGACGACGCCGTCCTTCACCCTGATCAGCACGGTGTGCCAGGTGTCCAGGCTCTTGTTGGTGGTCTCGTAGACCCGGTCGTTCTTCTTGTGGTCGAACCAGGTCACGGTGTCGAGCTTGGGACCGGGACGGCCCCAGCCGCCGTTCGGCATGTACTCGTTGTCCAGCTCGCTGTACTTCGAGCCCGTGCCGCCGATGGTGTAGAAGGTCTGGTTGACATGGTCGCCGGCGTCCCCGGTGGCCGGCTTGTCGCTGAAGTGGATGCGGGCCGCGTACGTGCCGTCGCGGAACTTGCTCGCGGCCGTACCGAGGCTCGCCTGCTTCGTGCCGGCCTCGGTGCCGTCCGTGCTCGCCCGCAGGTTGAGCACCTGGCCGTCGGCGTGGGAGCCCTCGGCGGTGGGGAAGCTGACGCCGCTCGCGGACCAGGTGTTCTCGACACCCGGTCCGCCCTTGCTGGTGCGGACCAGCCAGCCGTGCTTGAACAGGGCCGGGTCCTTGGGGCCCAGGTAGGTGAAGTCGTCGAACAGCACACCGGCCGGAGGGGCCGGGACGGGGGCGGTCGCCGGAGCCTTCACCGCCGCCTTCTCGCCGTCGCCCGCCTCGGTGCCGTCCGGCTCCTCGCCCCAGACCAGGACGCCTCGCTTGTAGGCGGTGACCTTTTCCGCCGCCTTGTAGCTGGTCATCTCCGCGTCGAAGGAGCGGTCGTCGGACTGCTTCAGCTTCTTGAGATCGGTGCGGAAGAGCTGGAGGTCGATGCCCTTGCTGTTGGCGCCGGGCTCCAGGTCACCCGCGGCGGCCGTGAACCGGACCTCGAGGTAGTGGTCGGCGGTGTCCGTGGGCTTGTCCATCGCGACGATCCGCCCGGCGACGTTGGAGCAGCCGAAGACGGCGTTGACACAGTTGAAGGCGTACGGCGCGGAGCCGTCGGCGGTGAACCAGTACCGGAGCGTCACCTCGCTCAACGGCAGTGGCTCATCGGTGTCGTTGAAGACCTCCAGCGACGGCTTGGCCGCCGTCGCCGTCGCCGGGGTGTCGGTCCGGTAGCGGACCTTCAGCTCGGGCGGATCCGGGTTCGCCGCCTTCCACACCGGATACAGCGCGGTGCCACCCGCGGCGATGACCGCCACGAGGATCAGGAGCCTGATTCTGGGCCAGACCCGGCGTCGGGGTGTTCGGCGACGAGGGGACGCCACGCAGGACTCCTTCGAGGATCCGGCGGTCTGCGGTGGAGACCGTCAGAGTCAGGTAAACAATGGTCGGATTGTGTGAGGATCCTATCGGCGGCGGCATGCAGAAAGGGGGGCGGGTGCACGGATTGTTACCGTACGCCCCACCCCCCTCAGGGGTAACGCGTTACGCGGGGACGCTCGCGACGCCCTGCGCGAGGAACCGCTTGCCGTTCACGCGCTCGGAGACACCCTCGCGGTCCAGGTACGGCGTGATGCCGCCCAGGTGGAAGGGCCAGCCGGCGCCCGTGATGAGGCAGAGGTCGATGTCCTGCGCCTCGGCGACGACGCCCTCGTCGAGCATGATGCCGATCTCCTGCGCCACCGCGTCGAGCACGCGGTCACGGACCTGCTCCTCCGTCAGGACGGTGTCGCCCTGCTTCAGCAGCGCGGCGACCTCGGGGTCGAGCTCGGGCTTGCCGCTGTCGTAGACGTAGAAGCCGCGCTTGCCCGCCTCGACGACCGCCTTGAGGTTCGGGGAGACCGTGAAGCGGTCCGGGAACGCCCGGTTGAGCGTCTCGGAGACGTGCAGGCCGATCGCCGGGCCGACCAGCTCCAGCAGGACCAGCGGCGACATCGGCAGACCGAGCGGCTCGACGCCCTTCTCGGCGACCTCGACGGGGGTGCCCTCGTCGATGATGTTCTGGATCTCGCCCATGAAGCGGGTCAGGATGCGGTTCACGACGAACGCCGGGGCGTCCTTGGTGAGGACCGCGGTCTTCTTCAGCTTCTTGGCGACACCGAACGCCGTGGCCAGGGAGGCGTCGTCGGTCTTCTCGCCGCGGACGATCTCCAGCAGCGGCAGCACGGCGACCGGGTTGAAGAAGTGGAAGCCGACGACCCGCTCGGGGTGCCGGAGCTTCGAGGCCATCTCCGACACCGACAGCGAGGAGGTGTTGGTGGCGAGGATCGCGTGCGCCGGGGCGACCGCCTCGACCTCCGCGAACACCTGCTGCTTGACGCCCATCTCCTCGAACACGGCCTCGATGATGAAGTCCGCGTCCGCGAAGCCCTCGGCCTTGTCCAGGACGCCGGTCACCAGCGCCTTGAGGCGGTTGGCCTTGTCCTGGTTGATCCGGCCCTTGCCGAGCAGCTTGTCGATCTCGGCGTGGACGTAGCCCACACCCTTGTCGACGCGCTCCTGGTCGATGTCGGTCAGCACGACCGGCACCTCCAGGCGGCGCAGGAACAGCAGCGCGAGCTGGCTGGCCATCAGACCGGCGCCGACGACACCGACCTTGGTGACCGGGCGGGCCAGCGACTTGTCCGGGGCGCCGGCGGGGCGCTTGCCGCGCTTCTGCACCAGGTTGAAGGCGTAGATGCCGGCGCGCAGTTCGCCGCCCATGATGAGGTCGGCCAGGGCCTGGTCCTCGGCGTCGTAGCCCTGCTGGAGGTCGCCGTTCTTGGCGGCGGCGATGATGTCCAGCGCGCGGTAGGCGGCCGGGGCGGCGCCGTGCACCTTGGAGTCGGCGATGAAGCGGCCCTTGGCGACGGCCTGGTCCCAGGCCTCGCCGCGGTCGATCACCGGGCGCTCGATCTTCAGCTCGCCCTTGAGGACGGTCGCCGTCCAGATCAGCGACTGCTCCAGGAAGTCCGCGCCCTCGAAGATCGCGTCGGCGATCCCGAGCTCGTAGACCTGCTTGCCCTTGAGCTGCTTGTTCTGGTTGAGGCTGTTCTCGATGATCACCGAGACGGCCTTCTCCGGGCCGATCAGGTTCGGCAGCAGCGTGCAGCCGCCCCAGCCGGGCACCAGGCCGAGGAAGACCTCGGGCAGCGAGAACGCCGGCACGGCCGCGGAGACGGTGCGGTAGGTGCAGTGCAGACCGACCTCGACACCGCCGCCCATCGCGGCGCCGTTGTAGTACGCGAAGGTCGGCACGGCCAGCGTGGAGAGCCGCTTGAAGACCTCGTGGCCGCCCTTGCCGATGGCGAGCGCGTGCTCGTGCTCCTTGAGGATCTCCACGCCCTTGAGGTCGGCGCCGACCGCGAAGATGAACGGCTTGCCGGTGATGCCGGCGCCGACGATCTCGCCGTCCGCCGCCTCCTTCTCGACCTGGTCGATCGCGGCGTTGAGGTTCGCCAGCGAGGCCGGGCCGAAGGTGGTCGGCTTGGTGTGGTCGTGCCCGTTGTCCAGGGTGATCAGGGCGAAGCGCCCGGCACCCAGGGGGAGGTCGAAGTGGCGTACGTGCGCACTCGTGACGACCTCGTCCGGGAACAGTTCGGAAGCCTGCTTCAACAGCTCGGCGGTGGTGCTCACTTGTCCCCCTCGAAGTGCGGGTTCTCCCAGATGACCGTCGCGCCCATGCCGAAGCCGACACACATGGTGGTCAGGCCGTAGCGGACGTGCGGCTGCTCCTCGAACTGGCGGGCCAGCTGCGTCATCAGACGGACGCCGGAGGAGGCCAGCGGGTGGCCGAACGCGATGGCGCCGCCGTACTGGTTGACGCGCTCGTCGTCGTCGGTGATGCCGTAGTGGTCCAGGAAGGCCAGCACCTGGACGGCGAAGGCCTCGTTGATCTCGAACAGGCCGATGTCGGAGATCGACAGACCGGCCTGGGCCAGCGCCTTCTCCGTGGCCGGGATCGGGCCGTAGCCCATGACCTCCGGCTCCACGCCCGCGAAGGAGTAGGAGACCAGGCGCATCTTCACCGGGAGGTCGTGCTCGCGCGCGAAGTCCTCGGAGGCGATGAGGGAGGCGGTGGCGCCGTCGTTCAGACCGGCCGCGTTGCCCGCGGTGACCCGGCCGTGGACGCGGAAGGGGGTCTTCAGGCCCTGGAGGTTCTCCAGGGTCGTGCCCGGGCGCATCGGCTCGTCGGCGGTGACCAGGCCCCAGCCCGTCTCACCGGCCTCCGGAGAGGTGCGGCGGACCGAGACCGGTACCAGGTCGGCCTGGATCTTGCCGTTGGCGTACGCCTTGGCGGCCTTCTCCTGGGAGCGCACGGCGTACTCGTCGGCGCGCAGCTTGGTGATCTGCGGGTAACGGTCGTGCAGGTTCTCCGCGGTCATGCCCATGAACAGGGCCGACTCGTCGACCAGCTTCTCGGAGACGAACCGCGGGTTCGGGTCGACGCCCTCGCCCATGGGGTGGCGGCCCATGTGCTCGACACCGCCCGCGATGGCGATGTCGTAGGCGCCGAAGGCGACGGAACCGGCGACCGACGTGACGGCGGTCAGGGCGCCGGCGCACATGCGGTCGATGGAGTAGCCCGGGACGGACTGCGGCAGACCGGCGAGGATGCCCGCGGTGCGCCCGATGGTCAGGCCCTGGTCACCGATCTGCGTGGTCGCGGCGATGGCGACCTCGTCGATCTTCTTGGGGTCCAGTCCGGGGTTGCGGCGCAGCAGCTCCCGGATCGCCTTCACGACGAGGTCGTCGGCACGGGTCTCGTGGTAGATGCCCTTCGGGCCCGCCTTGCCGAACGGGGTGCGGACGCCGTCGACGAAGACGACGTCCCTGACGGTACGAGGCACGATGGCTCTCCTCCAGGGTCAGGACTGCATTGCTGCTGCGATGCGCTGAGCGCGCGCTCAGTCACCATGCTACTTATGAGTAACGTAGCTGCACAGTCCTGACAGGCGGAGCGGTGAAGGTCACACCTCGGAGTGCCCCCGACAGGGGCGCGTGGAACTGCGCGACCAGCCACGATGCACCCGCACCCCCGTACGGCGCTCACCGAGGCGGCGCAGTGGACCCTCGAGGTGCCAGTACAGGCGTAGGCACGGGATGAGAATCGCCGCCGCCCCCCGTGATCACCGAGAACAACGTCCGAGCCACCTCCGCTCCAAAACCGTGCACGTCATGGCTCATCGCCGAAAGGGTCGGATGGGTCAGCCGGCACAGCTGCGAGTCGTCCCAGGCCAGCAGTGACACGTCCTCCGGTACCCGCAGCCCCATCTCCGCCGCCACCGCCAGCCCGGCCACCGCCATGATGTCGTTGTCGTACACGATCGCCGTCGGCCGGTCGGCCGCGGACGAGGCCAGCAGCGACCGTGTCGCCCGCGCTCCCGCGTCCCCCGAGAAGTCCGTCGCCACCTGCCACGCCCCGGCCAGGGCCAGCGTCCCCGCCGCCTCGTCGAACGCGGCCGTCCGGATCGCCGTGTGCCCGAGCTCGGCCGCCCCGCCCACCCGGGCGATCCGCCGGTGCCCGAGCGCGGCCAGATAACGCACCGCCTCCGTCACCGCCGTGGCATCGTCCGTCCACACCGAGGTCAGCCCCCCGGTCAGCGAGGGATGCCCGACGGCGACCACCGGCATGCCGAGTCTCTCGGCGAGGGCCGCCCGGGGATCCTCCGCGCGGAAGTCGACCAGGATGGACCCGCCGACCTGCCGCCCCCGCCACCACGCCTCCTGGACGCCCACCTCCTCGTCCATGTTCCGCACGAGCCGCAGCAGCAGCGAACTGGAGTGCTCCGCCAGCACGCTCTCCACACCGGAGACGAACTCCATGTACCAGGGCTCCAGCCCCAGCACCCGCGCCGGCCGGCACACGGCCAGACCGACCACGTCCACCCTTGAGCCGGCCAGTGTCCGGGCGGTGAGGCTCGGCTCCCAGCCCAGCTCGCGCGCCGCCCGGAAGATCCGGTCCCTGGTGGCCTCCGACAGCCCGGGCTTGTGGTTGAACGCGAGGGACACGGCCCCCTTGGACACACCGGCGCGCGCGGCAACGTCCTTGATGGTGACGCGGGGGGTCGGCGTTGCCGTCATCGGGCGGTCTCCACGCAGTACAGGGCCGAGCGGGCGGTCTCCGCGTCCGGAGTCTTCCAGCCGCGCACCCCGATCGTCACCTCTTCACCCGGCAGCAGCGTCACCAGCCCCCGGTCGGCCCGCGCCCCCGGCTCCAGCCGGTCGGCCTGGAGCAGCAGGTCCCGGACCAGGGTGCGGGCGGTCACGGTGATGCCACCCGGGGCGAGCGCCACCTCGAACCGCGGGGTGGGGTAGGGGACGTCACGGTCGGGCACCGGGAAGTGCACCGCCCGCAAGCCGTCGGCGTCGGCGACCAGGAACTCCTTCGGCCCGAGGGGCGTCAGCGCACGCGGCACGTCCCGCCGGGCCACGGCCCGCGCCCCGGCGGCCAGTTCCACCTCCGCGTGCCCCAGCACCTCGCCCTCGACGGTCATCCGCCGCAGGGACAGCGTCCCCCTCCACTCCGTCGCCCCCTGGTTCACGGCGGCCAGCACCAGAGCGCCGTCCTGTTCCCCGAGCGTCAGCAACCGGTCCGCGTACAGCCGCCTCAGCTCGTGGTACAGCGGTTTCTCCCGGCCGTCCCCGTCGATCGCCGCCCACGAGGTCACCGGCCAGCAGTCGTTGAGCTGCCAGACGATCGTCCCCGCGCACACCGGCCAGTGGGAGCGCCAGTGCTCGATCCCGGCCGCGACCGCCCGGGCCTGGTTCAGCTGCGTCAGGTAGTGCCACCGGTCGAAGTCCCCGTCCGGCACGGCGAAGTGCCGCTCCAGCCCCCGCTCCAGCTTGCCGTTGCCGTCGTCCGCCTTCTGGTGGTGCAGCATCCCGGGGGAGTCCGGTGCGAGCTCCTCCCCGGGCAGGGCCCGGCGCAGCGTGGCGTACGCGGGCGGTGCCTGCCAGCCGAACTCGGCGACGAACCGGGGCACGCTCAGCCGGTAGTCCGCGTAGTCCTCCCGGTTCCACACCTCCCAGGAGTGGTGGGTGCCGTGCGCCGGGTCGTTCGGGTGATGCCGCCAGGACCCGGACCAGGGGCTGCCCGCCGCGTACGGCCGGGTCGGGTCCAACTCGGCCACCACCCGCGGCAGGACGCCCAGGTAGTAGCCCTCGCCCCAGGATTCCCCGGCCAGCCGCGGCTCCCACTCCCAGTCCCGGAAGCCCCACAGGTTCTCGTTGTTGCCGTTCCACAGCACGAGCGAGGGGTGCGGCATCAGCCGTACGACGTTCTCCCGCGCCTCGGCCTCCACCTCGCCGCGCAGCGGCTGCTCCTCCGGGTAGGCCGCGCACGCGAACGGGAAGTCCTGCCAGACCAGCAGCCCCAGCTCGTCGCAGGCGTCGTAGAAGTCCTCGCTCTCGTAGATGCCGCCGCCCCAGACCCGTACGAGGTCCACGCCCGCGCCGGCCGCCTGCTCCAGCCGCTCCCGGTAGCGCGCGCGGGTGATCCGGGACGGGAAGACGTCGTCGGGGATCCAGTTGACGCCCCGCGCGAAGAGCCGCTCGCCGTTGACGACCAGGGTGAAGCCGGTGCCGTGCGCATCCGCCCGCCGGTCCAGCTCCACCGTCCGGAAGCCGACCCGCCGCCGCCACACGTCCAGGGTGTCGTCGCCGTGCAGCAGTCTCAACTCGACGTCGTAAAGGGGCTGTTCGCCGTAGCCGCGGGGCCACCAGAGCTCCGGGTCCGGCACCCGCAGCCGTACGGTCCCGCCGGCTCCCTCGATCTCCGCCCGGGCCCGCACCCCCGCGACGGTCGCCTCCACGGCGAGCGGTGCCTCGACCCGGGTCCGCTCGACGTCCACGGCCAGTTCGACGACGCCCGTGCCCTCCTCGACCGTGACCAGCGGACGCACCCGGGCGAGCCGGGCGGTCGACCAGTGCTCCAGGCGCACCGGCCGCCAGATCCCGGCCGTCACCAGGGTCGGCCCCCAGTCCCAGCCGAAGGAGCAGGCCATCTTGCGCAGGTACTGGTAGGGCTCGGCGTAGGCGGCGGGCCGCTCGCCCACCCGGCCCCGCACGGCCTCGGCCTCGGCGTAGGCGGAGACGAACCGCACGGACAGCCGCCCGGACAGGCCCGTCACGTCGAACCGGTACGAGCGGTGCATGTTGCGCACCTCGCCCAGCAGCCGCCCGTCCAGGGAGATCTCGGCGACGGTGTCGAGCCCGTCGAAGACCAGGTCGGTCTGCTCCTGCCCCCACGGGCCGCCGATCTCCCGCTCGTACGTCCACTCCCGGCGTCCCACCCACGCCACCTCGGTCTCGCCCAGGCCGAGGAACGGGTCGGGGATCACCCCGGCCGCCATCAGGTCGGTGTGCACGCAGCCCGGCACGGTGGCCGGCAGCGCCTGCGAGCCGTGCCGCAGGATCCATCCCTCGCCGAGCGGTGTGGCCTCCAGCATGCGCACTCCCTTAACCGGTTCAGTGAAGAGTCGAGTGTCGTTTTCGCATCGTTGGCGGGATTGGGACTTTACCGGTTGAGTGCGCGCTGTCAGAGTTCCGAACCAGCCATACCGCACGTGCTCGTCCGTCCCGAGTTCCCCTCAGCGAACGGAGCTGATGCACATGAACCGCCGTACCCTCCTTGCCCTTTCCGTGGGCGCCGCCCTGCTCGCCTCCGGCTGCACCGGCACGGGGGGCTCCTCGAAGGGCGCCGACGCCGAGGCGCCCGACGACGCCTCCAAGGTCGACGGGACCATCACCGTCCTCACCCACCGGACCGACCTCGTGCAGGACGGGACGTTGAAGAAGTACGCCGCCGAGTTCAACAAGACGTACCCGAAGGTGAAGGTCGAGTTCGACGGGATCACCGACTACGAGGGCGAAGTCAAGATCCGTATGAACACGGAGAACTACGGGGACGTCCTCATGATCCCCGCGGTGATCGAGAAGAAGGACTACCCGAAGTTCTTCGCCTCGCTGGGCACTCAGGACGAGCGGGGCAAGAAGTACCGCTTCACCGACTACACGGCCGTGGACGGCAAGGTCTACGGCCAGAGCCCGCTCGGCGCGCTCCCGGGGTTCATCTACAACAAGAAGGTGTGGAGCAAGGCCGGGGTCACCGACTGGCCCACGACACCGGCCGAGTTCCTCGCCGGTCTCAAGGCGATCAAGTCGAAGACCGACGCGGTCCCCTACTACACCAACTTCAAGGACGGGTGGCCGCTGAGCCAGTGGACGGGCGTCAGGGGCTCGGTGAGCTGCGACGAGCAGGCCACCACCCGATGGGCCGAGGGCAACCCCTGGGCCGAGGGCGGCGAACTGCGGGTGGCGGACACGCTGTTGTACGACATCGTGCACGAGGGGCTGACCGAGAAGGACCCGACGACCACCAACTGGGAGGCGTCCAAGTCCAAGCTGGCCAAGGGCGAGATCGCCACCATGTGGCTCGGCTCCTGGGCGGTCATCCAGATGCAGGGCGCGGCGAAGCAGGCCGGCGCCGACCCGGACGACATCGGCTTCATGCCCTTCCCCGCCCAGAAGGACGGCACGTTCTGCGCGGTGACCTCGCCCGACTACAACCAGGCCGTCAACGTCCACTCCGACCACAAGCAAGCCGCCCGCGCCTGGATCGACTGGTTCACCGACAAGTCCGGCTACGCCGAGGACAACCTGGCGCTGTCCCCGCTCAAGGACGCCCCGCTGCCCGACGTCCTGAAGCCGTACGAGGAGGCGGGCGTCAAGCTCCTCGACCTCGACGACAGCAAGGGCGCCGAGCTGAAGACCCTCGAGAACCAGTCCGAGGTGGGCATCAACAAGCCCGACTACCGCAAGGAACTCGTCGACATGGCCCGCGGCGCGAGGAAGGGCGACCCGGACGACTACCTGGACGGCCTCGGTGAGAAGTGGACCGAGACCCAGAAGTCGCTGGGGTACTGATGGCGGGCACGACCGAGACGGCGGCCGTCAAGGCCGCCGCGGGAGCGGCCGCCCCCGCACCGGCCTCCGCCCCGCGCCCGGCACGCCTGTGGCGCGGGGCCACCCCCTGGCTCTTCCTGCTCGCCCCGCTCACCCTGCTGATCGTCTTCACCTACGCGCCGATCGCCAACATGGTCGCGTACAGCTTCACCGACTGGGACGGGGTGAGCCCCGAGCTGCATTACACGGGAGCGGAGAACTACGCCGAACTCTTCACCCGCTCCGAGCTGTTCGAGGTCTTCTGGGTCAGCGGCTACTATCTGGCGGCCTCCGTGATCCAGATCGTGGCCGCGCTCTACTTCGCCACGATCCTCAGCTTCAACGTGCGCTTCCGGAACTTCTTCAAGGGCGTGCTGTTCTTCCCGTACCTGATCAACGGCGTGGCGATCGGGTTCGTGTTCCTGTACTTCTTCCAGGACGGCGGCACCCTCGACTCGGTGCTGGGCCTGTTCGGGGTGGAGACGGACCGGGCCTGGCTGGGCACCCCGGCCTCGGCGAACACCTCCCTCGCGGCGGTGTCCGTCTGGCGCTATCTGGGCCTGAACTTCGTGCTGTTCCTCGGCGCGATCCAGTCGATCCCGGGGGAGCTGTACGAGGCGGCCGAGCTGGACGGCGCGAACCGCTGGCAGCAGTTCCGCCACATCATCGCGCCGGGCATCAAGCCGGTGCTGTCCCTGACCGTGATCCTGTCGATCTCGGGCTCCCTGGCGGTCTTCGAGATCCCGTACATCATGACCGGCGGCGCGACCGGTACCGAGACGTTCGTGATCCAGACCGTGAAGCTGGCCTTCCAGTTCAACAAGACGGGCCTCGCCTCGGCGGCGGCCGTCGTGCTGCTGCTGATCGTCCTGGCGGTGACCTGGGTGCAGCGGCGTCTCGTCCCGGACGACAAGGTGGACCTCGTATGACACGCCGCTCGGTGACCCGCGTCCTGGTCCACCTGTCGCTGATCGCCGCGACCGCGGTGGTCCTCCTTCCGCTGGCCGCCGTCTTCCTGACCTCGCTCAAGTCCGAGCGGGAGATGGCGGACGGCAGTGGAGCGCTCGCCCTGCCCGACGACCCGTTCAACTTCCACAACTACGTGACGGCGTTCCGGGACGGCCACATGCTCTCGGCGTTCGCCAACACCGCGATCATCCTGGTCGTCGCCATCGCGGGCACCGTCCTCATCGGCTCGATGACGGCCTACGCCATCGACCGCTTCCGGTTCCGCTTCCGCAGGTGGGTGCTGGCGCTGTTCCTGGTCGCCGCGCTGGTCCCCGGCGTGACCACCCAGGTGGCCACCTTCCAGATCGTCAACAGCTTCGGCATGTTCGACAGCCTGTGGGCGCCGATCGCCCTCTACATGGGCACCGACATCGTCTCGATCTACATCTTCCTTCAGTTCATCCGGTCCATCCCGGTCTCCCTGGACGAGTCGGCCCGCATCGACGGCGCCAACGCCTTCACCGTCTACCGGAAGATCATCCTTCCGCTCCTGAAACCGGCGATCGCGACGGTCGTGATCGTGAAGGGGATCAACGTCTACAACGACTTCTACATCCCCTTCCTCTACATGCCCTCCGAAGATCTTGGCGTGATCTCGACGTCGCTGTTCCGCTTCAAGGGCCCGTTCGGCGCCCACTGGGAGACGATCTCGGCGGGAGCGATCCTGGTGATCGTCCCCACCCTGGTCGTCTTCCTGTTCCTCCAGCGGTTCATCTACAACGGGTTCACCCGGGGGGCCACGAAGTAGCCGGCCTCGCTCAGGCCTCCTTCGGCGACAGCGCCTCCACCAGCACGGGCGTCACCTGCTCCACCTGCCAGGGCCGCGCGCCGTGTCCGGCCAGGGCGGCTGCCACCGTCTCGGCGTCCACCACCGCCGGCGGCTCCCAGCACACCCGCCGCACCGTGTCCGGGGTGATCAGGTTCTCCTGCGGCATGTTCAGCTGCTCGGCCAGCGCCGACACCCCGGCCCGGGCCGCGGCCAACCGCGCCGCGGCCGCCGGGTCCTTGTCGGCCCAGGCCCGCGGCGGCGGGGGCCCGGTCACCGCCTGCCCGGGCTGCGGCAGCTGCGCCTCGCTCAGCGCCTTCGCCCGGTCGACCGCCGCCTGCCACTGCTCCAGCTGCCGCTTGCCCACGCGGTGGCCGAAACCGTTCAGCGCGGCCAGTGCGTGCACATTGGCCGGAAGCGCCAGCGCCGCCTCCACGATGGCCGCGTCCCCGAGCACCTTGCCCGGCGACACGTCCCGCCGCTGCGCGATCCGGTCCCGGGTCTGCCACAGCTCCCGCACGACGGCCAGCTGCCGGCGCCGGCGCACCTTGTGCATGCCGGACGTACGCCGCCAGGGGTCCTTGCGGGGCTCGGGCGGCGGAGCCGAGGCGATCGCGTCGAACTCCTGGCGGGCCCAGTCCAGCTTGCCCTGCCGGTCCAGCTCCTTCTCCAGCGCGTCGCGCAGGTCGACGAGCAGCTCGACGTCCAGCGCCGCGTAGCGCAGCCAGGGCTCGGGCAGGGGCCGGGTCGACCAGTCGACGGCGGAGTGGCCCTTCTCCAGGACGAAGCCCAGCACGCTCTCGACCATCGCGCCGAGACCGACCCGGGGGAAGCCGGCGAGCCGCCCTGCCAGCTCCGTGTCGAACAGCCGCGTCGGCACCATGCCTATCTCGCGCAGGCAGGGCAGGTCCTGGGTGGCGGCGTGCAGCACCCACTCGACGCCGGACAGCGCGTCGCCGAGGGCGGACAGGTCGGGGCAGGCCACGGGGTCGATCAGGGCCGTACCGGCGCCCTGACGGCGCAGCTGCACGAGGTAGGCGCGCTGCCCGTAGCGGTAGCCGGACGCGCGCTCGGCGTCGACGGCGACGGGCCCGGTCCCCGCCTCGAAGGCGGCGACCACCCGGGCGAGGGCGGTCTCGTCCGCGATGACGGGCGGAATGCCCTCACGCGGCTCCAGCAGAGGGATCGGCGCCTCCGTAGCAGAAGATCCGCCGTCGTCCGGAGGGGCGCCTCCGGTGGTTCGCAGTGGGCTGTCTGCTGCGGTGTCGTGGGCGTCGGTCACCTGTCAAGGGTATCCATGTATGGACAGCGCCCGCCGACGGAACGTTCCGTCGACGGGCGGCCCAGGGTCGCAAACCAGTCATGTCGGGGAAGAGGCGGGCTCGCGAACCGGGAGTGACATGAGCGGGACCGGGGCCCGGTTCCGTTCACGTGAATGAATGATCACGGGGGGTCACGGGGGAGCGGGTCAGTGGATGATCCCGGTCCGCAGCGCCACCGCGACCATGCCGGCGCGGTCGCCCGTGCCGAGCTTGCGGGCGATACGGGCGAGGTGGCTCTTGACGGTCAGGGCGGACAGTCCCATCGAGACGCCGATCGCCTTGTTCGACTGGCCTTCCGCGACCAGCCGCAGCACCTCGACTTCCCGGCCGGACAGTTCGCGGTAGCCGCCCGGGTGGCTCGGGGCACCCGGGGGGCGGCGGTGCAGACGGGCGGCGGCGGCGCCGATGGGGGCGGCGCCCGGGCGGGTGGGGAGACCGACGTTGGTACGGGTGCCGGTGACGACGTACCCCTTCACCCCGCCGGCGAGTGCGTTGCGCACGGCGCCGATGTCGTCGGCGGCGGAGAGGGCGAGCCCGTTGGGCCAGCCCGCGGCGCGGGTCTCCGACAGCAGGGTGAGGCCGGAGCCATCCGGCAGGTGGACGTCGGCGACACAGATGTCGCGGGGGTTGCCGATGCGGGGACGAGCCTCCGCGATGGACGAGGCCTCGATGACATCGCGCACACCGAGCGCCCACAGATGGCGGGTGACGGTGGAGCGGACGCGCGGGTCGGCCACGACCACCATGGCGGTCGGCTTGTTCGGGCGGTAGGCGACCAGGCTTGCGGGCTGCTCGAGGAGAACGGACACCAGGCCTCCTGGGGTGCGGGACGGGGCCGGCTCGTGGGGGTGAAGCCGGGACGAACCGTGCTTTCAAGGTCACAGTCGTCTTCGGCACCGAACCCGTCCGCCTTTAGAGAATGATCACGATTCGGTGATAACAATCCGTGCAATTCGGACACGCGGTCGATCATTCGAAGGTCGAACGGTTTCGGTCTGCGTCGGTACGCGGTCGAAAGTGGCCGTATCGACAAAGTGATTCGGCCAAGAGGGGTACTCAGGTGTGATCGTCGACCGGACATGGTTGACCGCCCCGCACAAGGTCGATCAGTGCGGGGCGGTCGGGGGGTCGATCAGAGGTGGATCAGGGGTCGGTCAGGGTCGGTTCAGCGGGACTGCGGCCCTCGCCGCTGGGGCAGCGTGACGACCGACGCGTCCCCGGGCCCGGCCGGGGGCAGCCCGGCGATCTGGGCGAGCAGATCGCACCAGGACGCGAGGTGCGCGGCCGTGTCCGGCACACCGCCCAGGCCCTCGCGCGGCGTCCACGACGCACGGATCTCGATCTGCGAGGCGGCCGGCCGCGCGGACAGCCCGCCGAAGTAGTGGGAGCTCGCCCGCGTGACGGTACCGCTCGGCTCCCCGTACGTCAGCCCCCGGCTCTGGAGCGCGCCGGTCAGCCAGGACCAGCACACCTCAGGCAGCAGAGGGTCGGCCGCCATCTCCGGCTCCAGCTCCGCGCGCACCAGCGTCACGAGCCGGAACGTGCCCCGCCAGGCGTCGTGCCCGGCCGGGTCGTGCAGCAGCACCAGACGCCCGTCGGCCAGGTCCTGGTCGCCGTCGACGACCGCGGCCTCCAGCGCGTAGGCGTGGGGGGCGAGCCGCTTCGGCGGGGGCGTCGGCTCGACCTCGATCTGGGGCCGCAGCCGCGCCGCCCTCAGCGCGTCGACGGCGGCCCGGAAGGGCAGCGGGGCGGACTCCGCCTCCCGCCGGTCGTTCCCGGTGTCCTTCGCTTCGTCCATTCCGCCAGCGCCGTCCGACAGTCGTCCCTGAGCCGCAGCCATGCGGGAAGATTACGGGGACCGGGGCCCGGGTGCCGGGCTAGACACCCCGCGCCTGCCCAGGGGCTGAATCGCGCCGTCCGGCAGCGTGCGAAACTTGGCCCCGTGAGTGCCAACGACGCCCCTCGGGCCCAGCAGCCGTCCGCCCCGTACGAATCCGCCTTCCTCAAGGCCTGCCGGCGCGAGCCCGTGCCGCACACGCCGGTGTGGTTCATGCGGCAGGCGGGGCGCTCACTGCCGGAGTACCGCAAGGTGCGCGAGGGTATTCCGATGCTCGAGTCCTGCATGCGCCCCGAGCTGGTCACCGAGATCACCCTCCAGCCGGTGCGCCGGCACGGCGTGGACGCGGCGATCTACTTCAGCGACATCGTCGTCCCGCTCAAGGCCATCGGCATCGACCTCGACATCAAGCCCGGCGTCGGCCCGGTCGTCGAGCGCCCGATCCGCACCCGCGAGGACCTCGCCCAGCTGCGCGACCTCACCCCCGAGGACGTCTCCTACGTCACCGAGGCCATCGGCCTGCTCACCCGTGAGCTCGGTGCCACGCCCCTCATCGGCTTCGCCGGAGCCCCCTTCACCCTCGCCAGCTACCTCGTCGAGGGCGGCCCGTCGCGCACGTACGAGAACGCCAAGGCGATGATGTACGGCGACCCCGAGCTGTGGGCCGACCTGCTCGACCGCCTCGCGGACATCACGGCCGCCTTCCTGAAGGTGCAGATCGAGGCGGGCGCCTCGGCGGTCCAGCTGTTCGACTCCTGGGCCGGTGCGGTGGCCCCCGTCGACTACCGCCGATCGGTGCTGCCCGCGTCCGCCAAGGTCTTCGAGGCCGTGGCCGGTTACGGCGTCCCGCGCATCCACTTCGGTGTCGGCACCGGCGAGCTGCTGGGCCTGATGGGCGAGGCCGGCGCGGACGTCGTCGGCGTCGACTGGCGCGTCCCGATGGACGAGGCCGCCCGCCGCGTCGGCCCCGGCAAGGCGCTCCAGGGCAACCTCGACCCGACCGTGCTGTTCGCCCCCACCCAGGCCGTCGAGGCCAAGACCCGCGAGGTCCTGGACGCGGCGAAGGACCTGGAGGGCCACATCTTCAACCTCGGCCACGGCGTCATGCCGTCCACGGACCCGGACGCGCTGACCCGGCTCGTGGACCACGTGCACACCCAGACGGCGCGCTGACCGGGCGCGGAGCCCCGGCCCGCCGGATCATGCCCGCAACCTCGCGTTGAGTGACCCGGGCGGCGACGGCCTGGATCGGGGGCCCGCCCGGGGCAGGCGCGGTGCGCCGCCTCGGCCACGAGCCCCGGGGTGCTGCCGGCGGACTTCGCCGCACGGCCCGGGCACTGTCGGCGATCCGGCTGCTCCTGTGCGCACCGGCAACCGAGGGCCGGGTTCGACGCGGTCGTCGCAGGGACCGAGACGCGCCTTCCGGTCCCGAGTGCCCGGCCCGGACACCGGACGCCGCCGTGTTCCGGTGCCCCGTCACGACCGGCGGCCTGTCCTCGCGGACGGGCCGTCACCCACCGGCCGTGGCCGCGACCACGGCGGCCGCCGCGAACGCCTGCCGCACGGCCTCCCCCAGCGCCGTGGCCGGCTCCGACTCCCTCGTGAGCGCGGGGACGCGGGCCTCCAGCTCGCCGGCCTCGGCGCCGGAGAACGCCACGGTGTGCAGACGCGCGTGATACATGACGGCGATCAGTGTGGCCGTCCCTTCCCCGGGCTCCCGGTCCCCGCGCACCACTTCCGCCAGCTCGGCCCGCAGCGCCGCGGGCACCGCCGGGTCGGTCACCGGGTACCGGACGGTCCCGAACGCCTTCAGCACCCGCCGGTCCTCCCGGCGTACCAGGCCCTTCGTCAGCAGTCCCTCGTACGCCGCCGAAAGAGCCTGCTCCCGCACGGCGAGCAGCCAGCCGTGCACCGGCCCGTCGGGGTGGGTGCGCACCTGCCCGGCCAGGGCGGCGGCCACCGGATCCCCGGGCTGCTCGGCCGGGGGGCGCGCAGCCGCAACGAGCCGTCCGCCGGCCACCGTGAGATGCCCGGAACGGGCCAGTTCGACGAGCCGTGCCGCGGCGACCGCCAGCCCCACGCGCAGCGGCGGCTCCCGGAGCACGCCGCTCTCCTCGTCCAGGGCGAGCAGCACGATCCGCTCGCCCACGGTCGATTCGGTATCCACAAGTCCCCCTGAGTGCATGGCAGTCTGCCGAATCTACCTCGCTCGTCGTGAACGCGGGTGCCAGGGCGTGCGTATGAGTCGGCAACCGCCCGCGGCGCGGGGAAGGCGGGTCGCGGGGCCGACGTGAGGAAACAGGCGATGAACGACCGAGTTACCCCCGCGATGCACGCGCTGCCCGACGGCGAGGCGGAGCTGACGCTGGTGGTGCGGCTGCCCTGGGAGGACGTGGCCCGCCTCGGCCAGGACGCGGGACGGCTGGCCACCCAGCTGCGGCGGCCCGTGACGCTGGAGGAGGCGGTGAGCCACCGATTGCGCTCGACCCGGGTGGCCGCCCACGCGAAACCCGCCGGGGAGCAGCCGCCCGCGGTGACCGCCTCCGCGTCGGTGTCCTCCCTGCCGTCGCGGCCGCCCGCGGAGCAGGCCCGGCAGGCGATCGACCGGATCAACGGCACGGCGGGGACGGCGTAAGGGATCGCCGCGGGGGTGCGGGGCGTCACCGGGCGAGGGCCCGTCGCGGCCGGTCGCGCCCACGCGGCGGACCCCGCACATCGACACAGCCCCGCGCCCCTGGGGGTAGGGACCCGCCGCCTGTCACATGGAACCGCGCACCTTCGCCGCCGCCTTGCGGGCCGCCACCAGGACCGGGTCCCAGACCGGGGAGAACGGTGGGGCGTAGCCGAGGTCCAGGCCGGTCATCTGTTCCACCGTCATGCCCGCCGTGAGGGCGACCGCGGCGATGTCGACGCGCTTGCCCGCGCCCTCCCGGCCGACGATCTGGACGCCGAGGAGGCGGCCCGTGCGGTGCTCGGCGAGCATCTTGACCGTCATGGGGGAGGCGTTCGGGTAGTAGCCCGCGCGGCTGGTCGACTCCACGGTGACCGACTCGAAGCGCAGCCCCACCCGGTGGGCGTCCTTCTCGCGCAGGCCCGTGCGGGCGATCTCCAGGTCGCATACCTTGCTGACCGCCGTGCCCACGACACCCGGGAAGGTCGCGTAGCCGCCGCCGACGTTGGTGCCGATGACCTGGCCGTGCTTGTTGGCGTGGGTGCCCAGCGGGATGTGCCGGTCCTGGCCGGAGACGAGGTCGAGGACCTCGACGCAGTCGCCGCCGGCCCAGATGTCCTCGTGGCCGCGCACCCGCATCGAGCGGTCGGTGAGGAGGCCGCCGTGCGGGCCGAGGGGGAGGCCGGCGGCTCGCGCGAGGGTGGTCTCGGGGCTGACGCCGATGCCGAGCACGACCACGTCGGCGGGGAACTCGCGGTCCTGCGTGACCACCGCCCGCACCCGCCCGTCGCCGGTGAGGATCTTCGTGACGTCGGCGTCGTTCACCATCGTGATGCCCAGGCCCTCCATGGCCTCGTGCACCAGGCGGCCCATGTCGGGGTCGAGGGTCGACATGGGCTCGCTGCCGCGGTTGACGACCGTCACCTCGTAGCCGCGCTTGATGAGCGCCTCGGCCATCTCCACGCCGATGTAGCCGGCCCCGACGACCACCGCGCGGCGCCCTTTCGTGCCCTCCAGCGTGTCGAGGAGCGCCTGGCCGTCGTCCAGGGTCTGCACACCGTGCACCCCCGGGGCGTCGGCCCCCGGCATGTCGGGCCGGACCGGCCGGGCACCGGTGGCGATCACGAGCTTGTCGTACGACGTCCAGGACTCCTCGCCGGAGTCGAGGTCACGCGCGCGTACCCGCCGTCCGTCGAGGTCGAGTTCCGTGACCTCGGTGCGCAGCCGCAGGTCGATGTCCCGGGCAGGTGCTCCTCGGGGGTGCGGGCGATGAGCCGGTCCGGGCCGGTGACGTCACCGCCGACCCAGTAGGGGATGCCGCACGCGGAGTACGACGTGAAGTGCCCCCGTTCGAACGCCACGATCTCCAGCTCGCCGGGGCCCTTCAGACGGCGTGCCTGCGACGCCGCGGACATGCCCGCGGCGTCGCCGCCGATGACGACCAGTCGCTCCCGTGTACGGCTCATGTTCATGCGAACACGCTACGGGAGCACGGCATTTCAGTCCTGCTCGCCCGGCGCCCGCGGCCGCGTCGGCTCCGGTGCCGGGCGGGCCGTCGGCAGCGGGCCCGGCGCGGTCGCCGTGGGTGCGGGCGCGGGACGGCGCGGCAGCCGGGGGCGTACGACGCGCAGCCACAGCAGCACGATCAGGGCGGCCACCGCCGCGAACGGCAGCACCGCGCCGAAGGCGACGGCGAGCCAGCGCAGCATCGTCACGAACGCGCTCCAGCCGCCCGCGAGCGCGTCCACGAATCCCGGGTCGTCGTCCTCGGTCCTGGTCTTCTTCACCGGGGTCTCGGACAGCGACAGGGTGATGGTGGCCAGGCTGGTGCGGTCCTTCAGGGACTTCTGCCGGGCGAGCAGCGACTCCAGGTCGGCCTGGCGGGTGCTCAGCTCGCCCTCCAGGGTCACCACGTCGCCGAGCTTCGTGGCCTGGTCCATCAGCTCGCGGATCCGGGCCACGCTGGCGCGCTGCGTCCTGATCCGGCTCTCCACGTCCACGACCTGGTCGGTGACGTCCTCGGCCTTGGCGCTGCGGTCGATGAGCTTGCCGGTGCCCTCCAGCCCGGAGAGGACCTCGTCGTACTTGTCGACGGGCACCCGCAGCACGATCCGGGTGCGCTCGTGGCCCTCGGCGTCCCGGGTGGTGGTCTCGTCGCCGACGTAGCCGCCCGCGTTCTCGGTGCCGGTGCGGGCCTGGTCCAGGGCCCTCGGGACATCCTTGACCTGCACGGTCAGGGACGCCGTGCGGATGATGTGGCTCGCGGCGAGCTTGGGCGGCGCCGTGGCCCCGGCGCCGCTCGCGGTGCCGCCGGGGGCGGCCTCGCCCGATGCGGCCTTGCCCTCGGCCCCGCGGTCGGCGGCGCTGCTGCCGCCCGCCGAGTCGTCCCCGGCGCTGCACCCCGTGAGAGCGAGGGCGGCCGCCAGCAGCAGCGCGGTCAGGGCCGAGGCGGGGTGTCGTACGGATCGTCGTGTGCGCATGCGGGCATCCCCCGGGGGTCGATTGTGCTGACGCTTCTTCGACGCACGGACCGGCCCCGTCGTTTGGCCCGGACCGGTTCCGATGCGGTCACGGTCGGGACTCGCGACGGACACCGGGGCGCGACGGCACCGCCGGCGGGGTCTGAGAGGCTGGGGGCATGCGCGAAGTTCACAGGCAGGTCGTCGTCATCGGGGCCGGCATCGCGGGGCTGGCCGCCGCGCACCGGCTGCTGGAGCGCGGGGCGCGGGTGACCGTGCTGGAGGCCTCCGGCCGGGTCGGCGGCAAGCTGCTGCCCGGGGAGATCGCGGGTGCGCGCGTGGACCTCGGCGCCGAGTCGATGCTGGCCCGCCGCCCCGAGGCGGTGGCACTCGCGCGCGAGGTGGGCCTCGCCGGCCGTCTCCAGCCCCCGGCCACCGCGACGGCCTCGCTGTGGACCCGCGGCGCCCTGCGTCCCTTCCCCAAGGGGCATGTGATGGGCGTGCCCGGCACCGCGTCCGCCCTGGCCGGTGTGGTGTCCGAGGAGGGTCTCGCCCGGATCGAGCGGGACGCCGAACTGCCCCGCACCGAGGTCGGCGACGACGTGGCGGTCGGGGAGTACGTGGCGCGGCGCCTCGGCCGCGAGGTCGTCGACCGTCTGCTGGAACCCATGCTGGGCGGGGTGTACGCGGGCGACGCCTACCGCATCTCCATGCGCTCGGCCGTCCCGCAGCTCTTCCAGGTGGCCCGCACCCACACCTCCCTGACGGCAGGCGTCCGGGAGCTCCAGGCCAAGGCGGCCGCCGCCGGGCAGACCGGCCCGGTCTTCATGGGCATCCAGGGCGGCATCGGCACCCTGCCCCTCGCGGTGGCCGACTCGGTCCGTGCGCGCGGGGGTGAGATCCTCACGCGGACGCCGGTGACGGAGCTGCGCCGCACCCCCGAGGGCGGCTGGCAGGTCGCCTCCGGCGAGCGCGCGTGGCGTGCGGACGCGGTGGTCGTCGCCGCGCCCGCCCCCGTCGCCGCCCGGCTGCTGCGCGCCAAGACGCCCGGCGCCGCCGCCGAGCTCGACGCCGTCGAGTACGCCTCCATGGCCCTGGTCACCCTCGCCTACCGCCGCAGCGAGACGGCCCTGCCCGACGGCAGCGGCTTCCTCGTGCCGCCGGTCGACGGGCGCACCATCAAGGCGTCCACCTTCGCCTCGCGCAAATGGGGCTGGATCGCCGAGGAGAACCCGGACCTGGTCGTGCTGCGCACCTCCGTCGGGCGGTACGGCGAGACGGAGATCCTCCGGCGCGACGACAGCGAGCTGGTCGAGGTCTCCCGCGACGACCTGAAGGCGGCCACCGGCCTGGACGCCACGCCCGTCGCCACCCGCGTCACCCGCTGGGACGACGGCCTGCCGCAGTACCCCGTCGGCCACCACGCGCGCGTGGCCCGCATCCGCGAGCACGTCGCCCGGCTCCCCGGCCTCGCCGTCTGCGGAGCCCCCTACGACGGGGTGGGCATCCCGGCCTGCATCGCGAGCGCCTACGCCGCCGTCGACCAGATCCACGGTGACCTCGGCGGTGTGCAGGAGCTCACCGCCCACCCGGTGCAGAGCCTGCACGGGGGAGCGGGAGAATGAGGAGCATGAGTGACGACGCCTCCACCACCCCCTCCGGCACCGCGCCCGACCGCATCCCGAACAAGGGCAAGCTGGCCAAGGACCTCAACGAGGTCATCCGCTACACGCTCTGGTCCGTCTTCAAGCTGAAGGACGTCCTCCCCGAGGACCGCTCCGGGTACGCCGACGAGGTCCGGGAGCTGTTCGACCAGCTCGCCGCCAAGGACGTGACGATCCGCGGCACCTACGACGTCTCGGGCCTGCGCGCCGACGCCGACCTCATGATCTGGTGGCACGCGGAGACCAGCGACGCGCTCCAGGAGGCGTACAACCTCTTCCGTCGCACCAGGCTGGGCCGCGCCCTGGAGCCCGTCTGGTCGAACATGGCGCTGCACCGTCCCGCCGAGTTCAACCGCGCGCACATCCCGGCGTTCCTCGCCGACGAGACGCCCCGCGACTACGTGAGCGTCTACCCCTTCGTGCGCTCCTACGACTGGTACCTGCTGCCCGACGAGGACCGCCGCCGCATGCTCGCCGACCACGGCAAGATGGCCCGCGGTTACCCGGACGTGCGCGCCAACACCGTCGCCTCGTTCTCCCTCGGCGACTACGAGTGGATCCTCGCCTTCGAGGCCGACGAGCTGTACCGCATCGTCGACCTCATGCGTCACCTGCGCGCCTCGGAGGCGCGTCGGCACGTGCGCGAGGAGGTGCCGTTCTTCACCGGCCGCCGCAAGGACATCACCGAGCTGGTCGCCTCTCTGGCCTGATCAGCCCGGCCGCCGTACGGCCCCGGCCCGGTCCGGGGCCGTCGGCTTCGGTTCGGCGTGCGGGGCGCACTCGGCGTGCCGCCCCGGCAGCCGGCCGTGCAGCAGATACGCCTCCATGTGCCCGTTGACGCAGGCGTTCGGCCCGCCGGCCAGACCGTGGGCGCCGGCGTCCCGCTCCGTCACCAGGACCGAACCCGTGAGGCGGTCGTGGAGTTCGAGGGCACCGTCGTAGGGCGTGGCCGCGTCGCGCTCGGCGGCCAGGATCAGCGTCGGCGGCAGCTCGCCCGGCCCGGCGCCCACCTCCGGCGGCCGCTGACGCGGCGCAGGCCAGAAGGCGCACGGCAGGTTCGCCCACACGTTGTGCCAGGTCTCGAAGGGCGCCACCCGCGCCAGCCGGGTGTTGTCCCGGTCCCACACCGCGAAGTCCGTCGGCCAGGGGGCGTCGTTGCACTCGACGGCCACGTAGACCGCGCGGGAGTTCTCCGCCTCGGCCGCCGCCTCGGGGTGCTGCTCCGCCTGCTCGACCAGCGGCCCCTCGTCGCCCCGGAGGTACGCCGACAGCGCGTGCGCGCGGTGCGGCCACAGGTCGTCGTAGTACCCGGCCTGGAGCAACGCCCCTCGCAGCTGCCCCGGTCCCACCTTTCCGCCCGCCGGTTCGGCGGCCAGCCTCGCGCTCACCCGCTCGTAGCTGCGCAGCACGTCCCGCGCGGTCCGGCCCAGCCCGTACACGTCGTCGTGCCGGGCGATCCAGGCCCGGAAGTCCGCCCAGCGGCGCTCGAACGCCGCCGACTGGGCGAGGTTGTTGCGGTACCAGATCCGCTCGGGGGCGGGGTGGACCACGGAGTCGAACACCATCCGCCGCACGTGCGACGGGAACAGCGTCGCGTACAGGGCACCGAAGTAGGTGCCGTACGAGGAGCCCATGAAGGTCAGCCGTTCCTCGCCGAGGGCGGCGCGCAGCACGTCGAGGTCGCGGGCGTTGTTCAGCGAGTGGTAGTGCCGCAGCGCGTCGCCGTTGCGCTCGGCGCAGCCGCGCGCGTACGCCTTCGCCCTGGCGACGCGTTCCCGCTTGTACGACTCCGAAGGGTGCGTCGGCGCCTGCGAGGGCCCGGTGAGGAACTGCTCGGGGTCCTTGCACGACAGCGGGGCCGAACGGCCGACGCCGCGCGGGGCGTAGCCGACGAGGTCGTAGGCGGCCGCGATCCTCTTCCACTCGGGGAGCAGGCCGATGAGCGGGAAGTACAGCCCCGTGGCGCCCGGTCCGCCCGGGTTGTACACGAGGGCACCTTGCCGCAGGACGCGGTGCCCGCTGTCGTCCGGGTCCTTTCCCGTGGCCCGGGCCCGGCTGACGGCGAGTTCGATGTGCCGGCCGTCGGGGTGGGCGTAGTCCAGCGGGACGCTCACCGTGCCGCACCGCATGCCGCCGGGCAGGTCCCGAGCGTCGGGGCACGGGCCGAACTCGACACCGGCCGCCTTCGCGCGGGCGGCGGCCACGGCGGTGCCGCGCCGCTCGGCCGCCCCCGTCGGGTCCTCGGCGGCCGGTGCCGCGGTGAGGGTGCTCAGCAGCAAGGACCCGGCGGCCGAGCAGAGCAGGGCGGCTCTCATCGTGTGTCCCTTCGGTGCGCGGTGGCGACGAAGGGGATGTTTCGTGCGGCGTGGGGGGAAGGCAAGCACCGTCCGCCGGTGTCGGGGCCGATGCCCCCGTGCGCCCCCGGCCGGTCAGTCGTGCGCCTCGCGGTGGCCGAACGCGGCGCGCAGATCCGGTTCGCCGATCGCGCGGACACCGCGCACGGCCACCGAGGTCAGATACGTGCGGTCGTCGGCGGCGCTGTCCGCGGTGCGGGTCAGCGCGCCGAGCAGCCGCCGGCCGGCCGGGGAGGCCCAGCGCGAGTACGGGTGGATCTCGACCCGTGCGACGGCCAGGCAGCTCAGGGTCAGGGCGAGCGGCAGCGCGAACCACAGGGCGACCAGGTGCCGGGGCATGTCGGGCGGGGCGGGCGCCAGCAGTGCGGCCACGCCGAGCCCGAGGACGACGAGGGCCGCGCCGCGCACCTGCCGGACGGCCGTGGCCACGGTCGTACGGGCGCTGTCCGGCACCGCGAGCCCCGCGCGCACCAGCCCGTCGGCGATCCCGCGCACCGCCTCCGCCGTCGCGGCCGTGGCCCGCACCGGCGCGATCCGGGACTGTCCCTGCGGGCCTATGGCGCCTATCACCGACCGCTCCATCTCGTCCCGCCCGCGCGGGTCGACGACCGTCGCCCAGCCGGTGTGGGCCAGCAGCAGACGGCGCTGGCGGGCCATGGCGACCAGAGTCACGTCGGCGACCCGCCGGGGGCCGCCGGAAAGGAACGCGGCCTCGTACAGCGTGAGTTCACGACCCCGGCCGGTGTCCGCCTCGACGGCCGCGGCGCGCACGGCGGCCAGGCACAGGCGGGTGCACGCCGTGCCGGCCACGGCCCAGGCCGCCAGCAGGAAAAGAACCCAGAGCATATGTTGTTTGTATGTGACACGGTCGCGAGAACACCATGCCCCGTTCACGATCCGGACGGAGTGTTGCCGGTATGTGACGTTCCGCTTCTGTCCGGTGGCGGACTGTAGGCGGGCGGCGGAAGCGGGTGGCTCGGCGGCGGGGGCACGGGCGAGGCCGGGGCACTCGTGCCGCTCCCGACCGCCATGTCCCGGGCCACGGCGTCGTGGTCGACGTACCCCGTGGCCTCCAGGACAGGCCCTGCCGGCCCACCCGGTCCTTTGGACCGCGCGGACGCCGCCGCGGCGGTGTGCCCGTGGCCGCCGCCCGCCCACCGGTCCGCTGTCCGGTGGGCCCCTCCCAGGCCGGAGTGACGCGTGAGGGGCCGGGCCCCTCACCCGTCAACGCCGCGCCAGCACCCTGCGCGTGGCGCGGGCCAGCCGGTGGGCGGGCCGCCGCGAGCGCGGCTTCGGGCCCGACCGCTCCAGCCACCACTCCCGCAGTTCCCGCCGCGCCCGGGCGTCCCCGGGGCGCCCGGTGGACAGCAGGTGCTCGGCGAAGGTGAGGGCGTCACGCCGGTACCCGGCGGTCATCGGCTGGGTCTGGGCGTAGCACAGGAACGCCGTGCGGTACCCGTCCCCGAGGATCACCGGCAGCTCGGGGGCTACCTTCGCCACGACGTCCGCCCGCTTCGCCGCGAGCGCCCGCGCCTGGACGCCCACCCGCACACGGTCGAACCCCTCGGGCACGGGCGTCCCCGCGACCAGCGCCGACAGCAGTGCCGCCTGCGCCAGCCCGAGCCGCTGCCGGGCGGCACCGGCCTCCCGTGGGTGGGGCGGGCCGAAGGCGCCCCGTGTCGCCTCGGCCGCCCCGGTCTCATGGCCCGCCGGCCCCGCGCCGTCCCGGGCCTCGTCCCGCCGCCCGGCGCCGCCGCCCGCGGGAACACCGCCGACGCACCCGGCCTCGTCCTCCCGCCCGGGAACGGCTCGGCGCGCGGCCGCGAGGACCGTCGAGCGGAACTGCGTCTTCACCCGCTCCACGGCCCCCGCTTCCAACGCCCGCCGGATCGAGGTCAGTTCGCCGGTCAGTTCCGCCGGTTGCGGGAAGTTCTCGTCGCGCTCCAGCAGGACACCCGGAGGGCAGACGCGCGAGGCGAGGTCCGTGAGGATGTCCAGGACCGGCCGCGGCACCGGGTGGGCGTGACTGTCGTGCCAGACGCCGTCGCGTTCGAACCCGCCGGCGACATGGACGTACGCGATCGCCTCCAGGGGCAGCTCCGCCAGGGCCTTGGCCGGGTCCTCACCGCGGTTGACGTGGTTGGTGTGCAGGTTGGCCACGTCGATCAGGAGGCGGACGCCTGTGCGGTCGGCGAGGTCGTAGAGGAACTGGCCCTCGGTCATCTCCTCGCCCGGCCAGCAGATCAGCGCGGCGATGTTCTCGACGGCCAGCGGCACCGGAAGCGAGTCCTGCGCGATGCGCACGTTCTCGCACAGGACGTCCAGGGCGTCCCGGGTCCGCGGGACGGGCAGCAGATGGCCCGCCTCCAGGTGCGGGGACGCCGTCAGCGGCCCGCCCGCCCGGACGAACGCGATGTGCTCGGTGACCAGCGGCGAGCCCAGCGCCTCGGCACGCTCGGCCAGTGCGCTCAGCCGGTCCGCGTCGGGCCGGTCCGCGCCGCCGAGGCCGAGCGAGACGCCGTGCGGGACCACGGTCACGCCCCGCTCGCGCAGCCGCCGCAGCGAGTCGGGCAGGTGCCCGGGGCAGAGGTTCTCGGCCACGGCCTCGACCCAGTCGATCCCCGGCATCCGCTCCACGGCGTCCGCGATCTCCGGCCGCCATCCGATGCCCGTCCCCAGTCGCTCCATCGTCCCCTCCTCCACCCCGGACCGTTCCTCGAACGTGAGGGAGGTATGGCCCCGCCGCCGGACGCCGAACCGCGTCCGCCCGCCTTCAGAGCAACATTTGAGGTTCGGCGGGCCGGGGCCGGCCGGCGCCCGGCCCATCCGGGCCGGGGCCGCCGCGCCCCTACAGCGGGCGCGAGGAGCGGTAGTTGAACACCGACCAGAGGACGAACAGGCCGGTCACGATCATGATGATCGACCAGAACGGCTGGTACGGCAGCCAGAGGAAGTTCGCGATCAGGGCCAGGCCGACGACGACCGCGCTCACGACCCGCGCCCAGGCGGCTCCCGCGAACAGGCCGAGTCCGGCGGCCACCACGAGGACGCCGACGATCAGGTGGATCCAGCCCCACGCGGTCAGGTCGAACTCGAAGGAGTACTGGCCGAAGCTCGTGTACACCTCGTCCCCGGCGATCGCCGCGATGCCCTGGAGCACCGCGAACAGGCCGTAGACGACCATCAGGATGCCGCCGAGGACGAGACCCCCGGACGCCCACGGGTCACCGGAGCCGCCCGGGCCGGGGCCGCCGGGTGTCCGGTCGTCGGAGGCGGGCGGGGCGGGGGGAGGGGGCGCGGCGCTGGACATGGCTGCCTCCTGAGGCGGGTCGACTGGTAACCCCACTGGAGCACCCGTCAGGGACCGCCGCGCCCGCGGCTACGCCGAACGGGTGGCGGCCGGGCCGCCGCTCCCGTGCGGCTCCCGGCGCAGCGCCGGGTGGTCCGCGACCACCGTGCACGAGCCGGGCGCGATCTCCGTGAACCCCGCGTCGCGGACCAACGGCAGTCCGCTGCCGACCAGTCCGGGCCAGTGGGCCGCGGCGGCCGTACGGACGGCGAGCGGGAAGCCCGCGTCCCGCCAGGCGGTCCGCTCCTCGCCGGACAGCTCCCACCAGGCCAGTTGGGCGGCGTGGCCCGCCTGCGCCATCGCCTTGCCGGCCGACATGCCGAGGTCCGGGTTCATCCACAGCACGGGAGCGGCCGGGTCCGCCTCCACCGGCGGCTCCGGGTCGTCCAGGTCGGTGCCGGAGACCTGGAGCCTGGCCAGGTCCTTGGGCCAGCCGTCCAGCGGCACGGGCGGGAACACCCGCACCTCGGCCGACTTGCCGGTGACCGTGATGCCGTCCAGCGCCTCGGCCCGCCGCCACTCGGCGCCGCGCGCCCGCCGCACCACCTTGCGGATCCGGGCGTCCTGCCAGTCCCGCATCGCACCGGCCCACTCGCCCTGCCCGGCCGACCGCTCGTCGGCCAGGATCGTCAGCACGGCCCGCGCGGCCGTCTCCAGCGCGTCCGTACGCGCCGGGGGCTCCGCCCGCTCGATCCGCACGACGAGCGGCAGCACGAACTGCGGCGCCTCGTCACGCGCCGAGGGCTCGGACCGGAAGGGACTGTCGCTCACGGGCGTCGGGTCTTCGCTCACGAAACCCAGTGTGCCAGTCGGAAGATCGTGCAGGATGGCCGCATGCGACCCGACCTGTGCCTGCGCGACGCGGGCCGCCGCTACGGGCTGCGGGGACCCTGGGTGCTGCGCGGTGTCGACCTGGCGGTGGCTCCGGGCCGGCTCGTCCGCGTCGAGGGCGCCAACGGCAGCGGCAAGTCCACGCTGCTGCGGCTGCTGGCCGGCATCGACGCCCCCAGCGAGGGCCGCGTCACCGGCCGGCCGCGCACGGCATACGTCCCCGAGCGGTTCCCGCCGGCCCCGCCCTTCACCGCCGTCGGCTACCTCACCCACCTCGGCACCGTGCACGGCCTGGCCCGGGCGGCGGCCGCCCGGGCCGCCGGCCAGTGGCTGGAGCGCCTCGGCGCCGCCGCCTACGCGCACACGCCGATGGCCCGGCTGTCGAAGGGCGGCAGCCAGAAGGTCGCGGTCGCCCAAGCCCTGCTGGCGGAGCCGGAGCTGCTGGTGCTCGACGAGGCGTGGACCGGTCTGGACACCGTGGCCCGCGCCGAGCTGGAGCGCGCGGTCGCCGAACGCACGGCGGCCGGAGGCTCCGTGGTCTTCGTCGACCACGACCCGCGCCGCCTGGCGGGCCTGTCCGACGCGACATACGCCGTGTCCGGCGGGAGGCTCGTCCGGCAGGAGCCGGCGCCGCTCCCGGCAGTCTCCGGCCCGCACGTCGTCGTCGAGGCCCAGGGCCCACCGGACGGACGGCTGCCCGAGGACGTGCGCCGGGCGGCGACCTCGGTGGAGGAGACCGGACCGGGCCGCTACCTCCTCTCCGTCCCCGCCCCGCGATCCGACGTCCTGCTCCGCACCCTGCTGACGGCCCGTCCGCCCTGGCACGTGGTGAGCGTGACACCGCGGGCGACGGCCCCCAAGAGGCAGCCATGACCGCCCTGATGCGCTACCACGCCGCCCTGCTGCTGAGGTCGCAGCGCTGGCTGCCGCCGTTCCTGCTGTACGCGGCCTTCCTCGCGGTCAGCATCCAGGCCGGGCAGCCGGTGCTCGACTCGCTCGGGTACACCGCCGCCGTCCTGCTGCCGGTCGCCGCGTGGCTGGCGCGGATCTGCGTCACGGGCGAACCCGACGCCGCGCGCGGCTGTGTGGCCGCGGCCGCGGGACCCGCGCGGGCTCATGTGGCATGTCTGCTGGTGGCCCTGGCCGGGGCGTCGGCGCTCGGCACACTCGCGACCCTCGCCGTGACGCTGCTCAGTGACCCGGTCGCCTCCGACCACCGCACCCGGGTTCCGCTCGCCGCCGCCTGCGGGGCCGGGCTGCTCGCCGCCCTGGCCTGCGCCCTGCTCGGCACGGCCGTCGGCGCGCTCACCAGCCGGCCCCTGCTGCGGTCGCCGGGCCGGGCCGTCCTCGCCCTGTTGCTCGCGGCGCTGCTGTCCCTGGTCGCCACCGGCTCGCCGGCCCAGGCGGCCGTGCAAGGACTCGTGACCGGCTCGCGGCAGGGCACCGTACCGCTGCCGCTGCTGCCCCTGGGCGCCGCGGCCCTGGTGACGGCCGCGGCACTGGCCCTGGCCGGTGCGCTGGCCGCCCGCAGGTCACCCTGAACAGGCGGTGCGCTGCGCCTCCTGCCACTCGCAGGCGGGACAGAGCGTGATGCCCTTGTACGACTCGGGGTACTCCGTCGGCTCCCGGCACAGTACGCACTCCGCGTACGGCGGGCCGTCCGCCCGGGGCGGCCTGGTCGCGTCGATCAGGCAGTAGTCGTCTTCGCTCATATGTCCAGCGTAGGCCCGGGCCGGGCGCTCAGAGGTCGCGCTGTTCCAGGGGCTTGGTGGCAGGTCCCTGGATGACCTTGCCGTCCGTGTCGAAGCGGGAGCCGTGGCAGGGGCACTCCCAGGCGCGTTCGGCGGCGTTGAAGTCGACCAGGCAGCCCAGGTGGGTGCAGCGGGCGGAGACGGCGTGCAGACCGCCCTCCTCGTCCCGGTACACCGCGACACGGTGGCCGTCGGCGCGGACCACGGCGCCCTCGCCGGGCGGCAGCGACTCCACCGGCGGTGAGGGCCGCAGCCGGTCGCCCACGAAGTGCCCGGCGACCTTGGCCTGGGTCTTGAGGAACGTCGGCGCCTCACGCAGCGCGGGCCTGACCCGGCGCGGGTCGTACAGCCCGCTCCACTCGCACTCCTCACCGGTGATCTGCGCGGTCAGCAGCCGGCCCGCCATGATGCCACCGGTCATGCCCCAGCCGCCGAAGCCGGTGGCGACATAGGCGTGCCGGGCGCCCTGGTGCAGTGGGCCGACCATCGGCACGGTGTCCGTGGGCTCGGTGTCCTGCGTGGCCCAGCGGTGAGTGACCTCCAGGTCGGGGAAGTGGCCGGTGGCCCAGGCGGTGAGGCGTTCGAGACGGGCCCGCGGATCACTCGTGCCGGGCGTGAAGTGCTCGCCGGTGACGATCAGCAGCCGCCGGTCGCCGTCGTAGGGCGCGGTGCGCACCGAGCGGGTGTCCTCGTCGGGCGTGATGAACATGCCGTCCGGGTCCTGGTGCGCGGGGATCGTCCCGGCGACGACCAGTTCGCGGCGCGTGGACAGGCGGGCGAAGAGCAGGGCCCGGTCGAAGATCGGGTAGTGCGTGGCGACCACGACGTCCCGGGCGCGGACGGTCGCCCCGTCCGCCGTCGAGACCCGGCACGGTTCGCCCTCGTCCAGGCCGAGCACGGTGGTGTCCTCGTAGATCCGCCCGCCGTGTTCGACCAGGTCGGCGGCGAGGGCCAGCAGGTACTTGCGCGGGTGGAACTGCGCCTGCCCGGTGACCTCGACCGCGCCCGCCACCGGGAAGGGCAGCCCGGTCTCCATGACGAAGGAGGCGGGCAGCCCGGCCTCGGCCGCGGCCCGGGCCTCCGCGCGCAGTTGCTCCACGCGGCTCGCGTCACGCGCGTAGGTGTAGGCGCTCCTCGTCTCCCACTCGCAGTCGACGCCCAGGTCCCGGGCGATCCGGGCCGCGTGCTCGATCGCCTCGGACTGCGACCGTGCGTACAGCCGGGCGCCCTCCGGCCCGCGGGTGCGCCGCAGCTTGTCGTAGACGAGTGTGTGCAGGGCGGTGACCTTGGCGGTGGTGTGCCCGGTGACGCCGGCGGCGACCCGGCCGGCCTCCAGCACGGCCACGCTCCGCCCGGCCCGGGTCAGCTCCCACGCCGTGGACAGCCCGGCGATCCCGGCCCCGATCACCGCCACGTCGACGTCCAGGTCCTCCGCCAGCGCCGGATGACGGCCGTCCGGTGCGGTGTCGAGCCAGTACGAGCTGCTGACCTGCTGTTCTTCGCCCATGGACCAGCGAGTACCCCCGACCGTCCGGTTCAGTGTCGGGCGAGTCCTTCATCACCGGGGCGGGCGGGTCCGGTTGCCGGGCAGCGCGAAGGGCCCCGGCAGCCGGAGAGGGCGGCTCCCGCCTGCGGATCAGGGCTGCTCGAGCAGCCGCTTGCGGCACTCGTCCACGTCGAAGTCCGCTTCCGGGAACCGCGGATCGAGCTCCCGGAAGTGCTCCAGGAGCAGGGTGCTGACCGCCCAGTTGCGGTACCACTTGTGGTCGGCCGGGACCAGGTACCAGGGCGCGTACGAGGTGCCGCAGCGCTCCAGGGCGATCTCGTAGGCCTCCTGGAACGCCGGCCACAGCGCGCGGTCGTCGATGTCGGACGCGGCGAACTTCCAGCGCTTGTCCGGCTTGTCGAGGCGCTTGAGCAGCCGGCGGCGCTGCTCGTCGTAGGACAGGTGCAGGAAGCACTTGACCAGGGTCACGCCGTCGTCGGCGAGGGACCGCTCGAAGCGGTTGATCTGCTCGTAGCGCCGCGCGATCTCGGTGGCCGGTGCGAGCCCGCGGACCCGGGCGATCAGCACGTCCTCGTAGTGGGAGCGGTCGAAGATGCCCAGTTCGCCGCGGACGGGCAGCGCCTGCTCCACCCGCCACAGGAAGGGGGGCGCGCGCTCCTCGGCGGTGGGGGCCTTGAACGCGGTGATCCGGCAGCCGGAGGGGTTGAGCAGGCCGATGACGTGCTTGACCGTGCCGCCCTTGCCGCTGGTGTCCATGCCCTGGAGCACCAGCAGGACGCGGCGCCGGTCGCCCGCGGTGCCGGCCGCCCACAGCCGTTCCTGGAGGGCGGCGAGGCGCTCGCCGATCCGGGCCGTGGCGGCCTTGCCGGCCTCCTTGCCGTCCGGGCCGGCGGAGGTGGCGGCGGCGTCGAACCGGGTCAGGTCGACCGGTTCACCGGCGGGCAGGCGCAGCCGCTCCCGCAGCGAGGTGTCGTGCTTGTGTCTCACCGGGCCCCCTTGCGGTCCTGTGCCTCGATGGTCCGATGGGGCGCCGGGCCGCGCCGGCGCCCCGTCCGGAAGGTGGGCGCCGGCTAGCGGCGCCAGGGGCCCGTCACCGCGAAGGTGGTGCCGGGCGTGTAGCAGTTGACGTACATCGTGTCCCCGTCCGGGGAGAAGGTCACTCCCGCGAACTCACCCCACTCCGGCTCCTCGGGTGTGCCGATGTTCTGCCGGTTGCGGGCCATCGCGTAGACCTCGCCGCGCCGGGTGACACCGAAGACGTGCTGGGCGCCGTTGCCGTCCTCGCACACCATCAGGCCGCCGCTGGGCGCCAGGCAGATGTTGTCGGGCGACTCTCCCGGCAGCCGCACATCGGTGTCCGGGCCGAACACGATCACCAGGGTGAGCCTGCGGTGCTCCGGGTCGTAGCGCCAGACCTGTCCGAAGTGGTCGGCGGCCGAACCGTCCGAGCGGCGGGCGAACGACGACACGAAGTACACCGAACGTCCGCCCCAGTAGCAGCCTTCCAGCTTCTGCGCGTGCGTGATGCCCCCGCTGCCGAAGTCCTGGAACCGGATCGGCGTCCCCGCGGCCCGCGGGTCCGGGACGTCCACCCACTCGATGCGGTCGAACGCGGCGCCCACGTCCTGGATGGAGGACAGGTCCGGCACCCCGGGCACCCGCATGGCCTGGAGCCGGCCGCCCGCGCGCAGCGAACCCCGTCCGCCCAGCGGCCGGTCCGGCAGGAAGCGGTAGAACAGGCCGAAGGGCTTCTCGAAGGCGTCCTCGGTCTCGTACACCACGCCCCGCCGGGGGTCGACCGCGATCGCCTCGTGCGCGAAGCGGCCCATCGCGGTCAGCGGCACGGCTCCCGTGCGGTGCGGATCGGCCGGGTCGACCTCGAAGATGAAGCCGTGGTCCTTGGTGTAGCCGTTGGTGCCGGCCTTGTCCTCGGTCTCCTCGCAGGTCAGCCAGGTGTTCCAAGGGGTGGGCCCGCCCGCGCAGTTCACGGCCGTACCGGCGATCGCGACGCGTTCGGAGCGGACCCGGTTGCGCGAGTCCAGTGTCAGCGCCGTGCAGCCGCCCTTGCCGGCCGGGTCGTAGGTCAGTCCCTCGACGGCCGGGACCGGGATCCTGCCCGTGGCGCGGTTCTCGTGGTTGCGGACCAGGTGGACACCGCCGCCTCTGGCGCCGAAGGCCGACATGCCGTCGTGGTTGGAGGGCACGAGGCCCTCGCCGGAGCGCAGTTCGTCTCCCTCGCGGGACAGGATCCGGTACCGGAACCCCTCCGGCAGGTCGAGGACGCCCTCCGGATCGGGGACGAGCGGGCCGTAGCCGGTGCGGCCCAGGCCCTGTGCGGCGGCGGTGCCGGCGAAGAGTTCGGACAGGGCGCCGGAGAACGCGATCCCGATGCCCAGGGCACCCGTTCCGGCGAGCAGCTGGCGTCGTGAGGCGGAGCGACCGGACGTGGTCATGGGGAAACCTTCCTGCTGGCGGACAGGAACTGTGATCCCGCTGTGTCTATCACCTGGTGCGGGCGGCGGGAACCACGCGCGTAGCGCGGGTCACTGCTCGACCGCGCGCCGCAGCCGCTCCATGGCCTCTTCGGCCTGTTCGGTGCGGTCGACGGCGCTCTCCGCCCGCTCCGCCTCGTCCGCCGCCCCGGCGTGTCCCGCGTCCTGGGCCGGGGGCTGCTGGCCCCGCTCCAGGAACCGCAGCAGCTCCACCGGAATGGGCAGGACCAGCGTGGAGTTCTTCTCCGCCGCCACCGCCATGACGGTCTGCAGCAGCCGGAGCTGGAGCGCCGAGGGCGTGTCGGCCATCTGCTGGGCGGCCTGGGACAGCTTCTTGGAGGCCTGGTACTCGGCGTCGGCGTTGATCAGCCGGGCCCGCCGCTCCCGGTCGGCCTCCGCCTGGCGGGCCATGGAGCGCTTCATGGTGTCCGGCAGGGAGACGTCCTTGATCTCCACACGGTCGATGGTCACGCCCCACTCCACGGCCGGGCTGTCGATCATCAGCTCCAGGCCCTGGTTGAGCTTCTCCCGGTTGGACAGCAGATCGTCCAGCTCGCTCTTGCCGATGATCGAACGCAGCGAGGTCTGCGCCATCTGCGAGACGGCGAAGCGGTAGTCCTCGACGTTGACGATCGCCGCCGCCGGGTCGACGACCTTGAAGTACACCACCGCGTCGACCCGCACGGTCACGTTGTCGCGGGTGATGCCCTCCTGCGCGGGGACCGGCATGGTGACGATCTGCAGGTTGACCTTGCGCAACCGGTCCACCGCGGGCACCACGAGGGTGAACCCGGGCCGCCGCACGTCACCGTGCAGACGTCCGAGCCGGAAGACGACTCCCCGCTCGTACTGCTTGACGACCCGTGCGGCGGAAGCCACGTAGACCAGCGCCCCGGCCCCGACCGCGGCCACCACGCCGACCAGCTCTTCGACCATGCCGACCTCCCCGCTCAGAGGTCCGAATTCTTCTGCTTCTGTAACGATATGCCCGGAGCGCGGCGCGAGGCCATGCCCCGGAGGACCGGGTGGGACGGAGGGCACGCGAAAGGTCCGGGGCGCGCCGGCTGCGCGCCCCGGACCGGGGATCGGGTGGTCGGCCGTTCCGCCAGGGCCTGTCTAGGCGGCTGTGACCTTCTCCGCCGGGACTCGCGCCGGTTCCGCGGCGGGTTCCGTGACCTTCACCGGCTCGGTGCCCGTCGCGCTGTGCCGTGCGGCCCAGTTCTCCAGCGCCGTGCGGCAGGCGTGGTCGAGGTGGTGCAGGCCCGACAGGTCCAGCTCGACGGGGCGGTCCTGCGGCAGGCCCTCCAGGCTGTCGAGGATCTTCGGCAGCCGCAGGAAGGTCGCGTTGCCGGACAGGTACGCCTGGATCGGGCCGGCGCCCTTGTCGATGATCTCGAGCTTGATGTGCGACGCCTCCCAGGCCGTCTTGACGACCGACAGGGCCAGACCGATGAGCACGCCCTCGAACATGTTCACCGCGACGATCGACACGGCGGTCACGATGAGGATGAGCGCCTCGCCCTTGTGCTCCCGCCACAGCGCCGTGATCTGGCTGAACGGGATCAGCTTCCAGCCGGCGTGCACGAGGATGCCGGCCAGGGCGGGGATCGGTATCAGCGCCAGGGCCCACGGCATCGCGGCGGCGAACAGCAGCAGCCACACGCCGTGCAGCACACGCGACGCCTTGGTCTTCGCACCCGCGTAGACGTTGGCGGAGCTGCGCACGATCACCGCGGTCATCGGCAGCGCGCCGAGCAGACCGCACAGCGTGTTGCCGGCGCCCTGGGCGATCATCTCCTTGTTGTACTCGGTGCGCGGACCGTCGTGCAGCCGGTCCACGGCCGCCGCGCTGAACAGGCTCTCCGCGGAGGCGATCAGCGCGAAGGCGATGATGGTGCCCCAGATGGCCGGGGTGGCCAGCTCGCCGAAGGCCTCGGCCCCGGGCGGCTGGATGACGCCGAGCAGACCCTCCACCTGGACGGTGGCGACCGGCAGGCCGAAGGCGAGCGCGGCGACCGTGGCCAGGACGACCGCCGCGAGGGCGCCGGGCACGGTCTGCACCGCCTTCGGCAGCTTCTTCCACAGCACGATGACGGCGACGGTGCCCGCGCCGATCGCGAGGGAGGCCAGGGCCTCGGTGCTGCCGAGCGCGTCGGCGAACGCCCCGGGCAGGCCCGCGATCTTGCCCAGGCCGGTCTCCGGGGCCTTCAGGCCCGCTGCCGCGTATATCTGCCCGGCGATGATCACCAGACCGATACCGCAGAGCATGCCCTCGACGACGGAGACGGATATCGCCCTGAACCAGCGGCCTATCCCGAAGAAGCCCATGGCGAGCTGGAGCAGCCCGGCGAACAGCACGATCACGCCGAGCGTGGCCACCCCGAACTCGCTGACGGCCTCGAAGACCAGCACGGTCAGGCCGGCGGCGGGCCCGGAGACCTGGAGGCTGCTGCCGCGCATGAGCCCGGTGACGATGCCGCCCACGATGCCGGTGATCAGGCCCAGCTCGGCGGGAACGCCGGATGCGACGGCGACGCCGACGCACAGCGGCACGGCGACCAGGAAGACGACGATGGAGGCGAGGAAGTCCTGCCTCAGGTAAGGGAACTTCGACAGCATGGTCACCGGCCCCCTCAGAGCGTCTCGAACGTGTCGGACTCCGCGCGGTGTTCCCGCACGATGCCGGTGTGGACCTCGTAGTACCAGCCGTGCAACCGGAGTTCACCCGTGTCGAGGCGCTTTTCGACGCACGGGTAGGAACGCAGCCGCAGCAGCTGTGTGAGCGCGTGGTTCTGCACGGCCTCGGCGACCGTCGGGTCGGCCGGGTCGGAGCAATCCGGCTCGTCGGCGGCGCGTGCCAGCCAGTCGCGCACCGCCGGTACGGCGGCGAGGTCGTCGCCCCGCACCACCGCGCCCACGGCGCCGCAGTGCGAGTGGCCGCAGACCACGATGTCCTTGACGCCGAGGACCTCCACGGCGTACTCGATCGTGGCCGCCTCCGAGGTGGGGTGCTCGAAGGAGTGCGGGGGGACGACGTTGCCCGCGGTGCGCAGCTCGAAGAGCTCGCCCGGGCGGGCGCCGGTGATCAGGGCCGGTACGACCCTGGAGTCGGAGCAGGTGATGAACAGGACGTCGGGGGACTGGCCCTCGGCGAGGCGGGCGAACTCCTCAGGGCGCTGTCCGAACTTGCGGGCGTTGTCGATGAGGGGCTGCATGGTGTGGTGACTCCTCCTGGCGCGCAGTGGGGGCGCGTCGGACGGGCATGACAGGGGTGGGGGGAAACGGCTCGGCTGCCTCAGCAGCGGAAGACCTGAAGCGCTGCCGGGGTGTGCGACGTCGAGGATCTCGATGTGCGGTGGTGCGCGGCGCCGGGTCCGGCCGCCGGTGGTGCCGCCGGCCTGATGTGCCTGTGCAGCGGCCGTTCGGGCGCCGTGGGCGCCGAGTCGGCGGCGTGGGACCGGTCGCGGGTGCGCAGGGGACCGGTCGGGTCCCCGTGGTGTCCGGCGCGGCAGGTCGCCGTCTCGTCGCGCAGAGCCTTCCCGGGCGGCTTGTGGCCGGGGCGCGAGGACTTTCCGGAGGGCTGTGGGCCGGGCTGAGCCTTGGCCTCGACTTGACCGTGCGTGTGCGCGGATGCGAAGGACGCCGTCGGTGCGAAGAACTGGAGGGCGAGCAGGGCGGCGGCGAGGATCGAAACCACGGTTCGTGCCGTCGTACCTCGCAACATGCGCCCCCCTTCAGGTGATTGACACGTCTAGCGCTGACCAACAGTTGGTCAACGACTGGTCAAGAAACACGTTAACCCTGCAAAGTCGTTTGCAGGGTTAACTTAACGTTTCAAGCTGAAGAGAGCCTGAAAACCGCAGGTGGGCTGGCTTGAACAAGCCCTTTCCGCCGGGCGGTTGGGGCTGTGGTTACCCGAGGTCCGCCAGTTTGCCCGCGTCGCGGGCGAGGGCGGTGAGCCGGGATATGGCCCTGAAGTACTTCTTGCGGTAGCCGCCGTTGAGCATCTCGTCGCTGAAGAGCCGGTCGAAGGGCAGGCCCGAGGCCAGCACGGGCACCTCGCGGTCGTAGAGCCGGTCCGCGAGGACGACGAGCCTGAGAGCCGTCGACTGGTCGGGAACCGGCCGCACCCCGGTGAGGCACACGGCCTTGACGCCGTCGGTCAGAGCGCCGTACCGGCTGGGGTGGACCCGGGCCAGGTGCTCCAGGAGGGGCGAGAACGCGTCGAGGGAGGCGCCCTCGGTGGCGTGCGCCGCCTTCGTCACCTGTTCGTCGGAGTACGGCGGGGGTGCCTCGGGCAGGCCGCGGTGGCGGTAGTCCTCACCGTCGATGCGCAGGGCGCGGAAGTGGGCCGACAGGCCCTGGATCTCGCGCAGGAAGTCGGCCGCGGCGAACCGGCCCTCGCCGAGCTTGCCCGGCAGCGTGTTGGAGGTGGCGGCGAGCGCGACGCCCGCGTCGACGAGCTTGCCGAGCAGCGTCGACACCAGGACGGTGTCGCCCGGGTCGTCGAGCTCGAACTCGTCGATGCACAGCAGGCGGTGGCCGGACAGGGTCTGCACGGTCTGCTGGAACCCGAGGGCGCCGACCAGGTTCGTCAGCTCCACGAAGGTGCCGAAGGCCTTGAGCGAGGGCTCGGCCGGGGTGGCGTGCCACAGGGACGCCAGCAGGTGGGTCTTGCCGACGCCGTAACCGCCGTCCAGGTAGACACCGCGCGGTCCGGCGGGAGCCTTCTTCGCCGCCTTGCCGAAGCCGAACAGCCGCCGCTTGCCGGAGCCGGCCGACGCCCCCGGGCCGAGGCCCGCCGCGAAATCCTCCAGGACCCGGACGGCCTCCGTCTGGCTGGGCTGGTTCGGGTCGGGGAGGTACGTGCTGAAGCGGACGGAGTCGAACCGCGGCGGCGGCACCATCTCGGCGACCAGCCGGTCCGCGGGAACGCGCGGCTCACGGGCGCACAGGGACAGCGGGGCCGGGTCGGTCACAGGGCCGGTTCCGGAGGGGACGGGGGAAGAGGACACGGTTCACCATGCTACGGGGCGTGGAACACTGCACGGCATGCGACGTCTGTTCCCTGTGACCGATGAAACAGCAGCTCCGGCCCCGGGTGGCGCCCCAGGCGGGGACGCCGGACGGGAGTGGAGCCTGGACGAGCTGGCCGCCGCCTACGCCTACCCCGAGCCGGGGCCCGGGGGGCCGGTGCCGTGGCTGCGCGCCAACATGGTGTCCACGCTGGACGGGGCCGCCCAGCACGACGGCCGTTCGCAGCCCATCTCCAGCGCCACCGACATGCGGATCTTCGGCACCCTGCGGGCGCTGGCGGACGTCGTGGTGGTCGGAGCGGAGACGGTGCGCAAGGAGGGGTACCGGCCGGCCCGGGCGCGGGAGGACTTCGCCGCGATGCGGGAGGCGGCCGGGCAGCGGCCCGCACCCGCGATCGCGGTGGTGAGCGCCGGCCTCGACCTGGACTTCTCGCTCCCGCTGTTCACCTCGCCCCTGGTGCCCACCCTGATCCTCACCGGCGCCGCGGCCGCCCCCGACCGCGTCGCGGCCGCCGAGAAGGCGGGCGCACTGGTGGTGACCGCCGGGGACGGCATCGGCATCGATCCCGCCCGGGCCGTCCGGGAACTCGCCGGCCTCGGCCACACCCGGTTGCTGACCGAGGGCGGCCCGCGGCTGCTGGGCCAGCTGGTCGCGGCCGGTGTGCTCGACGAGCTGTGCCTGACCGTCTCCCCGATGCTCACGGCGGGCGACGCCCAGCGCATCGCGGGAGGGCCCGCGGTCACGGTCCCGCACCGCTTCTCGCTGGTGTCGATGCTGGAGGAGGACGGCTTCCTCTTCACGCGCTACGGGCGTGCCTGACGCGCTGAACCGCCGGTCGCGGGGTACAAGGTGTCGGCGGCCGGGTGGGCCGGCCTGCCGGTTCGCCCGGGAAAGGCGGGGAAGATCGCGGAAGATCGCGGTCCGCCCGTTCGTCGGTGGAATATGCCACTCCGTTCGGTTTCTGGAGGGCACACTGGATCAGGCAGTACCCGTGCGAACACGGGGCAGGATGGTTTCCGCAGGGCCCGGCGCGGCCCGCGGAGGAGTGGGGCCACGGGCCCCCGGAGCGGAAGGGGCGCCTGGTGTTCACCAGCGTATTGATGATCGAGAAGGCGCTGACGTCGGCCGACGTGGAGTTCGTCACCACCTTGCACGGCGAGGAGCAGGTCTCCTTCCAGGTGCTGCTCCAGCCGCGCGGCGAGCAGGCGGACCGCCTGCTGCGGGCCATCGACGACGTGGCGCTCGGCGAGCTCGACGAGGCCGTCCGTGAGGGGGAGACCCCGGAGGGCGAAGAGGCCCTGAGCGTCGGGCAGCGGGCGCTGGAGGTCTCCCTGGCCGCGCTGCGGGCCTCGGGCAGCGCGGCGGAGGGACGGCTGATCGAGGATCACCCGCTGGACGCGCTGAAGTCCCTGGTCGAAGAGGTCGGGGCGGACGAGGTCATCGTGCTGACCGACCCCCACTACGTGGAGGAGTTCTTCCACCGGGACTGGGCCTCCCGGGCCCGGCACAAGGTCGGGGTGCCGGTGCTGAAGCTGTTCTCGCACAGCAAGGCGTAGGGCCCCTGATGGGAGGTCCGGCCCCGCGCACGCAATAGGCTTGGCCCGCTCACTCTCGTCACCCGAACTTGGAGACACGCATGGCAGCCGGCCTTCCTCCCGCCATGGACCGACCGCACTTCATCGGGATCGGTGGGGCCGGAATGTCGGGTATCGCGAAGATCCTCGCCCAGCGCGGGGCCGTGGTGGCGGGCAGCGACGCCAAGGAGTCGGCCACGGCCGAGGCGCTGCGCGCGCTGGGCGCGACCGTGCACATCGGGCATGCCGCCGGGCACCTCGCCGACGACGCCAGCTGTGTGGTCGTCTCCTCGGCGATCCGCCAGGACAACCCCGAGCTGGCCCGCGCGGCCGAGCTCGGCATCCCCGTCGTGCACCGCTCGGACGCGCTCGCCGCGCTGATGGACGGGCTGCGGCCGATCGCCGTCGCCGGCACGCACGGCAAGACGACCACCACCTCGATGCTGGCCGTGTCGCTGAGCGAACTGGGCCTGAAGCCCTCCTACGCGATCGGCGGGGACCTGGACGCCCCCGGCTCCAACGCGCTGCACGGCGAGGGCGAGATCTTCGTCGCCGAGGCGGACGAATCGGACCGCAGCTTCCACAAGTACGCGCCCGAGGTCGCGATCGTCCTCAACGTCGAGCTGGACCACCACGCCAACTACGCCTCGATGGACGAGATCTACGAGTCGTTCGAGACGTTCGTCGACCGGATCACCGAGGGCGGCACGCTGGTGATCGCCGCCGACCACGACGGCGCCCGGGAACTGACGCGCCGCGTCCGGGCGTGCGACGTGACCGTCGTGACCTACGGCGAGTCCGAGGACGCCGACGTGCGCATCCTGTCCGTCGTGCCGCAGGGGCTGAAGAGCGAGGTCACGGTGGTGCTGGAGGGCGAGGAGCTGACCTTCGCGGTCTCCGTGCCCGGCCGGCACTACGCGCACAACGCGGTCGCCGCGCTGGCCGCGGGCGTGGCCCTCGGGGTCCCGGCGGCCGAGCTGGCCCCGGCGATCGCCGCCTACACGGGCGTGAAGCGGCGCCTCCAGCTGAAGGGCGAGGCCGCGGGCGTGCAGGTCATCGACTCCTACGCGCACCACCCCACCGAGATGACCGCCGACCTGGAGGCCATGCGGGCGGCGGCGGGCGATTCCCGCATCCTGGTGGTCTTCCAGCCGCACCTCTTCTCGCGGACGCAGGAGCTCGGCAAGGAGATGGGCCGGTCCCTCGCCCTCGCGGACGCCTCGATCGTGCTGGACATCTACCCGGCCCGCGAGGACCCGATCCCGGGCGTGACGAGCGAGCTGATCATCGAGGCGGCCCGGGCCGCGGGCGCGGACGTGACGCCGGTGGGCGACAAGGCGGACGTCCCGTCGGCCGTCGCGGGAATGGCCAAGCCCGGTGATCTCGTTCTCACCATGGGAGCGGGCGACGTCACCGACCTCGGCCCGCTGATCCTGGACCGTCTGTCGAACTGAGGGGCTGGAGGCTCATGCCGTACGACGTGGAGAAGCCGGACGAGCAGTGGCGCGCGGAGCTCTCCCCGGGGGAGTACGCGGTCCTGCGGCAGGCGGCCACCGAGCCCGCCTTCACCGGTGAGTACACCGACACCAAGACCCGGGGCGTCTACTCCTGCCGCGCCTGCGGCGCGGAGCTGTTCACCTCGGACACGAAGTTCGAGTCGCACTGCGGCTGGCCGTCGTTCTTCGACCCCAAGGACACCGACGCGGTGGAGCTGATCGAGGACCGGTCGCACGGCATGGTGCGGACCGAGGTGCGCTGCGCCCGGTGTGGCTCGCACCTCGGGCACGTGTTCGCGGGCGAGGGATACCCCACGCCCACGGACCAGCGGTACTGCATCAACTCGATCGCGCTGCGACTGGCTCCCGCGCAGGACTGAGACGACGCTCAGCGGATCCGGCACTCCTTCTGTGTGAGGGGTGCCGTGTCCCCCGCCTTGCGCCTGCACACCACGCGAGGGCGGGCGGTGCCGTCCCTGGTGCGGCGGACCTCCTTGAGGACGATGCTGTGCCCCGTGCGGTCGCCGTACAGCGGGGCGCCCGTGAAGTCGATCGTGCCGGTGGCCATGCCCTCGATCTTGACGCTGCGCAGGTTCACCCAGGTCGAGGCGCGGCTCTGCGGCCGGTCCCCGCGGGTGGCCGCCCAGAACAGCGCGCGGGTCGCGTCATGGGCGAGGGCGGTCTGGCCGCTGGCCAGGGCGGGGCTGTCGTAGCGCAGACGGCGGTCCCGCATCCCCGGCAGGTACGTGGCGGCGTCCAGGTAGAAGCCCGTCTCGTCGGCGGCCGTCCCCAGCTCCGCGAGGGCAGCGTGGTACAGCGTGACCTTCGGCGCGACGGACTGCCCGCCGCCGTCGAAGTCGGCCTTGGACAGGTCGTCGCCGGTGAGGATGGCCAGGGGCTTGCCGGCGCAGCCCGGCTCGGTGCCCAGCTGGGTCATCAGCGGGTCGATGTCCTCCACCCGGCCGGCGAAGTAGATCACGGAGGGGACCCTGCCGCCGCGGCAGATCTCCTGGGCGTGCGAGCGCAGTTCCGGCTTGCCGCCGCTCAGGGTGTAGCGCCGCTGTTCGAGCGGGGTGAAGCCCTGCCGGCGCAGCATCCGCTGGCCGTAGCGGGCCTGCTCGTCGGTGTAGAGGTCGTCGGTCCGCGCCGTGTCGCGGGCCAGGACGAGGGAGTACTGGCGCCGGTGCGGTGTGCGCAACTGGGCGGCGATCAGACCCAGTTGACGGATCTGCCAGTCGTCCGTGGCGGCCAGGCCGAACCAGTTGGCGAACTCGCGGGGCAGATACGTCGCGGAGTTGGTGCCGGAGACGACCGGCAGGCCGGCCTCCATCAGGGTGCGGATCGTCGCCCGGCTCGACTTCAGGTCCCGGCCCGCCCCGACGACCCCCACCACGGTCGGGTCATGGGCGGCGTACGCGGCGATCGCCTCGGCCATCCCGACCTGGTGGCCCAGGTCCACGCCGCCGTTGGCGATCAGGACGCGCAGCTTCACACTGGAGTTCTCGTTGACGACGGCCTGCGCCAGGTACACGCCCGCCAGTTCCTCGGCGCCCTTCACCAGGGAGGACCCGGAGTCGGTGGCGGCGCTGAGCGGCCCCGCGTAGACGACGGTGACGTACGTGCCGGCGGCGAGGACCTTCTCGTTCTGCCGGGCGATGCGGTCCTCCAGGTCGGCCACCGTCCAGGGCGTGCCCTCGTCCGCCGCGAGCGCCTTGAGGTCGTCGCCGGGCTCGGGCGCCGGCAGCCAGTCGGCGAAACGGACGCCGCCCGTCGCTATGCCGATGCACTCCGGGCGGCCGTCGGGTGTCTGCTCGCGGCGGGTGTCGCGGTTGGCGGTCAGCACGGACGCCGAACAGTAGCGGTCGTGCAGGGCGTCGGCCCGCATGACGGTGCCCGCGGCCAGCAGGGCGGTCACCAGGACCAGGGTGTGCAGGGCCCACACCAGCCGGGCGGGCGTGGGCCGGGCGGAGGCCCGCAGATGAGGGCGGACCTCCTCGACGGGGCCCAACTGGTCGTGCGGCAGCGGGACCTTCAGCACCCACGGCAGGACGGAGCGTTCCCGGCTGGGCGACTGCTCGGCGCGCAGGTTGCGGCCCCACTCCCGGTACCAGGTGCGCAGCCGGACGCCGAACGTGGGCGGCGCCGGCTCCGGGACCGGTTGCGCCGGGACGACGCTGCGCTCCATGCGCGGCACGTCGTGGGCGCGTACCGCGGCCACCACGAGCAGCGGGTCGAGCTCGCTGCGCCGGCTGCGGACGTCGCTGATGGCCCGGATCAGCTCGATGCCGCCGTTGCGGTCGTCGGCGTGCGGCAGGAACAGCATCGGCGGTCGCGGCCGTTTGAAGCCGCGCAGGTCCCAGCTCCAGCGGCGGTGGTTGTCCCGCAGGTCCTCGCGCAGCGCCAGCACGCACAGCTGGAGGTGGAAGTCACCGCCCGTCGTGAGCGCTTCGGCCACGTCCTGGGCCCGGGCCGCGATCGCCTTCCAGGAGCGCACCGGCCGCAGCAGCGAGACCTCGGTGGGCTCCTCCTGGTCGGCCGCCCTCAGGAAGGTCGTCGTCATGAACCAGCGGCTCTCGCGGCGCAGCCAGAGGAAGATCGGCGCCCGCCCCGGCAGGACGTAGTTCAGGACGGTCAGCAGCAGCAGGAAGACGAGCCCGGCGCCGACCGCCACGTACCACTCGCTGCGGGCCAGCAGCGCGGCGAGCACGGTCACCAGGCTCGCCGGGAGGATGTGCGCCATGTCGAACAGCGGCAGGCCCGAGCGCCAGCGGGCGGTGTTCTTCGGCCGCCAGCGCTGCTGCGCCAGCTCGTTCAGGAGCCGCTGCCGAGGGTCCTGCCCGGCCTCGGGACTGCCCGGGGCGGGCACCGGCCAGGTGTCGCCGAGGGCGGCGACCGCGTCGTCGATGGCGTGCACCAGCCGCAGCCGCGGGAACGCGTAGCGCCGGTAGACCGCCTTCGGCCCGCCCCATTTGCGCGGGTCGCTCAGCGCCCGGACCAGGGCCGCGGCCCGGCGCACCTCCGTGGCGCCCTCATAGGCCTCCTGGGCCACCGCGCACCGCGTGCCGTGCGCCTCCTGGCCCACGTACAACTGCCGGACCAGCCCGGCCACCGCCTCGTCGTCCCGGCTCTCCTGTCCGTGCACGACGAACACCGGCATCGGCGGTTCCGCGCTCCTGCGGAAGTCCTGGATGAGGATCTCGAGCTGGTTGTGCAGGAGGCGCCCCGCGTCGCTCTCCGGCATGCCGTCATGCCCGCCGGGGCACTCCGGCGGCGTGCGATCGGCGTTCACCATGGGCAACCCCCGTTCACCTTCGGTGACCTACGAGGCTAACCCGTGCGGGTGGGGTGGGAGTGGGTGACGCACGAACTCCTGTTTCGTCCACATCGTTGACGCGGGCCGTCCGGGTCCCCACACTGGCCTGACTACGTAGTCAGAGGGCGCCTGTCGCGCTCAGTGGGTCCCATGACTACGTAGTCGACCCTGCCCCAGTCGACCTCACCCGATCCCGGGAGTCCCCATGCCGACGAGCGGAACCGCCGGTGGGCGACGCCGCCGTGGGCCCGGCATGACCGAGGTCGCCCGGGCCGCCGGGGTGTCGCAGAAGACCGTGTCCCGGGTCGTCAACGGTGAACCGCACGTCAGCCCCGAGGTGCGCGACCGGGTGCTGAGGGCCGTCCGGGACCTGGACTACCGCCCCAACACCGCGGCGCGGGCCCTGCTCCTGGGCCGCTACCGGCGCATCGGTGTGGTCTCGCTGGGCAGTGCGCTCTACGGCCCCGCCACCCTGCTCATCGCGCTGGAACGGGCGATCAGCAGGGCCGGTTACTCCGTGGCCCTGGCCGGCACCCTGGAGGGGCACAGCGTCTCGGCCGCCGTGGAGGCGCTGCTGGACCAGGGCGTGGACGGGATCGTGCTGTCCGAGCCGGTCGACGACGGCACTCCGCTGCGGCTGACCGCGGAGGTGCCCGTGATCAGCCTCGGGGAGGGTGTCGAACTCCCGCCCGGGGCCGCCGGGGCCGTGGTCGGCGCCGACGGGGTCGCGGCGGCCCGGCTCGCCACCGAACACCTGCTGTCCCTCGGCCATCACACCGTCTGGCACATACCCGGCCCGCAGGACTGGTGGGCCGCCCGGGACCGGCTGCGCGGCTGGCGCGAGGCCCTCGCCGCCGCCGGGACGCCCGAGCCGCCGCTGCCCTCACCGGGCGACTGGAGCCCGGCCTCCGGGTACGCCGCCGGACGGCAGCTCGCCCGGCTCCGGGACGTCACGGCCGTGTTCGCCGCCAACGACGACATGGCCATCGGCGCCCTGCGCGCGTTCGCCGACGCGGGCCGCGCCGTCCCCGGCGAGGTGAGCGTCGTCGGCTACGACGACATCCCCGCCGCCGCCTACCTCTTCCCGCCGCTGACCACCGTCCGGCAGAACTTCGCCGCCGTCGCCGAGCGTGCCGTGGAGGTGCTGGTCGGTCTGATCGAGGGCCGTCCCGCACCGGCCGGGATGGCCGAGCGGGCGGTCGAGCTGACCGTGCGGGGCTCGACCGGGCCGGTCGCCGGACCGGGTTCCGCCCGCTCCCGCCCGTAGCCGTCCCACGTGAGGAGTCACGTGTCGTATCCCCTGGCAGCATCCGCCCCCGCGACCCGCCGCGCCCTGCTGCGCGGGGCCCTCGGCGTCGGCGCGGCCATCGCGCTGTCCGCCTGCGGCGGCGGCCGCCCCACGCTCCGCACCTCGGGCGACGTCACCCTCGGCCTGTGGACCCACGACCCGGGCTACGAGGCCTTCTTCGAGAAGGGCATCCCCGGGGCCGACCGCGCGGGCGACTTCCGCTACCACCTGAGGGTCACCCGGGCCGGCGCCCCGGACATCGTCACCAAACTGCTCGCCCAGGCCGTCGCCGGACGCGGCACCCCCGACCTCGTCGGGTTCGAGATCGGCAGCTTCCCGCGCATGCTGCGCGGCGACATCGCCGAGCGGCTGCTGCACGACTTCACCCCCGACATCGAGGCCGTCCCCGGGCTGAAGGACGACCTGCTGCCCGCCCGCACCGCGCCCTTCAGCAGGGACGGCCGGGTCTACGCCTTCGACTCCGACACCCCGATGGTCGTCTACTTCCACCGCCGGGACCTGTTCGAGAAGTACGGCCTGCCCGAAGACCTTGCGACCTGGGAGGAGTTCGCCGAGGCCGGTGCGCGGGTGCACCGCGACCACGGGGCCTCGCTGTGCGTCGTCCCCACGGTGGGCAGCGACCCGGGCCAGGTCGTGCAGTCCTTCCAGATGCTGCTCTACCAGCGCGGCGGCGCCTTCTTCGACGCCGACGGCCGGCTGGTCCTGGACTCACCGGAGGCCGAGGAGGTGCTGCGGTTCCTGTGCGACGGGCTGCGCAGCGGGTTCGTCGTGGAGGTCTCCGATTACTACGGGGCGGGCATGCAGACCGCGCTGAAGAGCGGCCGGGTCATCGGACTGCCCATGGCCATCTGGTACAAGAACTACGGTCTGGTGACCAACGTGCCCGAGCAGAAGGGCAGATGGCGGGTGCGGGCACTGCCGCGGTTCGCCTCCGGAGGCGGAGTGACCGCCGCGCTGGGAGGCACCGGGTTCGGTGTCATCGAGGACAAGGCCAACACCCGGGCGGCGACGGAGTTCCTCTTCAGGACGTGGCTCACGCACGAGGGGCAGGTCCGCCGGTTCACCGAGACCAGCTATCTGCCCACGCGGCGGTCGGTCTACGAGGATCCACGGCTGGGCGCCTACGAGGACGAGTTCTGCGCGGGGCAGCGGCTGTTCGCGCTGTACCGGTCGCTGCTGCCGGACGTACCGCCGTTCCATCAGAGCCCCGACCAGTCGATCCTCTACGACGTGCTCGGGGGGAACCTGCTGCGGGCGTACCACGGGGACCTGTCGCCGCGGCAGGCACTGAAGCGGACGGCGGCGGATTTCCGTGACCAGGCCGGGCGGTAGCGCGGGCGCGGCGCCGTCGTGGTGCGCCGCGCCCCGCGGCGGAGCCGCATGTCGATTCAGCCCCGCGCCCCTGGAAGGCGCTGCACCCCCCGCGTTCGGAGGACCACCATGACCACCACCCTGACCGGCCCGCCCGGCGCCGCCCGCGCGCGCAGCACCGCCACGGGGGAGAAGCGGCGCCCCCGTCGGACCTGGGCGCCCTACCTCTTCGTCTCGCCCTTCTACATCCTCTACGTCCTGTTCATGCTGGTCCCCGTCGGTGTCTCGCTGTGGCTGAGCCTGACCGAGTGGGTCGGACTCGGGCCTGCGCACTGGGTGGGACTGCGCAACTACCGGCTGCTCGCCACCGACATCAGCTTCCACCGGGCCCTGGGCAACACCGCCGTGTTCGTGCTGGTCGCCCTCTGTCTGGTCGTCCCGCTCGCCCTGCTGATCGCCCAGGCGCTCAACACCCGGGGGCTGCGCCTGCGGGACCTGTGGCGCACCGCCTACTTCGTGCCGATCGTGGTGTCGCCGATCCTCGTCGCGCTCGTCTTCGGGCTGATCTTCGACCGGCAGTCCGGGCTCGCGAACGCCCTGCTGCGCGCGCTGCTGGGCACCGGCGGTGTCGACTGGCTCGGTGATCCGGACCTGGCCAGGGTGAGCATCGCGCTGGTGATGCTGTGGCGCTGGACCGGCTACCTCACCGTCTTCTTCCTCGCCGGGCTCCAGAACGTGCCCAGGGAGCTGTACGAGGCCGCCGCACTCGACGGGGCGGGACGGCTGCGCACCTTCACCACCGTCACCCTGCCGGCGCTGAAGCCGGTGACGGCGTTCGTCGTCGTCACGTCCTTCATCGGCGCGGCCCAGATCTTCGAGGAGCCGTATCTGCTGACCGGCGGCGGGCCGGCCGAGTCCACCCTGTCGGTGACCATGTTCATCTACCGGGCCGCCTTCCAGCGCCAGCAGTTCGGCTACGCCGCGGCCGCGGCGGTCGTGCTGTTCGTCCTCGTCTTCGGCCTCAGCCGGCTCTTCAACCGTCTCCTCGGCATCGGGAGGGCCACCCCATGACACGCGCCCGCCTGCCCCTGTACGCCTTCCTGGTCACCCTGTTCGCGGGCTTCCTCGCCCCGCTGGTGTGGGCGCTGAGCGGCTCGCTCAAACCGCGCGGCGACATCTTCGGCCACCCGCCGAAGCTGCTCCCGGACCCCTTCACACTGGACAACTACCGCGCCCTGCTCACCGCGCAGCCCTTCGCCCGCTGGTTCCTGATGAGCACGGTCGTCGCCGTCGTCGCCACGGGCGTGTCCGTCTTCGTGTGCGCCCTCGCCGGGTACGCCTTCGCCAAGTTCCGCTTCACCGGCCGGCGGCTGCTGTTCGGCGTCATGTTCGGCTCGCTGTCGATACCGTTCGCGGTGATCCTCGTGCCGCTGTTCGTGATCCTGGTGAAGACCGGACTCGGCAGCCCCTGGTTCGCGCTGATCGTGCCCTGGGCGGCGCCCGCGTTCGGGATCTTCATGATGCAGCAGTACATCGTGCAGTCCGTTCCGGACTCGGTGCTGGAGGCCGCCCGGATCGACGGGGCGAGCGAGTTCGGGATCTTCCGGACCATCGTGCTGCCGCTGCTGCGGCCCGCGCTGGGCGCGCTCGGAGTCTGGCAGTTCCTCCAGAGCTACAACAGCTTCCTGTGGCCGCTGGTGCTGGTCTCCGACAGCTCGCAGTACACCCTGCCCCTGGGCCTGCAGACCCTGTTCGTCTCCGAGCAGCGGCAGTACGACCTCGTGCTCGCCGGAGCCGTCCTCGCCGTCCTGCCCGCCGTGGCCCTCTTCGTCCTGCTGCGCAAGCAGCTCCTCGAAGGGCTCTCCACCGGCGCGGTCAAGGGCTGAGTTTCCATCAACCGCCATACAGGAGAGCCATGTTCGAGCTGCCCCGGCGCGTGCTGTTCGGCGCCGCCTACTACCACGAGTACCAGCCCTGCGACCGTCTCGAGGACGACCTCGACCTGATGGCCGAGGCCCGCTTCACGGTCATCCGGGTCGGGGAGTCCGTCTGGTCCACCTGGGAGCCCGACAACGGGCGTTTCGACCTCGACTGGCTCCAGCCGGTCCTGGACGGCGCCCACCGGCGGGACATCAACGTGATCCTCGGGACGCCGACGTACGCGGTGCCGCCCTGGCTGGCCCGGCAGTACCCGGAGATCGCGGGGGAGTCCCGCACGGGCGAGCGCATCGGCTGGGGCGCCCGGCAGGAGGTCGACTTCACGCACCCGGCGTTTTGCTTCCACGCCGAGCGGATCACCCGCAAGATCGCCGAACGCTACGCGAGCCATCCGGCCGTCATCGGCTGGCAGGTCGACAACGAACCCGGTCCGCACCTGCTGCACAACCACGGCGTCTTCCAGCGGTTCACCGACGAACTGCGCGAGCGCTACGGCGACGTGGAGAGCCTCAACCGCGCCTGGGGCCTGGTCTACTGGTCGCACCGGCTGTCCACCTGGGCCGACCTGTGGACGCCGGACGGCAACGCGCAGCCGCAGTACGACCTGGCCTGGCGGCGCTTCCAGGCGCGGCTCGTCACCGAGTTCATAGGCCGGCAGGCGGACATCGTGCGCGAGTACGCCGCGCCCGGCCAGTTCGTCACGACGTGCATCTCCTACGACCGCCAGGGCGTCGAGGACGACAAGCTCACCGAGCGCCTCGACGTCACCGCGGGCAACCCGTACTACACGATGCAGGACGCCCTCGCCCTGCCGGACACGGGCGCCGGGGACCAGGGCTGGACGACCAACGGCACCTGGGCGCTGTACCGCAGCGCCGACCGCATGTACTCCTCCCGCCAGGAGCCCTTCCTGGTCACCGAGACCGACGCGCAGGCCATCGGCGGACCGTGGGACAACCGCCCCGCCTACGACGGTCAGTGGCGCCAGGCGGCCTGGGCGCTGATTTCCCGCGGCGCCTCGATGATCGAGTACTGGCACTGGCACACCCTGCACTTCGGCGCCGAGACCTACTGGGGCGGCATCCTGCCGCACAACGGCCGCCCCGGCCGCGTCTACCGTGAACTGGCCCGGCTGGGAGCGGAGCTGGAGCGGGCCGGTGATCTGGTGTCGGCCCTCACCCCGGACGCCGACGTGGCCTTCCTCTACGACGGCCCCAGCAAGTGGGCGCTCCAGGGCCAGCCGCCGCTGGCCGGTGCCGACGGAGGCCCGGACGGCCGGTCGTACGAGAGGATCTTCGACGCGTTCTACCGGGGCGCCTTCGACGCGGGGCTCCAGGCGCGCGTCCTGCACCCCGGGCAACTCCCGGACGCCCAGCTGCCCCCGGTGCTGGTCGTGCCTGCCTACTACGCCGCCGACGACGTGGTCCTGGACCGGCTCCGGGCCTACGCCGAGACCGGTGGGCATCTGGTCCTCGGCCCACGCACCGGCTACGGCGACACCGAGGCCCGGGCCCGCACCGATCTCCAGCCGGGCCGGCTGGCCGAGGCCGCGGGGGTGACGTACGACGAGTTCAGCAACCTGCGCGAGCCGTTGCCCGTCCACGGCTCGCACTCCCTGCCCCTCCCGCCCGGCGCGCACGCCCTGCACTGGGCGGACGGGCTGACGCCGCGGGGCGCCGAGACCCTGGCCACCTACGAGCACCCGCACTTCGGCCGCTGGCCCGCCGCGACCACGCACCGCCACGGCGCCGGACGCGTCACCTACGTCGGCACCGTGCCCGACCCGGACTTCGCCCGTGCCCTGTTCGGCCGGTGGGCCCCTGACGGCGCCTGGCGCCCGGCCCACCCGAGCGTCACGGCGACCTCCGCGACCGCCCGGGACGGCCGCCGGGTGCGCTTCCTGCACAACTGGTCCTGGGACGAGGTGTCCGTGCCGGTGCCCGCGCCCGTGCGGGACGTGCTGTCGGACGCCCGGTACGCCGACGCGGTGCCGCTCGGAGCGTGGGACGTGAAGGTGCTGCGGGAGGCTTAAGCCGTGTTCGGGGCGGCGGGTGGGTCCTGGGCGGAGAGCTCTTCGGCCAGTCGCACGCAGCGCAGGCGGGCTGGGGAGAAGTCGTAAGGCATCTTGCCGGTGGCTTCGAACACGCTCATGGAGTCGGCCTCCCGCCCGCCGGAGCCGAGGCCGGCCTCGCCCTCGCCGTCATCGGCGGCGGCGGGGCGCACCGTGTCCCAGGCGTCGAAGAGGGCATCGTCGTCCTTGCCCAGGCCCGACTCCTCGATGGCGGCCCGCAGGGCGCTTTCGAAGGCGTGCCGCTCGGCGGCCACGTGAGCCACTCGTGGATCATCGACGGCGACACTGTCGTCGAGTGCCTCCTCGGCGTCGTCGATGCGGTCGGAATCCTCCCGCAGAGTGGGATGCGTGGCCAGGACGACGAAGCGGGTGGCCTGGACGGCCGCGCCGAGCGGGCCGAAGATCCGCTCGGTGACCAGCAGACTGTCCAGGTCCGCCTGGCGCAGGGAGCCCCCGGGCAGGCTCTTGAGGCGTTCGGTGACGACGTCGGAGAGCAGGCCCGTCCGGCTGCCCTCGGTGCGCATCCGCTGCACGGCGGTCCGTTGCCGTCGCAACTCCGCCTCCTGCTCGGCGAGGCTTTGCTCCAAGCGTTCCAGGATGCCCGCGACACCTTCTCCGCCGGCCGCACCGGCGGGAGCCCCGCCGGTGGTGAAGGCGTCACGGATGTCGTTCAGGGCGATCCCGGCATCGGCCGTCTTGCGAATCCACAGCAGGCGGATCATGTCCTCGTACCCGTAGCGGCGGCGGCCGTCGCCGCCCCGCTCGACCTCGGGGAGCAGCCCGATCTCGTGGTAATGGCGAATCGCCCGCGGCGTGATGCCGGTGAAGGCCGCCGCGTCACCGATCTTCACCTGGCGGGGTGGCGTGAAAGACGCGTGCATGAGCGGGGACCCTTCCTCAAGGCATCGGGACGTAAGTCCACCGGACCACATGCCGCTACGGCACGTGCAACCCCCCGCACACCGCTCCGGCCCATGCCGAGACAGCGCCGGGTCGTGCCTTGTCATCTCGCGGTCGACGAAGGTCACATCATCGCGTGGCCGGGAACCCCGCGCTGCGCAGCACCCGTCGCCGGGCGTCGACCGCGAACACCTCGCAGTCCTTGCGGGCGGCGGCCCACGCGACGCCCTCCGCGCCGAGCGCGAACGCCGCCGTCGCGACCGTGTCCGCCTCCGTCAGGGTGGGGGCGAGCACGGTCAGGCTGAGGAGTCCGGTCGCCGGGCGGCCGGTGCGGCCGTCGAGGATGTGGTCGCCGCGCTCGTACCGGGCGGAGGTCGCCACGGCCCGGTCCGTGACGTCCAGCACGGCGCACAGCCGGCCGGCGTGTTCGGGGTGGCGCACGCCGACGCGCCAGGGACCGCCGGAGGCGATCACGTCACCACCCGCGTTGAGGCAGAACCGCCTCGCCCCGGCCGCCGCCAGCAGCTCCGCCCCCTTCTGCACCGACCAGCCCTTCACCACGGCGCAGGGGTCGAGACCGCGGCCGGGCAGCCGCGCGTCGAAGGCGCCCCCGGTCGCGATCCGGTACTCCTCGCACAGGTCCAGCACCTCGCGGAGCTCCCGGCTCGGCTCGCGCAGCTCGCCCCGGTCCAGCCGTGACACCTCGCTGTCGGGGCGGAACGGGCTGAACCGCGCGTCGGCCTCGCGCAGCCAGGCGAACAGGCCGTCCACGGGTGCCCCGGGGAAGTCCTCGTCGTCGATCCGCACCGACACCGGGAACCCCATGACGTGCTCGACGCGCCGCATCCGCTCAGCCCCTCGCGTCGATGGCGGCCTGGAGCGACTCCTTGTAGCCGTCGCTGGTGATCGTGGCGCCGGAGACGGTGTCGATGTCGGCGCTCTGCGCCTGGAGGGTCTCCTCGATGAGCTTCGGCACGGCCGCGGTGGTCTGCGGATGGCCGGGCTGCCGCAGCATCCGCACCGAGGCGATCCTCTCGCCCTGGAAGGTGACCTCGACCTGGACCGGACCCTTCTCGGTGTCGACGGTGGGCCCCGGCACCACCGTGGAGGTGGTTCCGTCCGGCGACGACACCGAGGGGACCGGCGCGGGCGCGGCGGCAGCCGGCGACCCGGTCTCCTGCGACGGGGCGTAGCGCCAGAGCGGGATCAGACCCGCGACGCTCAGGACGAGGACGGGCAGGGCTCGTTTCACGGCTTGCTCCTCGTCATCCGGCCAGGCTGAAGCGTTCGAAGTGGGTCTGCGAGGCCGGCACACCCAGCGCGCGCAGGCTGCCGAGCACCGCCTTCATCATCGGCGGCGGACCGCACAGGTAGACGTCCCGCTCGGCGATGTCCGGCACCAGCCGGGCCAGCTCCCGCGGCGCCAGCCGGTCGGGCACGGGCGGCCCGGTCACCAGGTGCAGCTCGGCGCCCTTGGCCGAGGCGAGGTCGCGCAGCTCGTCGTGGAGGACGGCGTCGCGCTCCGTCGCCACCCGGTGAATCACCACGGCGTGTCCGCGCAGTTCCTCCAGCAACGCCCGGATCGGTGTGACACCGACGCCTCCGGCGATGAGGACGGCGTCCGGGCGGGTGCGGTGCAGGGCGGTGAAGGCGCCGTAGGGGCCCTCGGCGAACACGCGCGTGCCGACCTTCAGGTGCCGCAGGGCCGCGCTGCCGTCACCGGCCCGCTTGACGGTCAGGCGGAGCGTACGGCCGTCGGGGGCGGCGGACAGGGAGAACGGGTTCGCCTGCCACCAGCGGTCCTTCGTCAGGAACCGCCACAGGAAGAACTGCCCGGCCCGGGCGGGCAGCCGGTCCAGATCGCGGCCGGTGACGTGGACCGACACCACCTCGTCGTTCTCCGGGACGACCGCCGTCACCCGCAGCCGGTGGCGGAGGTTGCGCCGCAGCGGCAGCACCAGACGGCCGGCGAACACCGAGGCCAGGGCCAGACCCCACACGCCGTACCAGTACGCCGTCGCCGCGGGCGACGAGGCGAAGGTCGTCCCCGCCGCGACCTGGTGGGTGAACGCCAGGACCACCGCCACGTAGGTGTACAGGTGGATGAAGTGCCATGTCTCGTAGGCCAGCCGGCGCCGGGCGTACCGTGCCGACACCGCGCCGACCACGACGATGACCGCCAGGGCGGCGATCGCCCGCAGCACGCCCTCGACGGTCTCGGCGAGGTCCACCAGCTGGTCCACCGGGTCCAGCGACGAGGCCCGGGCGTAGCCGCACACGATGAACACCGCGTGCGACAGCAGCAGCCACAGCACCGAGAAGCCCGTCCAGCGGTGCCAGGACGTCAGCCGGTCCATGCCGATCCGCCGGTCGAACCACGGCAGCCGTGCCACCAGCAGCAGCTGGAACGCGATGAGCAGCGCCGCGTACAGCCCGGTCAGCCGGCCCAGCAGGATCAGCGCGTTCGAGGCGAAACCGGCCCGCGCGAAGAACACGGCCACCACGACCGCGTTGGCCAGCAGCACCGCGTACAGGCCGGTGCGGCCCACCACTGTCGGCCGTAGGCGCGGGCGGGTCGCCGCGGGAGGGGGATGGAGAGTCGTCACGATCGGCAGCTCCTGGATCGGATCCGGGGGCTTCGAGCTTGGCGCGCGGGAGCTGTCGGAAAGCTGTCGCTCAACTTTCAAGTGTTTATCGATCCGGCGGCGAGAGGACGTGCGGCTATGGCGGCGCGGGAGGTGTGCAGCACTATGAGCGCGTGGAGAAAGTACGACTTCTCGTCGTCGACGACGACCCGCCCATCGCCGACCTCGTCGCGACCGTCGCCCGCTACGAGGGCTGGGAGGCGGTCACGGCGTACACCGGCGAGGACGCGCTGGCGCGGGCCGCCGAGTTCCACCCGGACATCGTGGTGCTCGACCTGATGCTGCCCGGCGTGGACGGCTTCGGCGTCCTGGACCGGCTGCGCGCCTCCGGCACGATGGTGCCGGTGGTGTTCCTGACCGCGCGCGACGGCGTCGCCGACCGGGTCGCCGGGCTCACCCGCGGCGGGGACGACTACCTGGTCAAGCCGTTCGCCGTGGAGGAGCTGATGGCCCGGCTGCGGACCGTGCTGCGGCGCAGCGCCGGACCCGCCTCCCAGCGGTCCGTGCTCCGGGTCGGCGACCTGACGATGGACGAGGACACCCGTGAGGTGCGGCGCGGCGAGCGGCTGCTGTCGCTGACCCCGACCGAGTACGAGGTGCTGCGCTACCTGCTGCGCAAGTCGCCCACCGTGCTCACCAAGGCGCAGATCCTCGACCACGTGTGGGAGTACGGCTTCGGCGGCCGCTCCAACGTGGTCGAGCTGGTCGTCAGCCGGCTGCGCCGCAAGCTCGACGAGACCGACGACGGCGGCACGCCGCTCATCCACACCGTGCGCGGTTTCGGGTACGTGCTGCGGCAGGCCGCCGAGTGATCGCCCGCCTGCGACGGGCCTACCGGGGGATGCGGCTCGGCACCCGGCTGGCCCTCGGCCTCGGCGCCCTGTCCCTGGTGGTGTTCGCCGTCGTCGGCACGGCCCTGACCACGTACATGCGGGACTATCTCCGCGCCCAGCTCGACACCCAGCTGGCGCAGGCCCAGATCGCGCAGTCCAAGTCCATCGCGGACTACGGCACGCTGTCCGGCAAGAAGTACTACAGCTGGTTCTACGCGGTGTACGACGTGCCGAACGGCAGACCGGAGCTGCGCACGCCCGAGGACCCGGCCGACCTGCCGAAGGACGTGGACGACTTCACCTCCCTGGCCCGGGCGCAGACCGCCGCGCACACCGAGCTGCTGCGCACCGAGCACCTCAGGGGCGCGGGCACCTACCGGCTGCGTGCCTGCCAGGTGGAGCGCGGGGTGGTCCTGGTCAGCGCCGCGCCCATGGACGACATCGAGGACACGGTCGGGCGGCTCATCGCCATCCAGGTCGTCGCCTTCGGGCTCGCGCTGCTGGCGCTGGTCGTCTTCGGCCGCCGGATGCTGCGCCGGGGCCTGAAACCGCTCAGCGACATGGCGTCCACCGCGCAGGGCATCGCCTCGCACGACCTGACCGAGTCGGCGGCCCGGCTGCCGCTGCGGGCCGACGGCCGGGACGGCGGGCCCGAGGTGGACGAACTGCGCACCGCCTTCAACACGATGCTGGAGCACATCGACGACTCCCTCGCCGTGCGCGCCGAGGCCGAGCAGCGGCTGCGCCGCTTCGTCGCGGACGCCTCGCACGAGCTGCGCACCCCGCTGATGTCGGTGCGCGGTTACGCCGACCTCTTCCAGTACGCCGCCGCCAACGCACCCGAGGAACGCGACCGGCACCTGGCCCGGCTGCGCGCCGAGGCCGCCCGCATGGGCGTCCTCCTGGACGACCTGCTGCTGCTCGCGCGACTGGACGCGGCGGAGGTGGAGGCGCCGCTGCGGCTGCGGGACGCCGATCTGGTGGAGCTGGTCGGCCAGGCCGCGGACGCCTTTCGCGCGGGCCGCCCCGGCCACCCGCTGACGGTCCTCGCGGGGCCCGGCCCGGTGCGGCTGCAGATGGACCCGCTGCGCATCCGGCAGGTCCTCGACAACCTGCTCACCAACGCCGCCGTGCACACCCCGGCCGGCACGGAGGTGTCGGTGGAGGTGGCCGTGGCGCCGGGCGTGGCCGAGGTGCGGGTCACCGACACCGGGCCGGGCATCCCGCCCGACGACCGGGCCCGGGTCTTCGACCGCTTCTACCGCGTCGACAAGGCCCGCAGCCGCGACCGCGGCGGCAGCGGACTCGGCCTGGCGGTCGCCCGGTCGCTGGTCCGGGCCCACGGCGGCCGCATCGAGCTGGACAGCGCGCCCGGAGCGACGGTGTTCACCGTGCGCCTGCCGATGGGGGGCGTACGCCCCGCGGACCGGTGAGAGGCGCCCTCTAGACTCGTCCGGAAACAGCCCGTACGACCATGGCCAACGCTTCCGCCAACCCGAAGGGCTCCGGCGCCTTGATACGGATCGAATCAGTCACCAAGCGCTATCCGGACGGCACGGTGGCTGTCGACCGGCTCTCCCTGGAGATACCCGACCGCTCGATCACCGTCCTCGTCGGCCCCTCGGGCTGCGGCAAGACGACCACCCTGCGGATGATCAACAGGATGGTCGAACCGAGTGAGGGAAGGATCCTCCTCGACGGCGAGGACATCCAGCGCCGGCCCGTCACCACCCTGCGCCGGTCCATGGGTTACGTCATCCAGAACGCCGGCCTCTTCCAGCACCGCACGATCCTCGACAACATCGCCACCGTGCCCCGCGTGCTCGGCTGGGGCAAGCAGAAGTCCCGGGCACGGGCGGCCGAACTGATGGAGCGTGTGGGCCTCGACACCGCCCTCGCCAAGCGGTACCCCTACCAGCTGTCCGGCGGCCAGCAGCAGCGTGTCGGCGTGGCCCGGGCGCTCGCCGCCGACCCGCCCGTGCTGCTCATGGACGAGCCGTTCTCCGCGGTCGACCCGGTCGTGCGCAAGGGGCTCCAGGACGAACTTCTGCGCATCCAGGACGAGTTGGGCAAGACCATCGTCTTCGTCACCCATGACATCGACGAGGCGATCAAACTCGGCACGATGGTCGCCGTGCTGCGCGAGGGCGGTCACCTCGCCCAGTACGCGCCCCCGGCCGAGCTGCTGTCCCACCCCGCCGACGCCTTCGTCGAGGACTTCCTCGGAGCCGACCGCGGCATCCGGCGGCTGTCGTTCTTCCCCTGCGCCGAACTCCCCCTGACCAGCGCCCCGGTGATCCCGGTGGACGCCGGCGCCGAGCAGATCGCCGCCTCCGGCGCCCCCTGGCTGCTGGTCACCGGCGCCGAGGGCAGGCCCCTGGGGTGGGCCGAGGCGCGCGACCTGACGGCCGGTGACATCGACCCCGGCCGGCTCCTGCCGCACGGACGGCCCTTCGTGCCCGGCACCGATTCCCTGCGGGCCGCCCTCGACTGCGCGGTGCTCTCCCCGGCCGGCTGGGCCGTCGCCGTCGACGACACCGGGCGGGTCACCGGCGTGGTCTCGCAGGCGACCATCGGCGAGGCGATCCGCGGTGCCCACGCGGCCGGCCACGCCGAACAGGCCGAGGTCGCCTCGTGAACGGCTTCTTCGACATCCCGAGCGACCTCCAGCACAGCTACGCCGGCCTGATCGGACTCCACCTGCGCGAGGCCCTGCTGCCCGTGCTGGCCGGCCTGCTGCTGGCCCTGCCGCTCGCCCAGCTGTGTGTCCGGTTCCGCTGGCTGTACCCGCCCGTGCTCGGCGCCACCACCGTCCTCTACGCCGTCCCGTCGCTGGCCTTCTTCGTGGTCCTCATCGACTACACCGGCCAGACCGAGCTGACCGTGATGATCCCGCTGGCCGTGTACAGCCTCGTGGTGCTCGTCCCGGCCATCGTCGACGGGGTGCGGTCCGTGCCCCAGGAGACCCTGGCCGCCGCCACCGCCATGGGCTTTGGACCCGTACGCCGTTACGTCCAGGTGCAGTTGCCCATCGCGGTGCCCGCCATCATCGCCGGCCTGCGGGTCGCCACCGTCTCCAGCATCTCCCTGGTCAGCGTCGGCACGCTCATCGGCAACCAGGGCGCCCTCGGCAACCTGCTCGCCGACGCGCAGAAGTACGACCGGCCCGAACTCGCCGTGAACTCCGTGATCACCACGGCCGTCCTGGCCATCGCCTGCGACGCCCTGCTGGTGCTGCTGCGTGTCGCGCTGACCCCCTGGATGCCCAGTGGCACCCGCGGGCGCCCGAAGCCGCACACATGGCGGAAACCGCCCGCCGCCTCCCAGGACGTGGTGACCCGGTGAACGTACTGAACTTCGTCAACGCCTTCTTCAGCGACGGCGCCCACTGGCACGGCTACGACGGCATCCCCCAACGGCTGCTCGAACACGTCCAGTACTCGCTTCTGGCCCTGGCCCTCGCCGCCGCCATCGGCCTGCCCGTCGGCCTGCTGACCGGGCACACCGGGCGCGGCGGCAACGCCCTCGCCTTCATCGCCACCGCGGCCCGGGCGCTGCCCAGTTTCGGGCTGCTGGTGCTGATCGTCATCGTCATGGGCTTCGGCCTGCTGCCGGTGATGATCCCCCTCGTCGTCCTCGCGGTGCCGCCGATCCTGGTGACCACCTACGAGGCCGTCCGCACCGTCGACCCCGCTCCGGTGGACGCCGCGCGCGGCATGGGCATGCACGAGTCGAGGATCCTCTTCCAGGTCGAACTGCCGGTCGCGCTGCCGCTGATCCTCAGCGGTCTGCGCTCGGCGGCCATCCAGATCGTGTCGACGGCCACCATCGCCGCCTACGTCAGCCTCGGGGGCCTGGGCCGGTACATCGTCGACGGGCTCTACCAGCGCGACTACGAGAAGGTCGTCGGCGGCGCCACCCTGGTCGCCGTCCTGGCGCTCATCACCCTGGCGCTGTTCTGGGTCGCGGGCCGGGTGGCCGTGTCGCCCGGGGTCCGCCGACGCTGAGCCCCGACGGGCGATGGACAAACCGTGACCAGGACGCCCTTGACTGATCACAAAGCGGCTGGATTGGATCGTCGAATGACTTCTACCGCGAAGAGCAGCAGGTCCAGGACGAGGCACACCGGCGCGGCGGCCGTCGCGCTCGCCGCCACCGCGGCGCTGCTCGCGGGCTGTTCGTCCGGCGACTCCGGCGACAACCCCCTGGAAGGCGAGAAGGCGAAGGCCGGCACCGTCGTCGTCGGTTCCAACAACTTCGCAGAGAGCACCCTGCTCGCCGACATCTACGGCGAGGCACTCAAGGCCAAGGGCATCGAGGTCACCTACAAGCACAACATCGGCAGCCGTGAGACGACGTACGGCCTGATGAAGAACGGCTCCGTCACCGTGCTGCCGGAGTACAACGGCTCGTTGCTGGCCTACCTGGACCCCAAGGCCGGGCAGAAGTCAGCCGAGGCGGTCAACGCGGCCGTCAAGGCCAAGCTGGACAAGAAGCTGACGCTGCTCCGGTCGTCGCCGGCCGAGGACAAGGACTCGGTCAGCGTCAACGCCCAGACGGCGAAGAAGTACAAGCTCACCTCCTCGTCCACGCTCGCGGACCTCAAGGAGGCCGCCCCGGACCTGGTGATCGGCGGTTCGCCCGAGTTCCAGACCCGGCAGCAGGGCCTGAAGGGCCTGAAGTCGGTCTACGGCCTTGAGTTCAAGTCCTTCAAGGCGCTCGACGCGGGCGGCCCGCTGACCCAGGCGGCACTGACCCGCAACACCGTCCAGGCCGCGGACATCTTCACCACCGACCCGACCATCGTGAAGGAGAAGTTCGTCGTCCTGAAGGACCCGGAGAACCTCTTCGGGTTCGCCAACGTGACCCCGCTGGTCAACAAGAGCGGCCTTCCGCGGAAGGGCGTCGACGCCCTCGACGCGGTCTCCGCGAAGCTGGACACGAAGACGCTGCTGGAGCTGGACGCGCAGGTGCAGCTGGAGAAGAAGGACCCGCTGGACGTGGCGACGGCGTGGCTGAAGTCGGCGGGCCTGGCCTGAGCCGGCCGCCCGTCACGATGCGGTAACGGGCACGGGCGGATCCGCGGGGGACCGAACGCGGGCCGGTGGTGGGGCGTCACAGGACGGAACCCCGTCCCGGCCCCGCGTTCCCCTGGGAGAGCCATGCGTACCGACAGGACCCGAACCGCCCGTCTGCTGCTCGTCCTGGCCCTGTCCGCCACCGCGGCCGGCGCCGTCGCGGGCTGCGGCCGCGCGGAGGACGGCGGCGGCCGGCCGGCCCCGCCGGCGCGGGACGACGATCGCGCCCACGAGGTCGCCGCTGCCTGGGACGGCTCCCGGGCGGCCGCGCGGTGGCACCGGGGCTTCCATCCGGTGGCCCCGCTCGTCCAACCGCCCGCCGAGGGCCTGCGCGGCGACGACCGGCGCGCCTACGCGACCGGCACCTTCGACCTGCGGGCGCCCCTTCCCTCCGCCCGGGACGACAGCGGGCGGGTGACGTGGCGGGACGGGCAGTCGCTCACCAGGCCCCTCATGACGGCCGACGAGGCCTACCGGGCACTGGACCGCGACAGCGGCCCGGGCCCCCGACTGACCGTCACCAAGGCCGAGTTGGGCGACATGACCGTGCTCACCGCCCGCGGACCGGCGACCGTCCCGGCCTGGCTGTTCACGCTGGAGGGCTACTCCGGCCCGCTGAGGCGGGCCGCGGTGAGCCCCTCCGGACAGCCCGAGCCGCCCATCGGGCCGCTCGGGGCGGACGTGCCCACGGACGTGCTGGCCCCGCTCGGCGGCCTGCTGAAGACGGCACCGGACGGCCGGTCCGTCACCGTGGTGGCGCACCACGGCTCCTGCGACGACGGCCCCGTCGTGGCGGCTCTGGAGACGAACGGCAGCGTGGTGCTCTCCGCCGCCGTGACCGGTGCCGACGACGGTCCCTGCACCGGCGAACTGCGCCTCGAGAAGGTCACGGTGAAACTGGAGCGGCCCATCGGCGACCGCGTCCTGCTGGACGCGTTCACGGGCCGGCCGGTGCCGTACACCGAGTCGCCCGGCGCCGCTCCAGGCCGCAGCTGAACCGTTCCGCCTCAGGTCTGCGCCGCCGACGCGATCAACTGGTCGATCAGGGCGATCAGCACGTCACGGCACGACTCCCGGTCCCGGGCGTCGCACAGCAGCACCCGCACGTGCTCCGGCAGCGCGAGCGCCTCCCGGATGTCCTCGGGCGGGTACGGGTGCTCGCCGTGGAAGCCGTTGACCCCGACGACGAACGGAATGCCCCGGCGCTCGAAGAAGTCGATCGCGGCGAAACTGGAGTCGGGTCTGCGGACGTCGACCAGGACCACCGCCCCCAGCGCGCCGAGCGCCAGGTCGTTCCACATGAACCAGAACCGCTGCTGTCCGGGCGTGCCGAACAGGTACAGCACCAGCTCCCGGCTGATGGTGATCCGGCCGAAGTCCAGGGCCACGGTGGTGGCCCGCTTCTCCTCGATGCCGTCGAGGTCGTCGACGCCCAGACCGGCCATGGTCAGGGGTTCCTCGGTGCGCAGCGGGACGATCTCGCTGACCGACCCGACCAGGGTGGTCTTGCCCACGCCGAAACCCCCGGCGATGAGGATCTTGACCGTGTCGGGTGCCGAAGACGCGTCAGTGGCAAGGTCAGAGCCGGCCAAGGCCGTCCCTCACTTTCTGCAGCAGGTCCAGGTCGGGGGTGGTGCGGGTCACGAGGCGGGGCGGGCGGACGGTGATCCGGCCCGCCTCCAGCAGGTCGCAGAGCAGGATGACGACCACGCTCACCGGCAGGTCGAGCCGTGCGGCCAGCTCCGCCACGGCGAGCGGCTCGGCGCACAGCCGGAGGATCCGGGTGTGCTCGGGCTGGCACCGGGCCGCCGCGGCGGGCGGCGGATCGACCGCCGTGACCGTCGAGATGAGCGTGAAGTCGGCGCGGCTGGGCCGGGTCCTGCCACCGGTCAGCGCGAACGGTCTGACCAGCCGGCCCGCCGCATCACCCCCGCTCACCTCACACGCCTGGGTCGACGACAAGCCCGGCCACGCCCCGCGGTGCCGCGCTCAGGTGCTCGCCGATCTTCTTCACCAGCATGTTCATCTGGTACGCCACCACCCCGACGTCCGCGTCCGGCCCGGTCAGCACGACCAGGTGCGCGCCGGGCCCGGCGGAGGTCAGGATCAGATAGCTGTTGGCCATCTCGATGAGCGCCTGGCGCACCGGACCGCCCCGGAAGTCCATGCTGACGCCCTTGCTGAGGCTCATCAGACCGGACGCGGTCGCCGCGAGCCGCTCGGCGTCGTCGCGCAGGAAGCCGGTGGACTTGCTGACCACCAGGCCGTCCTCGGAGAGCACCACGGCCTGGTTCACGTCGGCGACCCGCTCCACGAGTCCGGTCAGCAGCTGGTCGAGCTGGGTGTGCGTGGCGGGGATGGGGCGTGTCATTGCGGTGTCCTTCGTCAGCGGTCGGCGGGCGGAGTCGAGGGGACGGGATCGGCGGCGGCCTGCCGGGGTACCGCGGCCGCCTGCGCGTCGTGGGGCGGCTCGGCGTCGTCGTCACGGGCCCGGAGCGTGCCGCGCTGGAAGCCGGCCAGGGAGGACGCGGCGGCCTCCGCGGTGAAGTCGTCGTAGGCGCCGTGGTCGGCGGCGGGCGCGGGCTCCTCGCGCAGCTCCTCCACCAGGCTGGTCTGCGGCACCCGGCGGGGCAGCGGGGTCAGTCCGTCCCGGCGGGGGACGACCTCGCGGGCGGCGGACGGGGCGGCGGACGGGGCGGCGGAGGCGGTGCGGGCCGTGAGGAGGGGCCGCGGCTCACGGGCGGACACGGCGGCGCGGTCGGCTCCCGCCGATGCCCCGGCGCCCCCGGGTGCCTCGCTCCGCCCGGCGTCGCCCGCACCCCGTCCGTCCACCGCGACCAGCTCCTCCTGGGGGGCGCCGGCGTCCTTCGCGCCGCCGCCGTGGCCGTTGCCGTTGCCGTTGCCGTTGCCGGGAGTCTCCCGCACCACGATCTCGTGCGGGAGCAGCACGATGGCCGTGGTCCCGCCGTACGGCGACGAGCGCAGGGTGACGGCGATGCCGTGCCGGTGGGCCAGCCGGGCGATCACGAACATGCCGAGGCGCAGGTCGTCGGCGAGCGCCACCACGTCGAACTGTGGGGGCACGGCCAGCTGTTCGTTGAAGGACGTGTAGTCCTCCTCCGACATGCCGAGGCCGCGGTCCTCCACCTCGACGGCCAGGCCCTTGGCCACCATCCCGGCCCGCACCGTCACGGGGCTCGGGGCGGGTGAGTACGCGGTCGCGTTGTCGATGAGCTCGGCCAGCAGATGGATGACGTCCGCCACCGCGGGCGGCGCGACGCACACCTCCTCCTCGGTGTGCACGTCCACCCGCTGGTACTCGGCGACCTCCCCGACCGCGCTGCGCAGGATGTCCATCAGCGCGACCGGCTCGCTCCAGCTGCGGCCGGGCCGTTCACCGCTGATGATGACGAGGTTCTCCTCGTAGCGGCGCAACTGGCTCGCCGTGGAGTCCAGTTCGTACAGGCCCTTGAGGATGTCGGGGTCGGTGTGCTCGCGCTCCAGCGTGTCGAGTTTGCTCAGCTGGAGGTTGACCAGGTTCTGGCTCTGCCGCGCGATGCCCAGGATGATCTTCTGGAAGCCGCGCCGGGTGTCGGCGAGTTCGACGGCGGTGTGCACGGCCGTGCGCTGGGCGGTGTTGAACGCCCGGGCCACCTGGCCGAGTTCGTCGTGACCGTAGTCCAGCTCGGTCGTCGCCGACTCCGGGTCGACCGTCTCGCCCCGCTCCAGCCGCGCCACCACGTCGGGCAGCCGCTCCTGCGCGAGGCTGACGGCGGCCCGGCGCAGGCCGCGCAGCCGCCGGGACAGCGAGCGGGTGATCCGCCAGGACATGACGACGCACACCAGCAGCGCGAGCAGTCCGCCCGCACTGAGCAGCGCGGCCTTGAGCAGCAGGGCGTCCGCCTTGTCGGCGCTGCGCTCCAGCAGCCCCGTCGTCTGCTGCTGGATGAGGCCCGCGTACTGCTCGGACAGCTTGTCCATGGCGGCCGACCACCGCTTGTGCGCGTCCGGCAGGGCGATCCGGTCGGCGTCGGCCCCGGAGTTGCGCGCGGCCAGCACCTGGTCCTCGACGGACTGAAGCGTCTGCCAGTCGCGGCCGGCCAGGATCCGCTCGGTCTGCGCCTTCGCCTCGCCCGTCAGCTGCGGCACGACCTGGTCCTGGACCAGCCAGCGCCGCGTGTTCACCAGCTCCGTGAACTGCGTCCACGTCTTGTCGTCCAGATACCCGGACGGCCACGCCAGGGTGAGCTGCGCGTCCTCCTGGGAGACCAGTTCCGCGGCGTGCTCCAGACCGACCAGCGGGCCCGCCTGCGATGTGAGGTCGCCGTCGTCGACCTGGGACAGCTCCTGGAAGGCGTGGATCTGGTCGTCGATGATCGAGGAGTACTGGTCCAGCGCCTGCTGCGCGGTGATGTCGGTCGGGTCGTCCACCTGGTCCCGGTAGTACTCCAGGCTGCCCACCGACCCGAGCACCGAGTACAGGCGGTCGGATATGCGCGAGGGCGCCCTCTCGATCGCGTCGGCCTGCCCGACCAGCTTGGCCACGGCCTTGTCGGTCTGCGCGCGCTGAGCGTCGAGGGCGGCCCGGGAGCCCTTCGACGAGGCCAGCCAGGCGGCCGACAGGCTGCGCTCCCGCTGGAGCGCGAGCGTCGCGTCGGTGCCCATGGCACCGGTCGACCGGCTCAGTTCCGTCTGGTCGCGAAGCCTGAGGCCCTCCGAGAACATCTGGATCGTCGTCACGCCCCACATGCCGGCGAGGGTGACGCCCGGCACGAGGGCCAGGAGCACCAGGGAGAGGCGTATGGAACCGAGACGGCGCCGGGCACCTGTCCGTCGAGACATCGTCGTCCTAGGGCGTTCAGCGGGGAGCGAGGAAGGGGAAGGCGGAGCGGTCGGGGGGGGTGTGTGGGGGACGGGCGCGGGGGTGGTGCCTTCCCTGGTACGGCACATGGGATGCGCAGGATGTTATCCGTACAAGTGGACGTACGGGCCGGGCCTGACCGAAACTTTGGCGACACCCTCACGGGAAGGGCCCGGTCACCGGGTCCCGGCCGCCGCGAAGCGCGCCACGGAGGACACGTTGGACCTGGTCACGAAGGCGGGACCGGTGAGCACCGGCGCCGTCCCGCCGCCGCTGACGTTGCCGTTGGTCCGGTACAGCCACAGGGCGTCCACCGCGAGATAGCCCTGCAGATACGGCTGCTGGTCCACGGCGAACTGCACCTTGCCCCTCTGGACCGCCTTGACCAGGTCCTTGTCGAGGTCGAAGGTGGCCACCTGGGCCTTGCTGCCGGCCTGCTCCACGGCCTTGACGGCACTGAGCCCGTACTGGGCGCCCAGCGTGACGACTTCGTCGATGCTGGAGTCCTGCCGCAGCCGGGAGGCGATCGCGGCGGTCACCGCGTTCATGTCGCTGCCGTCCACGTACAGGTTGTCGGTGGTGCCGCGGAACGTCTTCCGGATGCCGGCACAGCGGGCCTCCAGCGCCACGTTGCCCCGCTCGTGCACCACGCACAGGGCGTGCTCGGCGCCGAGGTCGTCCAGCTTGTCGCCGACGGCCCGGCCGGCGACGGACTCGTCCTGGCCGAAGTACTCCAGGAGTCCCGTCGGACGCCAGGCGTCGATGCCGGAGTTGAGGCCCACGACGGGAATGCCGGCCGCCTTGGCCTGGGCGACCGGGCCGCGCATCGCCGCCGGCTTGGCCAGGGTCACCGCGATGCCGTCGGCCTTGTCACGGACCGCGTCCCGCACCAGATCGGCCTGCGCGGCCGGATCCGCGTCGCTGACGTACGTCAGGTCGACGCCGTCCTTGGCGGCCGCCGTCTCGGCGCCCTTGCGCACCAAGTCCCAGAAGGCGTCGCCCTTGCCCCCGTGTGTCACCAGGGTGACCTTCATCCCGCCCGGCCCGTTCGCCGCGTCCGCGGTGCCGTCGGCCGCGCCGAAGGCCGAGCAGCCGGAGACGAGCAGGCACAGGGCGGACGCCACGGCCGCGAGGCGGACGCGTCCGGCGGAAGTGGGCGGTGGGGGAGGAGTGTTCATGAGGAGCGGACCTCGCTGTGCGGCCGAGCAAGAGCAGGGTGAGAGTGCGGGCGGACCGCAGGGTGTGCACCGACCGGATGACTCTCGCTGGCCCGGAGCCAACCGTGTGTGACCACCGGTCGTCAAGTGAGCAGCCACGTGCCGTGAGGTGCCGCTGCCGCATCGTGATGATCTGTCCGACCCGTCGAACGAACGGGTCGAGAAGCCTCTCACCTCGGCTTTCCGTACCGTCCATGCGGTTCGGACGCCGCGTGCGGATCCGTGCCGCCGTCGCACCCGCCCCGGGCGATCGGCCCCGGTGCGACCCGTTCCGCCCCGGGACGCCTGCCTACACTGGTGCGCGCGCGGGACGGTGGACGGCCTCGCGGGACGACGGAAGGGGCGGTGACGGTGGCGGCAGCCGGCGATGGCTTCGAGGACCCGTCCGCGGACGTGCTCGCCCGTGCGGCCGAGGCCTTCGGTCTGCTGGCCTCGCCCGCCCGGCTGCACATCGTCTGGGCGCTGGCGCAGGGCGAGAGCGACGTGACCGGGCTGGCCGAACGGGTCGGCGGGGCGCTGCCCGCGGTCAGCCAGCACCTCACCAAGCTGAAGCTGGCCGGACTGGTCCGCTCCCGCCGCGAGGGCCGTCGGCAGGTGTACTACGTCGACGATCCCGACATCGTCGAGGTCGTGCGGCTCCTGGTGGACCGGCTCACCGGCCGCGCCGCACCGGCGCGCCGCCACCTCCATGGCCTCTGAGACGGCCGAGGGCACCACCCATCAGGTGCTGCGCCGGCTCGAGTCGGGGCCCCGGGGGCTGACCGAGACCGAGGCCGCGTCCCGGCTGGCCGCCGTGGGCGAGAACACCCTGCCGGACCGCCGTACCCCCTCCTGGCCCCGCCGGTGCGTACGCGCCCTGCGCGACCCCTTCACCGCCGTACTGCTCTGCCTCGGCCTGGTGTCCGCCGCCGTCGCCTCCTGGGGCACCGCCGTGGTGATCCTCGCCCTGGTCGCGGTCAGTTGTGTGCTGCGGGCGAGCGGGGAGCACCGGGCCGACCGGTCCCTGGACGCCCTGCGCGAACTGGTCGCCGGCACCGCCACGGTGCTGCGCCGCCCCGGCCCCGCCGAGCCGCCGGAGCCCCGGGAGGTGCCGGTCGCCGAACTGGTCCCCGGCGACGTGCTCCGGCTCGGCCCCGGTGATCTGGTCCCGGCGGACCTGCGGCTGCTGCGGGCCCGGGGACTCACCGTGCACCAGGGCGCGCTGACCGGGGAGTCGGCGCCGGTGACCAAGCGGGCGGTCGACGCGGACGCCCCCGACGAGTCCCACCTGTGCTTCCAGGGCAGCACGGTCGCCTCGGGCGGCGCCACCGCCGTCGTGCTGGCGACCGGGTCCGGCACGCGGTTCGCGGCCGCCCACCGGGCCCCCGAGGCGCCCCGCGAGGGCGGGGCCTTCGACCGGTCGGTGCAGGGGATCTCCTGGGTGCTGATCCGGTTCATGCTGCTGACACCGCCGCTGGTGCTGATGGCGAACGCGACCCTGCGCGACCGCGGCCTGGAGACACTTCCCTTCGCCGTCGCGGTCGCCGTCGGGCTGACGCCCGAGATGCTGCCGGTGATCGTCACGACCTGCCTGGCCCGCGGCGCCGCCCTCCTCGCCCGCGCGCACGGCGTGATCGTCAAACGGCTTCCGGCACTGCACGATTTGGGCGCGGTCGACGTGCTGTGCGTCGACAAGACCGGCACCCTCACCCAGGACCGTCCGGTCGTCGAGAGGGCCCTCGACCCGGCCGGCCGGGAAGACCCGGAGGTGCTGCGCTGGGCCGCCGTCGGCGCCTGGTGGACCCTCCAGCTCGCCGAACTGCCCGCCCCCGACGCCCTCGACGAGGCCCTGCTGGAGGCGGCCGGGCCGGTGGGCGAGGAGTACGACGGGGTGGACGCCGTGCCGTTCGACCCCGTGCGGCGGATGGCGACCGCGGTGGTCCGCGGTGAGCTCGGGCGGCACACCGTCGTCGTCACGGGCGCAGCGGAAGCCGTCCTGGAGCGCTGCGCGACGCCGCCCGGCGAGCACGGCCGGCTGCTCGCCCTCGCCGCCCGGGAGGCGGACGCCGGCCTGCGGGTCCTGGCCGTCGCCACGGCCGACCGCCCGGCGGGCGCCCGCACGTCCGATGCCCGGGGCCTGGTCTTCCGGGGCCTGGTGACCTTCCGGGACGCCCTCGCGCCCACCGCCGCCGAGGCTCTGCGCGAACTGGCCGCCCGCGGTGTCACGGTGAAGGTCCTCACCGGCGACCACCCCGCCACGGCGGCCCGGGCCTGCCGGGACCTGGGCCTGGACCCGGGTGAGGTGCGCACCGCCGACCGGCTCGGCGACGACCCGGCGGAGGCGACGGTCGTCGCCCGCTGCGCCCCCGAGGACAAGGCCCGGGTCGTGGCCGCCCTGCGCGCCGCCGGACACACCGTCGGCTTCCTCGGCGACGGCGTGAACGACGTGGCCGCCCTGCGCGCCGCCGACGTGGGCATCGCGCCCCGCTCCGCCGTCGGCGTGGCGCGGGAGAGCGCCGACGTCGTGCTGGGCGAGAAGGACCTCACGGCGATCGGCCACGCGATCACGGCCGGCCGGCACGCGAGCGGCAACATCGCCTCGTACCTGCGTGTCACGCTCTCCTCGAACCTCGGCAACGTCGTCGCCATGCTCGCCGCTGGTCTGCTCCTGCCCTTCCTGCCGATGCTCCCGGCCCAGGTGCTCGCGCAGAACCTGTGCTTCGACGCGGCGCAGCTCGCCTTCGCCCACGACCGTCCCGGCGCGGCGGCCCTGCGCGGCCCGGCCGTGCTCAGGCCGCGCTCCTTCCTGCGGTTCGCCGTCGGTTTCGGGATGCTCAACGCCCTCGCCGACCTCGCCACCTTCGCCGTCCTCGCCCTGGTGCTGAACGGGCCCGACGCCATGGACGACGAGGCCGTCTTCCACTCCGCCTGGTTCACCGAGAACCTGCTCACCCAGGCCGCCGTGATGCTGTTGCTGCGCACCGGCCGGCGCGACGCGGCGGGCAGCGCGCCGGGTCCGGTCGGCCTGGCGGCGGGCGGTCTCGCCGTCGTGGGCCTGCTGCTCCCGCCGAGCCCCCTCGGGGCGGCCCTCGGCATGACGGCCCTGCCGGCCGCCTACTACCTGCTGCCGGCCGTCGTCCTCGGCCTGTACGCCCTGGCCCTGGCGGCGGCCCGGACCCGGCACCGGCGGCGTCAGCCGTAGGTGAGGTTCGAGCAGGGGTTGTCGTCCGCGGACCGGGCCCCGTCGGCGACCTCGGACGGCACGGCGGCCGGCGCCGGGGAGGCGGACGGGTCCGCCGCCGGGGCGTCCGCGTACGACTGCCCCAGGACGACACTGATCCCGTCGCCGGCCGTGGACCGCAACTCGGCCCCGGGCAAGGCCCGCGCCACGGTCCTGGCCCGGTCCTCCTGGCCCGGTCCGTACTCGACCAGCGTGCTCGCGCGGTGCTGGTCGGCGGCCGTCGCCGTGCCCGTGACGGTGAAGCCGTCCCCGGTGAGGGCGGCGGCGGCACGGGCGGCCAGGCCGGGGACGGCCGTGCCGTTGTAGACGGTGACGTCGATGCCCTCACCGGAGACCGGCGCGGGGGAGGGGGAGGCCTTGGAACGAGCTGTTCCGGTCTTCTTCCCGCCGGCGTCGTGCCCGTCGATCGTGCGGTCGGCCCGCAGCGCTGCCCACAGGGCGTCCGCGTCCGGCTGGACGACCGCCACCCGGGACCCGGAGTAGCGCCAGGGCAGGGTGACGAACTTGGTGTTGTGCAGGTCGATGTCCTTCAGGCCCATCGCGAAGGAGATCAGCTTGTCGGCGGAGCCGAGGCCCGGGTCGACGGTCAGCGACTTCGTGGCGGCCTCGGCCAGCGGCAACAGCCGTGTGGGGGTGAGGCCCTTGCCCTTGACCTCCTTCAGCAGGCTCGCCACGAACGCCTGCTGGCGCTTGATCCGGCCGATGTCGGAGCCGTCGCCGATGCCGTGCCGGAGCCGGACGTAGTCCAGGGCCTTCTGCCCCGACACGGTCTGCTCGCCCTTGTGGAAGAGCAGCTTGCCGGGGGCCGTGAGATGCGGGTCGAGATCGTTCTCGTGGACGTCCTTCGGCAGGCACACCCGCACCCCGCCCACCACGTCCGTCAGCTCCGCGAAGCCCTTGAAGTCGACGACGACGGTGTGGTCGACGCGCAGCCCGGTGAGCTGCTCGACCGTGTTCTGGGTGCACGCCGGGTTGCCCTCGGCGGTCTGGCCGACCGAGTACGCCGCGTTGAACATCGTGTCCGGCCGCGCCTTGGTCCAGGTGCCGTCGGGCAGCTTGCAGGGCGGGATGGTCACCAGGGTGTCGCGCGGGATGGAGACGGCGACGGCGTGCCGGTGGTCGGCGTAGACGTGCAGCAGGAAGGCGGTGTCGGAGCGGCCCACGTCGTCCTTCTCGCCGCCGCCCAGCGCGTTGTTGCCGCCGGTGCGGGTGTCGGAGCCGATGACCAGGACGTTCTCGCCCTTCGACGAGGCGGCGTCGGGGCGGTTGTCGGAGAGGCCGCCGGAGTCGAACGTGCTGATGTCGCCGTCCAGCTTGAGATACAGCCATCCGGCGCCGCCGGCGACGAGCACGAGCAGCGCGAGCCCGACCAGGAGGGCGGTGCGTATGCCCCGGCCGCGTCGGCGGCCGCGCCGGCGCCTGCCGTCCCGGGGCGCGCCCCGGCTGCCGTGGGTGGCGCCCCCGCTCCGGTGCCGCGGCGGGTCCGTCCTCCGATTGCTGGTGACCGTCATCGGCGTCTGCTTGCCTCTCGCGCGGGGGTTGTACAGTTGCGCAATGTAGCAACTGTCGACGAGAGGGAGGGCATGACGTGCTGCGCAACGGACTGGAGCCCTGGCACCTGCTGATCGTGGCGATCGTCGTGATCGTCCTGTTCGGTTCGAAGAGGCTGCCGGACACGGCACGCTCGCTGGGCCGCTCGATGCGGATCCTCAAAAGTGAGGCCAAGGCCCTGAAGGAGGACGGGACTTCGGACGCGGCACCCGCCGCGCAGACCCGGCCCGCCACGCCCGTGGACGCCGATCAGGCCCGGCCGTGAAGCGGACCCGGCGCACCGGGTGACTCTTCACGCCGGCGCACCGGTGACTCCGTACGACGGACCTCAGGACTGTCCCAGCGGCGCCGACGGCACCGTCTTCGCCGCCCGGGCCTCCTTGCGGCGCTTCCTGCGGCTGACGCGGGGCTCCTGGTCCGGGAGCCAGCCGAAGGCGAGGCAGCTGCCGATCACGCCCAGGAGCAGGCCGACGAAGAAGCCGCCCAGGTTGGAGGTCAGCCAGGTGCCCAGGGAGACCAGCACGCCGATCACCGAGTAGAACAGGCGCTGTGCGGGGTTGAAGAGGATCAGCACGCCGCACAGCAGCATCACGGCCGGGAGCAGGTACCCGGCCAGGCCCTGCATGCCGACGTGCAGGATGACGTCCAGCGACGCCTTCAGGGTGAGCAGGACCTCCGCCCCGCCCAGGGTGAGCAGCAGCCCGCCCCAGAACGGGCGGCCGGCCCGCCACTGCCTGAAGGCGGGCCGGACTCCCTCGCGCGGACCGCGCGGCATCAGCAACCCGACCCGCTGAAGCCCAGCTTCAGACCGGGCAGCTTGAACACACCGGCGGTCGTGGCGTAGTTGGTCTGCCGCAGGTTGGCGATGTGCACCGTGTCGGACTGCTGGCTGAACACGCCCTTGGGTCCCCGGCCCTTGGGGCCTGCCTTGTCGAGCGTGCTGGCGTCGTTGCCGATCTCGATGTTGTTGAACGCGGCGTCGCCGGTCAGCTCGGTCGAGTCGGTGGTCAGATCGCTGGCGCTGACCTTCTGCGACCCCTCGCCCGCCCGGATGACCAGGTTCGTGCCGCCCAGGTCCACGCTCTGGCACAGCTTGGAGAGGGTCGCGTTCTTGATCACGGACGTGACGACCAGCACCTGACCGCCGGTGTCACCCGCGTTGGGGCTGCCCTCGGCCATCTCGTCCAGGCCGCCGAACTGCGCGAAGCCGGTGCCGTTCAGCTCGGTCGCGGTGACCGTGAACGGCATGCCGGAGATGGCGAACTGCACGCCCAGCGCTCCCTCGGCGGTGAGGACCGCGAGGCCTGCGGCGACCAGAGTGGCCGGCACCGCCATCACCGCGGCCCGGCGTGCCCGTACCCGTCCGCGTCGCGCGGGAGCGTCACTGGCGTCCGGGGCGGCGGCGCCGTCCGGTCTTTCGGGGGTGTGCTCGGCGGAGGAGGTCATGGCTGCTCCAGGTGCGTGTGGGTGCGGATCGGACTTCGGTGGCACGTTGCCCTGGCGCGGACATCGACCGCGGACGCACGTCTCCTCGCAACTCCCGGCGGGTGCAAGGGCTTTCTCGTTACGCCGCAGTAGCCATCCAGGAAGTTACCGGCGGTTACATTAAGGGTCAAGGGAAGTGTGGACAAAGAGTGTCGGTTGTGCGCCGCAGGTGAGTCGCCGCTCTTGCGAAAGGCTCAACCTGGGCACAACTCCCTTACGGAGCCTTGACGTTGCGGGAGACGCAGGTCTACAACTCTCCTCGTCCCACCGGATCCGTGGCGCCGGATCCGCCGCGCGGCACTTCCGCGTGTCCCGGACCCGCTCGTCCCCGTACGGGCATCACACCGCCCGGCACGTCCGTACGGGCTTTCCGTCGCCCGAGTCCCCCACCCCGGCATGGCCGCCCTTCCTCGAGCCGTGCCACCAGCCACCCCCCGCCCGGCCCGGCCGGAGGCCCCTTCCCGTGTGAGTCTCCGGCCGGTACCCGGCCTGCCGTTGCCGGCCCGTCACGTACGGAGAAGGCGTGACGAGCCGGCAACGGCGGAGGCCCGGCGCACCCCCCACCCCACACCCCCCGCTATCGAAAGAGGTACACCCGCATGCGTACGCGCACCCTCATCGCCCTCACCGCAGCCGCCGCCGCCCTGGGCCTCGCGGCCCCCGCCTCCGCGGCCGACACCCCCGTCCTGACCACCGCCGACGGCGGATCCGTCGCGGTCGGCGACGTCCTCGACGCGTCCCTGGCGAGCGGCACCGCCGCCACCTTCCACTCCAGCGCGACCGGCACCAACGGCATCTCCTGCACCAAGTCGGCGTTCTCCGCCACCGTCACGGACAACCCGGCCGCCCCGGGCACCGCCACCGAGTCCCTGACCAAGCACAGCTTCGACACCAGCGGCTGTACCGCCAACGTCGTCGGGGTGCTCGGCGTCAGCGGCATCACCGTCGACAACCTGCCCTACACCACCAGCGTGTCCTCCGACGGCACCGTCTCCGTGGCCCCGGCCGCGGGTTCCACCGTCCAGTCCACCGTCAAGCTGCGCACCCTGCTCGGCACCATCACCTGCGTCTACCAGGCCCCCGGCCTGACCGGCACGGCGAGCAACGCCGACAACAGCATCTCCTTCACCAACCAGCAGTTCACCAAGGTGTCCGGCTCGTCGCTGTGCTTCGCCAACGCCTTCTTCACCGCCAAGTACGCCCCGGTGACCAAGGGCGGCGTCGCCGTCAACGTCAACTAACAGCTGAACAGGAGTAGTTCAGCGTCGCCGTAGTCGTACGGCCAGGGCGGCGCCGCCGGTGAGCAACAGCACCGCCGCGGCGCCGCCCGCCAGTATGGGCGCCGACGGGCCGGAGGCCGGGCCGGCGGTAACGGCCAGGGGCGTCTCGTCGCCTCGCGGTCGCGACTGCGGACCGGGACTCCGCACGGCCGTGCTCGCCGACGGCGCCTCCTCCTTCGGCGACTCCTTCGGCGACTCCTCCGACGGCGCCTTGTGCCGCGCCTTCTGCTGCTCCGTCTCCCGCTCCGGCTTCCGCGCGGGCCCGGTCTCCTGCGGCTGCCGCTTCCCCGCCTGCGGGAACACCACGTCCGAGCACGAGTAATAGGTGTCCGGCGTACTGCTGTTCTGCCAGACCGTATACAGCACGTGCCGCCCGGCCCGGTCGGACGGCAGGGCCGCCCCGAAGCGGTAGGCGCCGTTCCTCAGGGGCGGGTCCGTCACCTCCGCGAAGGGCTTGGCGGGCAGGTCGGACCAGGACAGCGGCCCGTCCGGGTCGTAGCCGGGCTTGGTCAGATACATCCGGAACGTGCCGGTGTGCGGGATCGTCGAGACGTACCGCATGGTCAGCGTGGCGCCGGGTGTCACCCGGGTCGACGGCCAGTCGGAGCGCGCGAGATCGAGGCCCCGGTAGGCGGGCAGCCCCCCACTGCACAGCTTCCCGTCCGGGACGACCTGCCGGTCCCGGCCGCCGACGTTCGCCACCCGCAGGTTGTCCCACGCCGTGAAGGGCCCGCCGTTCGCGGCGACGGCCGCACGGCAGGCCGCCGTGCCCGCGCGCTCACCCCCTTCCGGGGAGCAGGCCACCGCCCGGCTCACCGGGTCCGTCGGCGCACCGTGCGCCCGGGCCGGACCCGCCGCCCACAGCGGGAGCAGCAGCGGGGTGACGAGGGCGGCCGCGAGTGCGGTGCGGTGTGCGGTGGTACGAGACATCCGTCTGCGTCTCCTCGGCCTGGGTGGGGCGACGTTCGGTGTGCAGTACGGGAAATCGGCCCGGTGCGTTCATCACGCCACGACCCGCGTGAAAAGGGGCCATTGGGCGCTCGACCGCACGCCATAGAGGGTGGGGTCGCCGTCGAACCGAGGGTTTCCCCCGTATCCCGCTGACCTTCTCTTTGCCTATCGTTCGAGCACCGCTGACCCACAGGTAACCCCGAACGGGTCCGCTCCCCGCCTCACGCCTGGCCGGCCATCGCGTCGCTCTTCGCTTTTCGAACGACCCCCCTCCGCTTCGAGGACGAAGCGACCCCACCGCCGCTCCGCCCAGCCCGGAGTCCGGCCACGAAAGGCAACGATCGTGCGTATCTCCCCAGAGCTCAGACGGAAGCTGATATCCGTCGCCGCCGTCTCCGCCGCCCTGCTGACCGCAGCCCCCGCCTCGGTCGCCGTCGCCCAGGAGTCCGCCTCCGCCCCGGCCGCCGTCCCGGCCGCTCAGACCGAGGCCGCCCCCGGCACCCCGGCCGAGCGCCTCATCGTCGGCTACAAGTCCGGCGCCAGCGAGGCCAAGTCGGACAAGGCCGCCGCCGCCGACGCCGCGACCAAGGCCGAGAAGACCGGCGAGGACATCGACTTCCAGCGCCGCCTCGGCACCGGTGCCGCCCTCGTCGAGCTGGGCACCGACCCCTCCAAGGCGTCCGTCGCCGACGTCGTCGCCCAGTACCGGGCCGACCCGCAGGTCGCCTACGTCGTCCCGGACCGTCTGAACAAGCCGACGGCCGTCACTCCGAACGACACCGAGTACAGCAAGCAGTGGGACCTCTTCGAGGCCACCGCGGGCATGAACGTCCCCGGCGCCTGGGACACCACCACCGGCACCGGCGTCACCGTCGCCGTCATCGACACCGGCTACGTGGCCCACTCGGACCTGGCCGCGAACATCGTGGCCGGCTACGACTTCATCTCGGACACCGCCGTCTCCGTCGACGGCAACGGCCGTGACAGCAACCCGGCCGACCCGGGCGACTGGTACAACGCCAACGAGTGCGGCCAGGGCATCGCCGCGTCCACCTCCTCCTGGCACGGCACCCACGTCGCCGGCACCATCGCCGCCGCCACCAACAACGGCAAGGGCGTCGCCGGCATCGCCTACGGCGCGAAGATCTCCCCGCTCCGTGTCCTCGGCAAGTGCGGCGGCTACGACTCCGACATCATCGACGCCATCACCTGGGCGTCCGGCGGCACCGTGGCCGGCGTGCCCGCCAACACCAACGTCGCCAAGGTCATCAACATGAGCCTCGGCGGGGGCGGCGCCTGCTCCAGCGCCACCCAGAGCGCCATCACCGGCGCGGTGAACCGCGGCACCACCGTCGTCGTCGCGGCCGGCAACGAGAACCAGAACGTCTCCAACGCCTCCCCGGCGAACTGCAACAACGTCATCGCGGTCGCCGCCACCAACCGCTCCGGCGCCAGGGCGTCCTACTCGAACTACGGGACCCTCGTCGACATCTCGGCTCCCGGCGGCCAGACCAGCACCGGTACCGCCAACGGCATCCTCTCCACGCTGAACTCCGGCACGAAGACGCCGTCGAGCGAGAACTACGACTACTACCAGGGCACCAGCATGGCCACCCCGCACGTCGCGGGCCTCGCCGCCCTGATGAAGTCGGCCAACTCCGCCCTCACCCCGGCGCAGATCGAGTCGGCCATCAAGGCCAACGCCCGTCCGCTGCCCGGCGCCTGCTCCGGCGGCTGTGGCGCGGGCCTCGCGGACGCCGCGAAGACGGTCCAGGCCGTCAAGGGCGGTACGTCCACCGGCACGACGTTCTCCAGCACCACCGCCGTCGCCATCCCGGACAACGGCGCTGCGATCGAGTCGCCGATCAGCGTCACCGGCCGCAGCGGCAACGCCCCCTCGGCCCTCCAGGTCGGCGTGGACATCACCCACACCTACCGTGGTGACCTCGTCATCGACCTGGTCGCGCCGGACGGTTCGGCGTACCGCCTGAAGTCCGCCGCCTCGGACTCGGCCGACAACGTGAACACCACCTACACGGTGAACGCCTCCTCGGAGGTGGCCAACGGCACCTGGAAGCTGCGTGTCCAGGACACCGCGGCGCAGGACACGGGCACCCTCAACGGCTGGAAGCTGACCTTCTGATCCTCCTTCGGGATCGCTGAACGAGGCAGGCCACCCAGCGGGCGGGCCGGCCGGTGCGGATGGGGCACCGGCCGGCCCGCCTTTACGTTGGTCCCGCAAGCCCCACATTTAGATACCGAACGCGCTGTTTCCTTTCACCAGTTGCGCTTGTTTTGCCGGATGTGCACCCGCACTCCGGCACACTGGTGTGGTGAACACCGTCTGAGGGTGAGTTATCGTGTACGGGGGGTAAAAACAAACGGCATGACCCGTTCATTTCCGTCCCGGGAGAGTTCAGCCGATGGCGAGGCAGTTGCGAGCCGAGCAGACCCGCTCGACGATCATCACGGCCGCCGCTGACCTGTTCGACCGTCGCGGCTACGAATCGACCAGTCTCAGCGACATCGTGGAGCACGCCCACGTCACCAAGGGCGCCCTGTACTTCCACTTCGCGGCGAAGGAGGATCTCGCCCACGCGATCCTCGAACTCCAGTCGCACACCGCCCGCCGGATGGCGACCGAGACCGACAACCGCGGCCACACCTCCCTGGAGGCGCTGATGCGCCTCACCTTCGGCATCACCCGCATGTCCGTCGAGGACCCGGTGCTGCGGGCCGGCCTGCGGCTCGCCACAGGCGGGATCCGGCCCCGCCCGCCCCTGAGCCACCCCTTCACCGAATGGCTGGACATCGTCACGTCCCGGCTCGTCGGCGCGGTGAAGGAATCCGACCTCCACCCGGACATCGACATCGACGTCGTCGCCCACTCGTTGGTCTGCTTCTTCGTCGGCACCCGTGTCGTGGGCCGCTCGCGGGAGCCGGTCGCGCGCCAGCCCCGCCGGACCGCGGAAATGTGGAACATACTCATCCGCGGTCTGGTCCCGGTGACCCGCCGCGCCCGCTATCTCAGCCTGGCGGCACGCCTGGAGCGGGAGATCGCCCCCGTCTGACCGGGGCGCCGGGCGAGCCGTCCCGTGCGCCGCACCCGCGCGTTACGGTGAGGCCCATGCCCGACACCCCCTCCGCGCCCGTGCTCCTCGGCAACCAGCCGGGCTCCTTCCCCCACCGTGTGCTCGCCGAGCGGCACCCCGCCGTCATCCAGCAGGTCCGCGAGGCCTTCCCGTACGAACCCGCGCAGCACCGCGCCCTCGACGAACTGCTCGTCAACTGCACCGAGGGCGAGATCGAACCCCTCCCCGCCGACGCGCACGACCGCGCCCTCTGGGACGCCTGGGGACTGCGCGCGTACACCGGCCGGTCCTGGTTCGACGTGCCGTGGCTGTGGTCCGAGAGCTGGTTCTACCGCCGACTGCTCCAAGCCGTCGGCTACTTCGGCCCGGGCCCCTGGCAGGGCATCGACCCCTTCCGCCCCTCCAAGCTCGCCGAGCTCGACTCCGCCGAGACGGACGAGGAACTCGCCGCCCTCGACGACCTCTCCGGCCTCCCCGCCACCGAACAGGCACAGGCCCTGCTGCACGGCTCCCTCTGGGGCAACCGCGCCGACCTCGGTTTCCGCCTCTCCGACGAAGGGGCGCGACAGCCGGACGCCGCCCCCGGCCTGGTCACCGATGACAGCGACCGGCTCTGGTCACTGCTCGACACCACCGGCCCCGACAGCGGCACCCTGTGCCTGGTCGCCGACAACGCGGGCCGTGAACTCGTCCCCGATCTCCTCCTCATCGCGCACCTCCTGGAGAGCGGGCGCGTCGGCCGGGCGGTGCTGCACGTCAAGCCGTACCCCTACTACGTCTCCGACGCCACCACCGCCGACGTCGTCGACGCCGTGCGCCGGCTGACCGGAGCCGGGGGAGCGGCCGCCGCGTACGGGCGGCGGCTGTGGTCCGCCCTGGCCGACGGCCGTCTCACCCTGCGCGCCCACCCCTTCTCCAGCGCCCCGCTGCCGTACGGGGAGATGCCCGGCGACCTGCGCGCCGAGTTCGAGGCGGCCACGCTGACCATCGTCAAGGGCGACCTCAACTACCGCCGCCTGGTGGGCGACCGGCTCTGGGACCCGACCACGCCGTTCGCCGACGTCACCGCCTCCTTCCCCGGAGCGGTCGCCGCCCTGCGCACCCTGAAGTCCGACGTGATCACCGGCCTCGACGCGGACACCGAGGCCGCCCTGGTCGCGAAGGAGGAACAGCGCTGGCGCACCAGCGGCACGCACGCGCTGATCCAGGTGAAGGTCCCCGGCTAAGCCACATCACCTCCCCCTCGCCCGCGTTCACGCCCGATTCACGCGATGGTGTGATCATGTCCGGCCCGGCGGATGCCGCCGCGGGGCGCCGGGTAGGGCCCGGCCATGACGCAGCCGTTCGAACTCCCTCCCTTCTACATGCCGCACCCCGCGCGGCTGAACCCGCATCTCGACGAGGCCCGGGCCCACTCCACGCGGTGGGCGCGCGAGATGGGCATGCTGGAGGGGTCCGGCGTCTGGGAGCAGGCCGACCTCGACGCGCACGACTACGGCCTGCTCTGCGCCTACACCCACCCCGACTGCGACGCCGACGCCCTGTCCCTGATCACCGACTGGTACGTGTGGGTCTTCTTCTTCGACGACCACTTCCTGGAGATGTACAAGCGCAGCCCGGACCGCGCCGCCGGCAAAGCCCACCTGGACCGGCTGCCGCTGTTCATGCCGCTGGACCTGTCGGCTCCCGTCCCCAAGCCGCGCAACCCGGTCGAGGCGGGCCTGGCCGACCTGTGGGCGCGCACGGTGCCGAAGATGTCCGAGGACTGGCGCCGCCGCTTCGCCGTGGCCACCGAGCATCTGCTCAACGAGTCGATGTGGGAGCTGTCCAACATCAACGAGGGGCGGATCGCCAACCCCGTCGAGTACATCGAGATGCGCCGCAAGGTCGGCGGAGCCCCCTGGTCGGCCGGGCTCGTGGAGTACGCGACCGCCGAGGTTCCCGCCGCCGTCGCCGGCACCAGGCCGCTCAGGGTGCTGATGGAGACGTTCTCCGACGCCGTGCACCTGCGCAACGACCTGTTCTCCTACCAGCGCGAGGTGGAGGACGAGGGCGAGAACAGCAACGGCGTGCTCGTCCTGGAGACCTTCTTCGGCTGCACCACGCAGGAGGCCGCCGACATCGTCAACGACGTCCTCACCTCCCGGCTGCACCAGTTCGAGCACACCGCGTTCACCGAAGTGCCCGCCGTGGCCCTGGAGAAGGGGCTCACGCCGGACGAGGTCGCGGCCGTGGCGGCGTACACCAAGGGGCTCCAGGACTGGCAGTCCGGCGGCCACGAATGGCATCTGCGCTCCAGCCGCTACATGAACGAGAACGCGGCGCGCGGCGACAGCCCGTGGCCGGGGTGCTCCGGCATCGGCACCTCGGCCGCCGACGTCCGCGCCCTGCTCGCGACGGCCAAAGCCGTGGGTGCGTCGCCCACGCGGTCCGGGCAGTCGGGGAGGCTGCGTTCCTTCACGCATGTGCCGTACCAGAAGGTCGGGCCGTCACGGATCCCCGACATCCGCATGCCGTTCCCGCTGCACCTCAGCCCGCACGTGGACCACGCCCGCCGCAGCCTGCGCGACTGGGTGGGCCGGATGGGCATCCTCACCGAAGGCGTCTGGGACGAGGACAAGCTCCGGGCCTACGACCTCCCGCTCTGCTCGGCGGGCCTGGATCCGGACGCCACACCCGAGGCACTCGACCTCAGCGCGCAGTGGCTCGCCTGGGGCACCTACGGCGACGACTACTACCCGCTGGTCTACGGACACCGCCGCGACCTCGCCGCGGCCCGGCTCACCACCGCCCGCCTGTCCGACTGCATGCCGCTCGCCGGTGAGACGCCGCCGCCCCCGGCCAACGCCATGGAGCGGGGCCTGGCCGACCTGTGGGCGCGCACCACCGCCCAGATGGCGCCCGAGGCGCGGCGCACGCTCAAGAACGCGATCGACGTCATGACCGAGAGCTGGGTGTGGGAGCTGCTCAACCAGCTCCACAACCGGGTGCCCGACCCGGTGGACTACCTGGAGATGCGCCGCGCGACCTTCGGATCCGACCTCACGCTGAGCCTGTGCCGGATGGGACACGGCCCGTCCGTCCCGCCCGAGGTCTACCGCAGCGGCCCGGTCCGCTCCCTGGAGAACGCCGCGATGGATTTCGCGTGCCTGGTCAACGACGTCTTCTCCTACCAGAAGGAGATCGAGTTCGAAGGCGAGATGCACAACGCGATCCTCGTCGTGCAGACCTTCTTCGGCTGCGACTACCCGACCGGGCTGGGCATCGTGCACGATCTGCTGAACCAGCGCATGCGCCAGTTCGAGCACGTCGTCGAGCACGAACTGCCCGTCCTGTACGACGACTTCCGGCTCTCGCGGGAGGCGCGCGCGGCGATGGCGACGTACGTGGCGGACCTGCGGAACTGGATGTCCGGCATCCTCAACTGGCACCGCGCGGTGGACCGTTACAAGGACGAGTGGCTGTCCCGGCGCGCCCACGGCTTCCTCCCGGGCCGCCCGCCGGCCGTGCCCGTGCCCGCGCTCCGCTGAGCCGATCCCTGTCCGCGCCGGGCCCCGGTCAGTCTCACTCGTTCGTGGCTCGTCGGCCGCCGATGTGCCGGGTAGAGCACCTGCCGTGATCGTTCCGGGATCCGCCGGAGGCGATCGGCACCACCCGGAGGCGAGCCATGGAACAGACCGCGCTGCGACCCAAGCCGATGCCGGGCCAGGAGCCCGGGCCGCGGGCCACGCCCGGGGCCGGCTCCGGTCCGTCGAGACCCCGCCCGCACGCCGCCCGGCGCCGGGGGCGGCGGCTCCTCAACGTCCTGCTCGCCGGGTTCGTCGGCGCGGTTCTGGTGCTGTCCGGGATCGGCCTCGGGGCGATGGGCGTCTCCCTGGCCGGCAAGGGCGGGCGCTTCGGCCCGCGGGCGTGGCACACGCCGTCGTCCCCCGGCGCCTCACCCGCCGCCGCTCCGGCCGCTCCCGTCGCCACGACCCTCGGCGTGCAGGTCATGGACGCCCGCAAGCCGGGGGCCGTGGTGGTGGGGCTGCACGTGCCCGGGCCGGCCCAGGCGGCCGGCCTGGTGCGCGGTGACGTCCTCCTCGCCTTCGGCACGACCCGGATCGACACGGCCGCCGATCTGGTCCGGGCCGTGGCCCGCGCCCGGCCGGGCGCGAAGGTCAGGCTGACGGTCCGCCACCGCGGCGGAGGTTACGAGCAGCTGACCCTCGTACCGGCCGTGGCGGCGTGAAGCGCCCTCCCGTCCGTCCTGCAAGCGCCCCGTGAGCCGCCCCGATCGTCCAGGGCGGGGCGCGCCGGGCCGGGCGGGGCGCCCCGCCCGGTGATCGGCTCGCCCTCCCGGGGTCACCGGCAGGCGTCGGGCCAGGGCCCCCACGCCCGGTGCCGTGGGGAGGGCGGTGCGCCGCCGTCAGGGCGGTCGCCTGGGTGAATGCCCGCAGACGGCTCGCGCAGCCCCCTCCGGCCGGGCAGGATGCTGCCCGTAGCACCTTCGTCCGTCCTGGGAGGCCCGGATGACCGGCAGCACCGCCGCGCCCTTCACCGCCGACGACTACCGGGCCCGCATGGAGCGCGCCGCGCGCACCGCCGCCGACGCCGGTCTCGCGGGCCTGCTGGTGGCCCCCGGCCCGGACCTGGTGTGGCTCACCGGCTACACGCCCCCGGCGGTCACCGAACGGCTCACCCTGCTGGTCCTCGCCGCCGGGCAGGACCCCGTCCTGGTCGTCCCCGCCCTGGAGGCGCCGGACGCCGGGCGGGCGTCCGGCGCGCCCGCCCTGACCCTGCGCGACTGGACCGACGGCAAGGACCCCTACGCCGCCACCGCCGCCCTCCTCGACCCCACCGGCCGCTTCGGCATCAGCGACAACGCCTGGGCCCTGCACCTGCTGGCCCTCCAGCAGGCGCTGCCCGGCAGCTCCTACGCCTCGCTCACCGAGGCCCTGCCGATGCTGCGCGCCGTCAAGGACGCGGCCGAGCTGGACCTCATGACGGCCGCCGGAGCCGCCGCCGACGCGACGTTCGAGGAGATCCGGGGCGTCTCCTTCGCCGGCCGCCGGGAGTCCGAGGTGGCCGCGGACCTCGACCGGCTGCTGCGCCGGCACGGCCACGAGCAGGTCGACTTCACCATCGTCGCCTCCGGCCCGAACGGCGCTAACCCGCACCACGAGGCCGGTGACCGCGTCATCGAGCGCGGCGACATGGTCGTCCTGGACTTCGGCGGCCTGAAGGACGGCTACGGCTCCGACACCTCCCGCACGGTCCACGTCGGCGAACCCACCGACGAGGAACGCCGCGTGCACGACCTCGTGCGCGCGGCCCAGGAGGCCGGCTTCCGCGCCGTGCGGCCCGGGGCCGCCTGCCAGGACGTGGACCGGGCCGCACGCAAGGTCATCGCCGACGCCGGGTACGGCGAACACTTCATCCACCGCACCGGACACGGCATCGGTGTCACCACCCACGAGCCGCCCTACATGATCGAGGGCGAGGAAGGGCCCCTCGTACCCGGCATGTGCTTCTCCGTGGAACCCGGCGTCTACCTGCCCGGCCGGTTCGGGGTCCGCATCGAGGACATCGTGACCGTCACCGAGGACGGCGGCCGGCGCCTGAACACCACCCCGCGCGAGCTGGTCATAGTGGAGTGAGGCCCCGATGTCCCCAGCCCGCCTCCCGAACGGCAACGGCGCGACCATGACCCAGGCACCCACACCCAGCGCGGACACCGTCCGCAGACTCGTCCTGTCCCTCCTCGAAGACGGCAAGGGCACCAAGGCCGCCCCGGACGGCCGGGGCGGCAAGGACCCCCGTCAGAGCGGCCCCGGCCCCGACGTCCGGCCCGCCACCCCGGGCTCCGGACCCGTCACCTGGTGGGTCGGCACCCGGCACGTGCTGCGCCTCGCACCGGACCGCGAGGCCACCGTGCGCCAGCGCCGCGAGCTGCGTCTGCGCGACCTCGTCCGCCCGCACGTCCCGACGGCGGTGCCGGCCAGCGTCGCGCACGGCGAGTGGGCACCCGGGCTGGGCTACACGCTGGACACCAAGGTGCCCGGTGGCTCGGGGGAGGAGCACGACGTGTCCGCCGTCGGCGAGGCCGACCTCGCCGGGCTCCTCACGGGCCTGCGCGAGGTGCCGGTGCGGCAGGCCGAGACGCTCGGCGTGCCGCGGGCCGCGCCGCGTTCCCTGGAAGCACTGCGCCGGGCCGCCGTACGCGCCGCCGAACGCCTCGCCGCCGCCGACGAGTTCGACACCGCACGCCTCAACCAGCTCACCGCGCCCGCCGCGTCCCAGCTCGCCGCCCAGCCCGGCTCGGCGGTCCTCACCCACCACTCCCTGACCGGCGGCCATCTCGTGGTCAGCGCCGACGGCCGGGTGCGCGGAGTGCTCGGCTGGGGCGGCGCGGTCGTCGGCGACCCGGCCGAGGACATCGCCGGTCTGGCGCTCGCCGTCGGCTCACCCGCCGCCGTACGCGCCGCCACCCTCGCCGGCTACGGCGCCCGCCCCTGCCTGCGCGGTCTGTGGCTCGCCCGCTGCGACGCCCTCGTCCACCTCGCCGAGGCGCTCGGCGGCAAGGACACCGCCCAGCCGCGGACCCGGCTGTGGCGCGCCTGGGAGCCGATCCTGCTGGAACGGGTGACGGACCTCGGGGACGCGGACGACGCCCCGTAGCGGGCCGGGCGCCCGCACCCCGTACGGCTATCCTCCGCCCATGAAGCGCACCGTCGCGGCCTGGTCGGTCCCGGCCGCCGTCCTGCTGTGCCTGGCCGGCTGCTCAGGCACCTCCGGGGCCACCAGCCCCGGCGCCACGGCGTCCCCGGCGCACCAGCGCACCCCGGCGGAGCGGCTCGGCACGCTCATGGTCACGGCGGCCGACCTCGGTGAGGGCTACTCCGTGCGGCCCTTCGACCCGGCCGCGGGGAAGTCCGTCTTCGCCCGGTCCGCGCAGGAGATCACCGGCGACGCCTGCACCCCGCTTGCGGCCATGACGCATCAACTGCCCCTCGGCAGGCCGCAGGGCGTTCTCAGCCGCCTCGTCACGACCGACGAGGCCCCCGGCACGCGGATCTACGTCACGGTCGCCACCTACGCCCCGGGCACGGCGGTGACGGCGATGGACACCCTCCTCGCCGACGCCGTGCAGGGCTGCTCCCTCGGCTTCACCGCCCGGGCCCACGGCACCATCGAGCTGTACTACCCCTTCGAGCCCGAGGACAGCCCCGACGTCGGAGACGAGGCACTCGCCTACCGCGGCGCCGTCACGCCGCGGGGCGGAGCGACACGGCCGATCCGCACCGCCGTCGTGCGGCACGGCGACGCCATCACCGTCTGCACCGCGGTGGGTGGTGCCGGCATCGCGCGGCCGGGACTCCTCGCGCCCGTCGTCGAGGCGCAGGACGCGAAGCTCCCCTGACCCCCGGGCACTCACTCCTGCAACAGCACCACGCCGGACTCCCCGGGCAGCCGCACCACCCCGTCCGCCCCGGGCGCCTCCACCGGCTCCCACGCGGCCAGGACCCGTGCGTGGGGCACGCCGAGCGGCAGCTCGGCCGGCTCGGGGGCCAGGTTCACCGCCACCAGGACGTCCCCGCGCCGGAAGGCGAGCCAGCGGCGCTCCTCGTCGTAGGCCACCTTCGTGTCGGCGAGGTCCGGGTCGGTCAGGTCGGGCTGCTCGTGGCGCAGGGCGAGGAGCCGCCGGTACCAGTCCAGCACGCGCGCGTGGGGCTCGCGTTCCGGTTCCGACCAGTCGAGGCAGGAGCGGTCCCGGGTCGCCGGGTCCTGCGGGTCGGGAACGTCCTCCTCCTTCCAGCCGTGCGCGGCGAACTCCCGCCGCCTGCCCCGCCGTACGGCGTCCGCCAGCTCCGGATCGGTGTGGTCGGTGAAGAACTGCCAAGGCGTGCCTGCGGCCCATTCCTCGCCCATGAAGAGCATCGGCGTGAACGGCGCCGTCAGCACCAGCGTGGCCGCGCACGCGAGCAGCCCGGGGGACAGGAGGGCGGAAAGCCGGTCCCCCTGCGCCCGGTTGCCGACCTGGTCGTGGGTCTGGCTGTAGCCGAGCAGCCGGTGCCCGGCCACCCGCGAGCGGTCCAGCGGGCGCCCGTGGTGCCGCTCGCGGAAGCTGGAGTACGACCCGTCGTGGAAGTAGCCGCCGGTGAGGGTCTTGGCGAGCCCGGCCAGCGGGGCACGCGCGAAGTCGGCGTAGTACCCCTGCGCCTCACCCGTGAGCGTGGTGTGCAGGGCGTGGTGGAAGTCGTCGTTCCACTGCGCGTGCAGCCCCAGACCGCCCTCCGCGCGGGAGGTGATGAGCCGGGGGTCGTTCAGGTCCGACTCGGCGACCAGGAACAACGGCCGCCCCGTCTCGGCGGCCAGCGCGTCCACGGCCTCCGACAGCTCCTCGAGGAAGTGCCGGGCCCGCGTGTCCACCAGCGCGTGCACCGCGTCCAGGCGCAGCCCGTCGAGCCGGTAGTCGCGCAGCCACGCCAGAGCGCTGCCGATCAGGAACGCGCGCACCTCGTCCGAGCCGGGCGCGTCCAGGTTGACCGCGGCGCCCCAGGGGGTGTGGTGGGTGTCGGTGAGGTACGGGCCGAAGACGGGCAGGTAGTTGCCGGACGGCCCGAAGTGGTTGTGCACCACGTCGAGCACCACGCCCAGCCCCAGCGCGTGCGCCCGGTCGACGAAGCGTTTCAGCGCCTCGGGCCCGCCGTACGGCTCGTGCACCGCCCACAGCGAGACGCCCTCGTAGCCCCAGCCGTGCGTGCCCGGGAAGGGGGTGAGCGGCATCAGCTCCACGTGCGTGACGCCCAGTTCGGCGAGGTGGCGAAGCCGCTCGGCGGCCGCGTCCAGGGTGCCCTCCGGCGTGTACGTCCCCACGTGCAGCTCGTACAGCACCGCGCCCGGCAGCGGCCGCCCCTGCCATCCCGCGCGCCACGCGAACCGGTCGTGATCGACGACCGCGCTCAGCCCGTCCGGGCCGTCCGGCTGCCTCCGCGAGCGCGGATCGGGCAGCACGGGCCCGTCGTCCAGCGCGAAGCCGTACCGGGATCCCTCGCGCGCCTCGGCCTCGCCCCGCCACCAGCCCGCCCGTTCCGGATCGCGCTCCATCGCGCGTGTGACGTCGTCGCACCGCAGCGTCACACGGCCGGCCTGTGGTGCCCACACCTCGAACTGCACGGACGGTTCCCCTTCGTCTGCTCACCGTGATGTAGCCCGTCCATGGTGCGTCAAAAAAGATCAATCCGCTGGCGCATCCACCCATTTGCGGCGGGTCTCACCGGGTACGCGCGCGGTGGTGGCCGATTTCCCGTTTTCTGGACAGCCCGGCCGCGCTGCCCGACAATCACGAGCGTGACGTCGTCCTTCGAGTTCAACACGTTCCCCGCGCGGCTCTCCGACGCGGAGCGCGACCGGGCGCTGAAGGTCCTCCGTGACGGCGTCGCCATGGGCCGGCTGTCCCATGACACGTTCGTGCGCCGCATGGAGCTGGCGCTCGCCGCCCGCCGCCCGGACGAACTCGCCGTGCTCACCGCCGACCTGCGCACCGAGAGCCGGGTCGCGCGCGTGGTCTTCGGCACCGTCGAGGCGGTCTCGGGGTTCACCGTCCGCATGCGCCGGGCCTGGCAGGCCGAGCGGCTGCCCAAACTGCTGCTGCCCCACCCGGCGCACGGCCATCCGCTGCGCATAGGCCGTGACCCCGCCAGCGGACTGCGCCTCAACCACGAGACGGTCTCCCGCGTGCACGCCGAACTCCGGCACCAGGGCGGCCTGTGGGTCCTGCGCGACCTCGGCTCCACCAACGGCACGACGGTCAACGGCCGGCGTGTCGTCGGCGCGGCCGTCGTCCGCGAAGGGGACCAGGTGGGGTTCGGCCGGGTCATGTACCGGCTGTCGGCCGGCTGACCGGAAACGGAGCCTCGGCTTCGCCCTGGCCTGGGGATTGCCGTGTGCCGGTCCCACAAGCGTGGCTGAAATGCCTTTGCCATCCACGGTGTTGACGTACCCCTGAAGTCGTGACTCACTGTGCGTACGCCATCTACACCTGGTGAACCGACGGCACCGCATGGGGAGGTGTGCCCTGCCGCCCCTCCCGCGCTACCCGACCGTCGACGAACTGGGCGCCCGGGCCACCGCCCTCGTCGCCCGCCACCCCCGTGACGCCCGCCTGCGCCGGGTCGGCACGTCCCGCGCCGGCACCCCCCTGTGGCTGCTCTCCGTCGGCCACGGCAGCCGCCAGGCCCTGGTCGTCGCCGGCCCCCACGCCAACGAACCGGTGGGCGGCGCCACCGTGCTGCGCCTGGCCGAGCGGACCCTGGCCGACCCGCGGCTCACCGAGGGCGCCGACGCCACCTGGAACCTGCTGCTGTGCCTCGATCCGGACGGCTCGCGCCGCAACGAGGGCTGGCTGACCGGCCCCTACACGCTCGGCCGGTACGTCCGGAACTTCTTCAGACCCGGCTTCCTGGAACAGCCCGAGTGGCTGCCCGACGGCGCGGCCGGCGCCGCCCTGCCGGAGACCCGGGCCCTGCTCGGTGTCCAGGACGAACTGCGCCCGTTCCTCCAGTGCTCCCTGCACGGCGTGGACATCGGCGGCGGCTTCGTCGAGCTCACCCACGACCTGCCGGGCTTCGACCGGCGCCTGGCGCACATCGCCGCCCGGCTCGGCATCCCGCGCGAACTCGGCGCGTACGACGCCCTGTACTGGCCCGGGCTCGGGCCCGCCGTCTACCGGATCCCGCCACCGCGCCGGGCCGGTCTGGCAGCGGCCATCACGGAGGCGGCCGTCGAGTCCACGTGGTTCCACCCCTACCGGCACGGCACCGTCACCGCGGTCGTCGAGGCGCCCATGTGGGGCGTGACGGCCGTGGCGGACGGCTCCCCACCGGCGCACCGGGACGCCGTGCTGCGGGCCATCAGCCGCACCCTGCGCCACGACACGGGCCTCCTGCGGCACCTGCTGGCCCGGATCCGGCCGCACCTGGCCACCGTGCCGGACGCGGCCCGTCTGCTCGCCCCGGTCGACGACTACCTCCTGGTCTGCCCCGGCCTCGCCGACGCCTGGGACCCCGACACCGGCGACAGCCCGGCCCACCCCCTGCCGCCGCTGAGCACCGCCCACCTGGTCGCCCTGAGCATCTCCGGGCGGCGGCTGGCGCTGCGCACGGCGGGGCTGCTGCACCAGCTGGTCAGGGCCGCGGGCCGGGACCCGGCGGGGGTACTGCCGGAGCTGGACCGGCTGATCGACGCGTGGTGCGCCGACTACCGTGACGGCTGCCGGGCGCGCTGGATCCCGGTGGCCCGCCAGGCCGAGTACCAGGCCCGCGTGGTGCTCGCCGCGTTCGAACTGGCGGGACGGCAGGCGCCCGTGAGCCCGGGAGCGGGCGAGCCGGTACCGGTGCGGCGGGACTGAGAGCGCGACCGGGACGGACAGCCGCCCGGTCACCCCTGGGCCGTGTCCCGGCACGGCCCCTGCCGCGACGGCCCTACGGCGCCGCCTCGCGCGCGTGCAGCGCCGCTGCCACCACCGTGCGGGACTGGTGCTCCACCTGGTGCTCCAGCGGCACCCAGCGGGCGCGGAAACGTTCCGCGAAGGCGTCGCTCCACGTCGAGACGAGCTCCTCGAGCTGTTTCGCCGCTCCGTCGTCCGTCCCGCGCAGCACCCGCAGCAGCATGGCCGCCGCCCGCAGCGGCACCCGGCGCGCGAACGCGTCCACGCTGCCGACGTACGCCCGGGTGAGGTCGGCGGGCGGGGTGTGGATCAGGTCGGACGCCAGCCCCGGCACCAGCTCCAGCCCCCACCGGGCGGCCCGCAGCAACGGCCCGTCCAGGTCCGCCAGCCGGGGCAGCGCACCGTCGAGGACCCGAGTCACCTCCAGCGCGTCGCGCTGGAGCCGGCGCGCCAGCCGCCCGATGGCCGCCGCCGGAGCCGGATGCGGAGCCGGGTCGTCCACCAGGTCGCTCGCCCACATCGGCACCTCGACCACCGCGGTCAGCCCGCCGTAGCGGTGCGCGTGGTACCAGGTGCTGTGCCGCGCGTCGTCCGGCAGGCTCGGGTACGCCGGCCCGATGTCCGGCGCGGGCATGACGTGCACGCCCGGCCCGGACGCGGGCCAGCCCGCGGCGTCCGACGCGCCGGTCTCCACCGGGATGTGCAGCTCCGCCGCGGACTTCGCGAACGGCTCCGCGAGCCCCGGCACGTCCTTCGTCAGCTGCACCCAGCTGCCGCCCAGGTCCGTGCCGTGCAGGGTGACCTGGAGGTAGGGGCGCAGCTCGTCGATGACACCCGTCAGGGCCAGGGTCTCCGGAGGCAGCCGGTCCGGCGGCAGCACCGACGGCGCCCACTCGGGCTGCTCGGGGCCCGCCGGCCGGAAGAAGCCGAGGTGGTAGTCGAAGAGGCTGCGCGGCGCCGGCGTCACGTGCAGGCTCGCCCCGTCGGGATCCGCGCACAGCAGGAAGTGCCAGGAGATGCCGTCCCGCAACTCCCGCTGCTCCAGGACCCGCCGGGCGAGCGCGAGCAGGGTGCAGGAGCCGGTCGGCTCGTTGGCGTGGGCGCCGGCCACCACCAGTACGGCGCGGGCGGCCCGGCCCACGGAGAGCAGGTGCAGGGGTCTGCCCGCGCGGGAGGCACCCACCTGCCGCAGGGTGCACACACCGGGGCGCTGAGCGGTCAACGCCCGGGCAGCAGAAAGCTGTTCGTTCACCGTCGGGTAGCGCAGCTCCGGCAGGACACTCACCCCCGTCACATCCGCCCGAGTTCGCCATCGCAGTACCCCACGGCCATGGTGCGGTGTCAAGGGCGCCACCGGGGAGGCTCCAGGGGGCGCCCGGAAGCACGGGCCGCCGGTCACTGCTGGTGCAACCCCCGCCCCGCCAGGGTCAGGAACACCTCGCCGATCGCCTCGGAGAGCGTGGGGTGCGGGTGGACGTGCCGGGCCACGTCGGACGGCTCGGCGTCCCAGCCGACGATCAGCTGGCTCCCGGCGATCATCTCCGACACGTGCGGACCCACCAGATGCACGCCGAGCACCCGCCCGCCGGTCTCGGTGACGACCTTCACCATCCCGCCCTGCCCGTGCACCATCCCCTTCGCGACGGCGGTCAGCGGCATGGTGCCGGTCTCCACCTCGTGGCCCCGGGCGCGTGCCTCGGCCTCGCTCAGCCCCACCGCGGCCGTCTGCGGCGACGAGTACGTCACGCGGGGCACGGCCGTGTAGTCCACCGGCGCGGACGCCACGCCCGCCAGCGTCTCGGCCACCAGCAGCCCCTCCGCGAACGACGCGTGGGCCAGTCCGAGCGACGGCGGCGGCAGCAGGTCGCCCACCACGTGCACCCCGGGCACAGCCGTCTCCAGCCGGTCCCAGCGGGCCGGCTCGACGAACCCCCGCGCGTCCGTGACGAGCCCCGCGGCGGCCACGTCAAGGCCGTCGGTGACCGGCACCCGCCCCACCGCGACGAGCAGCCGCTCGGCCTCCACGGTGAGCGTCTCGCCCCGGGCCGTACGCACGCGGGCCCGCACCCCGTCGCCCAGGACCTCGGCGTCCAGCAGGCGGGCGCCGGCCCGGACGTCGATGCCGCGCTTCTTCAGGCCCCGGGCCAGATGGCGGCTCACCTCCGCGTCCTCCAGCGGCACGATCCGGTCGGCGGCCTCCACCAGCGTGACCTCGGCGCCCAGGGAGCGGTGGAACGAGGCGTACTCCACACCGATCGCGCCGCCGCCCAGCACCAGCACCGACGCCGGGAGGCCGGGGGCGAAGAGGGCGTCGTCGCTGGTCACCACGCGCCGCCCGTCCGGCTCGAGCCCCGGGAGCGTGCGCGGCCGTGAGCCGGTGGCCAGGACCAGCCCACGGCGCGCGCAGAGGTCACGCACGCCGGGCTCGCCGTGCACGCCCTCCACCCGTACCGAGCGCGGCCCTGTGAGGCGGGCGCTCCCCTCGATCACCCGCACCCCCGCCCGCGTGAGGTGCGCCCCCACCCCCCGGTGGTTGCGCGCCACGATGTCGTCGCGCGTGGCCACCAGGGCGGACCAGTCGACCGCGTCCACCGTCGCCTTCACCCCCCAGCGGTCGCGGGCCTCGGCGATGCCGTCGACGAGTTCGGCCGCGTGCAGCATGGCCTTGCTCGGGATGCAGCCGCGGTGCAGACAGGTCCCCCCGACCTTGTCCCGCTCCACGAGCACGACCTGGAGACCGAGGGCCGCGGCGCGCAGGGCGGTGCTGTAACCGCCCGTGCCGCCGCCGATGACGATGACGTCCGCTGTGTCCATGCCATCAGCCTCCGCCCGGCCCTTGCCATGAGTCCAAGGCAATGTTCTTGTGGCATCGATGCACGGTGTTTATGGGGGAGGGTCATGAGTCTGCGGCAGATGGAGTACTTCCTGACGGTCGTGGAGGAGGCCTCCTTCACCCGCGCGGCCGAGCTCCTGCACGTCTCGCAGCCGGCGCTCTCCCACCAGATCAAGGCGCTGGAACGGTCGGTGGGCGGCGCCCTGCTGGAGCGCATGCCGCGCGGTGTGCGCCTGACGCCGATGGGGCGTGCCTTCCGGCCGCACGCCGAGCTCGCCGTGCGCAGCGCCGCCCAGGCCCGTCGCGCGGCCCGGGCAGCCGCCGGTGCGCAGGGCGGCGAACTCCACGTCGCCGCGCTCCACTCCATAGCGGTCGGCGCCCTGCCCGATGTCTTCGCCCGCTGGCGCGCGGCCCATCCGCGCGTGCTGCTGCACCTCCACGAGTACGCCACCTCGCAGGCCCTGCAGGAGCAGGTCGAGCGCGGCACCGCCGACCTCGCCGTCGGCCCGGTGCCCGTCGACTGGCCGGGGACGGTGGTGCCGGTCGGCGAGGAGGAGATCGTCCTCGTGGTCCCCTTCGACGACCGTTTCGCCGGCCGCGCCACGGTGGCGCTGCCGGAGCTGGCCGACCGCCCGTGGGTGCGCTGCGCCATGGAACCGGTCGTCCACGGCGAACGCTTCCTCGACTGGGCGTGCGGCCGCGCCGGCTTCACGCCGCGCACCGCCGCGTTCACCGAGCACACCTCGACGGCGGTACGGATGGCCGCGGCGGGCGTCGGCGTGTGTGCCGCGCCCGCCCACATCGTCCGGGACGCGGTCGGCGAGGGCTGTGTCGTCCTGTCGCCCGACCCGCCCTGGAAGCGCACCCTGACGGTCTACTCGCGCGTGGCGCCGACCGGCGCCGCGGCGGCCTTCGTCGAACTGCTGCACACCACCTGGCCGCACCCACGCGTCCTGCGGAACCCGCCCTACGAGAACTGCCCCGAGGACGACACCGCGGTGGCCTGAGTGCGGTCCCCGGGGAGGGGCGGTTGACTGCGTGCGATCGGCGTGAGGGCGGGGCGATCGCCTGGGTGCCGCCGCCCGGGCTCCGGCGGATGGCTGAGCGTGGTCGCCAGGGTTCGCGCGGTTGCCTCAACGCCGTCAGCCGGGCTGGGGCGGTTGGGCGGGGTGGTTGTCCCAGCGCCGTCTCCCGTGCGGGCGGTCGCCTGGACGCTGTCGCCGAGGTCCGGGCGATTGCCTGAGTGTCGTCGCCCGCATCCGTAGGCTGAGCGTGGTCGCCGGGTTCGGGCGGTCGCCCTCAGCGCGGTCGCCCCTGCTACCGCAGGCGACCGCGCCCCGCGTCGCCCTGAGTTCAGTCGCCCAGGCACGCGCAATCGACCACGCCCCCACCGTCGCCCCGAGCTAGTCGTCCGCCTTCTCCAGCAGCGCGACCGGCTGTCCCTCGAACAGCTCCGCCACGCGCGCGTGCCCGGTGAATTCCCGTCCGGGCTCCAGCACGTCCGCCCAGCGGCCCGGCGGCAGCGGCAGTACGGTGTCGCGCCAGCCGCCCGCGTCGGCGAGCCGCAGCGACAGGCGGGTCACGGCGGTCACCACCTCGCCGGACCGGGCGAACGCCAGACAGTGCCCGGCCGCCGGCCCCTCGGCCGGCAGCGCCGTGTAGGTGGCCGTGTCGCCGAACGCGCCGGGCCGCCGGGCCCGCAGCGCCAGCGCCGCCCGTGTCACCGCCGCCTTCCGCGCGGACGTGCCGCCGGACTCCTCCGGCGGGAAGCCCACCGCCCGCCGGTTGTCCGGGTCGACCAGCGCCCGGTACTCGGCCTCCGTGCCCTGGTAGACGTCCGGGACGCCCGGCATCGTCAGCTGCACCAGGGCCGTGCCCAGCACGTTGGCCCGGATGTGCGGCGCCAGCGACTGGCGGAACGCGGCGACCCGCTCGCCCGGCGCCCCGCACGGCCCGGCCGCCACGAACCGCTCCACGGCCTCCTCGTAGGACGGCTCCTGCTCGGTCCAGCTCGTGTACAGGCCCGCCTCGCGCACATGCTTCAGCAGCGCCCCCCGCACCCGCTCGGGCGCCCCGGCCTCCGGGCCCAGCCCGAACACCGTCTGCCACGCCGCCCACGCCAGTTGCGCGTCCGGCACACCCTCCCCGGAGCGGGTCACCTCCGCCAGCACGTCCGCCCAGCGGTCCGGGCACTCGGTGAGCACGTGCAGCGCCGCCCGGACGTCGGCACTGCGCTTGGTGTCATGCGTCGAGACGACTGTGCCGGACGCCGGCCAGTCGCGCTGCATCCGCGCGCAGTACGCGTGGAACTCCTCCGGCGACAGCGCCGGGGCGCCCGGGTTCCCGCCCACCTCGGTCGCCGACAGCAGCGGCACGTACCGGTAGAAGGCCGTGTCCTCCACCGACTTGGCCCGCAGCGCCGACGAGGTCTGCGCGAACCGTGTCCGGAACTCCACCTGAGCGGGCCCGTCGCCGTAGCGCCCCAGCACCAGGTCCCGTACGACGTCCACCGCCCCGGCCTCCTCGGGCACCGCGAAGGCCTGCCGGGCCCCGGCCGCCGCCTCCTCGGTGACCACGGACGCCGCGTCGACCGACTCGTAGGGCCGGTAGACCTCCATCCGTACCAGGAGCTCCTGGAGGGCCGTGCGCAGCGCCCAGGGCGCGCGGTCGCGCAGGGCCGGTTCCGGCGAGGTCGCGCAGAGCCGCGTCAGCACCCGGGTCAGCCGGTCGGTCTCGGTGGCCAGCTCGTGCGTGAGGACCTTGTACGCCGCCCGGCGCACCGTCGCCTCCCACTGCCCGCCCCGGTCCGTCTGCGGGGCGGCGAAGCGCCGGTACCGGCCCAGCAGGTCGCCGAAACCGGCCGGGTCCGTGAAGACCCCGTCCACGTGCCGCAGGGCGTCGTAACCGGTGGTCCCGGCGACGGGCCAGGACGCCGGCAGGTGCTCGCCGTCGGCCAGGATCTTCTCCACGACCGTCCAGCGGCCCCCGGTCGCCTCGTGCAGCCGCCGGAGGTAGCCGTCGGGGTCGGCCAGCCCGTCGGGGTGGTCGATGCGCAGCCCGTCGATCACGCCCTCGTGCAGCAGCCCGAGGATCTTGTCGTGGGTGGCCTCGAACACCTCCGGGTCCTCCACCCGCACCCCGATGAGCTCCGAGATGCTGAAGAACCGCCGGTAGTTGAGCTCGGTCCGGGCCAGCCGCCACCACACCGGGCGGTACCACTGCGCGTCCAGCAGATGCGGCAGCGGCAGGTCCTCGGTGCCCTCGCGCAGCGGGAGGACGTGGTCGTAGTAGCGCAGCACGTCGCCGTCGACGCGCAGCTCGTCGAGCACCTCGCCCAGCGGCCCGCCGAGGACCGGCAGGAGCACCTGGCCGTCCTGCGCCTCCCAGTCGATGTCGAACCAGCGCGCGTACGGCGATTTCGGGCCCTCGCGCAGCACCTCCCACAGAGCGCGGTTGTGGCGCGGGGACATGGCCATGTGGTTGGGGACGATGTCCACCACCAGGCCGAGACCGTGGTCCCGGGCGGTGCGCGCCAGCGCCCGCAGCCCCTCCTCGCCGCCCAGCTCCTCGCGCACCCGCGCGTGGTCGACGACGTCGTAGCCGTGCGTCGAGCCCGGCACCGCCTCCAGGACGGGGGACAGGTGCAGGTGCGAGACGCCGAGCGAGGCCAGATACGGCACGGCGGCCGCGGCTGCTCCGAACGGGAACTCGGGCTGCAGTTGCAGCCGGTACGTGGCCGTGGGCACCACCGGGTCAGGTCGCTCAGGTGTCATGGAACGTACGTACCCGCCCCGCCGCCGTTCGTGTCATCCCCCGTGCCAGGTGTGTCGCGCGTCGCCCGGACGAGTGGCTTCCGGGCGACGCGCACGCCTGGGCGGTCAGACGGGCCGCTGGAGCACCGTCATGCTCCGGTCCGTCAGGGTCAGCCGGTCCCCGGCCTGCACCTTCGGGCCGGTGCCCGAGGGCGTCCCGTCCGTGCGGGCGGTGTCCACGACGACCTCCCACTGCCGCCCGTGATTGACCGGAACCACGAACTCCAGCGGCTTCGGCGAGGCGTTGAACATCAGCAGGAACGAGTCGTCGGTGATGCGCTCCCCGCGCGCGCCCGGCTCGGAGATCGCGTTGCCGTTGAGGAACACGGTCAGCGCGCCCGCCTGCGCCGAGTCCCAGTCCCGCTGGGTCATCTCCCGGCCGTCGGGGGTGAACCAGGCGATGTCGGACAGGTCGTCGTGGGTGCCCTCCACGGGCCGCCCGTGGAAGAAGCGCCTGCGGCGGAAGACCGGGTGGTTGCGGCGCAGCCACACCATCGCGCGGGTGAAGGCCAGCATCTCCCCGCTCAGGCCGCCCTCGGCCTCCTCCCCTTCCTCGGGCCACTCCACCCAGGACAGCTCGTTGTCCTGGCAGTAGGCGTTGTTGTTGCCGTGCTGGGTGCGGGCGAACTCGTCGCCGTGGCTGATCATGGGCACGCCCTGGGACAGCATCAGCGTCGCGATGAAGTTCCGCATCTGCCGGGCCCGCAGCGCCAGCACGTCGGGGTCGTCGGTCTCGCCCTCGACCCCGCAGTTCCAGGACCGGTTGTGGCTCTCGCCGTCCCGGTTGTCCTCGCCGTTGGCCTCGTTGTGCTTGTCGTTGTAGGCCACCAGGTCGTGCAGCGGGAAGCCGTCGTGGCAGGTCACGAAATTGATCGAGGCCAGCGGGCGGCGTCCGTCGTCCTGGTAGAGGTCCGAGGAGCCGGTCAGCCGGGAGGCGAACTCCGCGAGGGTGCGCTGCTCGCCCCGCCACAGGTCCCGCACGGTGTCCCGGTACTTGCCGTTCCACTCCGTCCACAGCGGCGGGAAGTTGCCCACCTGGTAGCCGCCCTCGCCCACGTCCCACGGCTCGGCGATCAGCTTCACCTGCGAGACCACCGGGTCCTGCTGCACCAGGTCGAAGAACGACGACAGCCGGTCCACCTCGTGGAACTGCCGGGCGAGCGTCGCCGCCAGGTCGAAGCGGAACCCGTCGACGTGCATCTCCGTCACCCAGTACCGCAGCGAGTCCATGATCAGCTGGAGCACGTGCGGGGACCGCATCAGCAGGGAATTTCCCGTGCCGGTCGTGTCCATGTAGTAGCGGGGGTCGTCCGTCAGCCGGTAGTAGCGCGAGTTGTCCAGGCCCTTGAAGGACAGGGTCGGGCCCAGGTGGTTGCCCTCGGCGGTGTGGTTGTAGACCACGTCGAGGATCACCTCGATGCCGGCCTCGTGCAGGGCCTTGACCGCCGACTTGAACTCCAGCACCTGCTGGCCCCGGTCGCCCCAGGACGCGTAGGCGTTGTGCGGGGCGAAGAAGCCGATGGTGTTGTAGCCCCAGTAGTTGTTCAGGCCCATGTCGACCAGGCGGTGATCGTTCACGAACTGGTGCACGGGCATCAGCTCCAGGGCCGTGACCCCGAGCTCGGTGAGGTGCTCGATGATCGCCGGGTGGGCGAGAGCCGCGTACGTGCCGCGCAGCTCTTCCGGCAGACCGGGGTGGCGCATCGTGAGGCCCTTGACATGGGCCTCGTAGATCACGGTGTGGTGGTACTCGGTGCGCGGGCGGCGGTCGTCGCCCCAGTCGAAGTAGGGGTTGACCACGACGGACGTCATCGTGTGCGGCGCCGAGTCGAGGTCGTTGCGCCGGTCGGGGTCGTCGAAGTGGTAGCCGTAGACCTCCTCACCCCAGCGGATGGAACCGCTGATCGCACGCGCGTACGGGTCGAGCAGCAGCTTCGCGGAGTTGCAGCGCAATCCGTGCTCCGGCGCGTACGGTCCGTGCACCCGGAACCCGTACCGCTGCCCCGGCATGATGCCCGGTACGTACGCGTGCCGGACGAACGCGTCGCTCTCGCGGAGCTCGATCGCCGTCTCCGAGCCGTCGTCGTGCAGCAGACACAGCTCTACTCGGTCCGCGGCCTCCGTGAAGACCGCGAAGTTGGTGCCGGCGCCGTCGTACGTGGCACCGAGTGGATACGCCTCTCCAGGCCAGACCTGCATGAATACGACTCTTTCAGGTGTGCGGCGCCGGTGGGGACGCCTTGGTCCCGAGTCTCCCCGAAAGTGAGGGAACCTCCTATGACTTATCTCCCTCTTACCGAGTGACCAGTGCATACGAGGTATGCCGAACCGTTGGGGCAATCACATACTCCCGGGGTTGTTGGGGGAGTAGGGGGAAGACGTGCGCAACATAGTGCACCGCCATCTGGGCAAGGTGGTGGCGGGTACGGCCATCGCGGTGGCGGGGACCGCCGTGATGATCGGCATCACCCTGCCGGGCACGGCCGGAGCGGACGACACGGGGACCCGGGCGGGGCAGTCCGTCTCGCAGGACACCGGTGACCGGGCGGACGGCGACCGGGCGGCCGGGGGCCGGGCGGCCGGAGGCCGGGCCGTGGAGCCTGGGGTCGTCGAGGAGGCACCGGCCGAGGGGCAGCGGGGCGAGGGCCGTGATCCGCTGACCGACGACGAGCTGAAGCGGGTCGAGAAGATCGCCCTCAGCCGGCAGCTGTTCCAGAGCAGTGAGAGCGTCGACGGGGACCGCGGCCCGCAGCGCCTCGGCGTCGACCTGGCCGAACCCGAGTCCGACGAGGCCGGCAAGCCGGGCGCGCCCCGGCGCGCCGACGTCACGTTCTACGACTACCGGGACGACACCCTCGTCACCCGGACCGTCGACCTCACCACCGGCAAGGTGGTGCACACCGACACCCAGCACGGCGTCCAGCCGCCGCTCAGCCGCGCCGAGAAGGCCGAGGCGGCCGCACTCCTGATCGCCGACCCGCTGGGCGCCGGTCTGAAGGCCGACTACAAGGACGCCACGGGCAAGGCGCTCACGTCCCCGGACCAGCTCCAGCTCAGCGGCGCCGTCTACCGGGCCACGCCGGGCGCCCAGCCCGCCGTGCTCGACCGGTGCGGAGAGCACCGCTGCGTCCGGCTGTTCCCCAAGGTCAAGAACGGCCCGTGGATCGACGCCAGGGCGCTGGTGATCGACCTGAGCGCCCGCAAGGTCGCCAAGCTCGGCCGCTGACCCGCCCTTGTCGCTCACCCGTCCACCTCGCTCCTCCTCGTCAGGGAGTCATTTCTTCATGCGCGTGAACAGCAACACCAAGGCCCGCACCCGGGCGGCCGTGGGCCTGACCGTGGCCGCACTGGCCGCCGGCGCCACGGCCGGCGCGGGGCCGGCCACCGCCGCCCCGAAGGCGGCCCCCGCCGCGGCAGCGGCCGCCGAGTGCAGCACCGCCTACCGCATCGAGCAGAAGCTCTCCTCCGGCACCACCTGGCGGATGTGCTGGCGCTACGACGGCAAGGCCGGCCTCGTCCTGGAGAACATCTCGTACCAGCCGAAGGGGGAGGCCAAACCGATCAAAGTCCTCAACAGCGCCCGTCTCGGCCAGATCCACGTCCCCTACGACGACGGCTCGGTCGAGTACGACGACCTCACCGGCTTCGACTTCGCCCAGGGCCTGATGAACCTGGCGCCGGGCGAGTGCCCCGGCGGGGCCATCAAGACCGTCAAGGTCCCCGACTCCTGGAACGAGGACCCGAACGTCAAGGGTCTGTGCACCACCACCCGCTCCCGCGGCCACGCCTACCGCATGCAGGGCGACACCGCGAACAAGGTCTACCAGGCCGAGGGCAAGGACCTCCTCGTCTACACGGTGAACCAGGTCGGCTGGTACGAGTACATGACCGAGTGGCGCTTCCAGGACGACGGCACGATCACCATGAACGTCGGCGCCACCGGCAGCCTGTCCTTCGACGACTACGACGCCGGTGACGGCCGCGGCTGGCCCATCGGCAAGGGCGCGAGCGCGGCCAAGGCCACCAGCCACAGCCACAACGCCTTCTGGCGGCTCGACTTCGCCCTGGACGGCTCCACCAAGAACCGCGTCGAGCAGTACGACTCCACCGTCACCGCGCCCGCCCGCGGCCAGCGCGCCCCCACCACCAAGACCACCCGTACCAAGGTGACCAAGGAACTGGCCGGGGACAGCAAGGCCTACCGCTGGTGGCGCATGGTCAGCGCGACCGGCAAGAACAAGGACGGACACGCGCGCTCCTACGAGATCGTCCCCGGGGTCACGACCAAGTACCCGGGCCGCAGCTACACCAAGCACGACCTGTACGTGACGCAGTACAACAAGTGCGAACTGTTCGCCAGCCACAACCCCGGCAACTGCGGGGCCGGGGCCGGGAAGTCCGTCGACAAGTGGGTGAACGGACAGGCCCTGACCCACCCCGTGGTCTGGATGAACGTCGGCTTCCACCACATAGCCCGGGACGAGGACCAGCAGCCCATGCCCGTCCACTGGCAGGGCTTCTCGATCGCCCCGCGTGACGTCACCGCCATGAATCCGCTCACTCCGGCCGAGCTCGCCTGGCAGAACGGGCACTGGCGGCCGCGCGGTTGAGACCCACCCTGCCCATCCGGCTGCACCGCCGACCGCTCCCGGAGTACCCTTCCTTGATCGTTGACAAGGGCGGTGCCCGGGGGAGTGGAAGGCGGTGCGCGGGTGGGCACGGGAGGGCTGGAGCTGCCCCCGGGTGACGAGGGTCACGAGGGGAACTCCGCAGACGTCCCGACCGGTGCCGTGTCCCTGGCGCGGCCGATGGACGCGACGGGCTCGATCGGCCCGGAACTGGACTGGGGCGCCGACGCCTGGCGCGAGGTGCGCACCCGCGCCCAGCGGGCCGGCCGGGCCTACATCTGGCTGAACCTCGTGGAACAGCGGCTGCGCGCGGTGGTCGCCGCCGTGCTGCGGCCCGTGTACGAACCCGTGCACGGCGAGGACTGGGTGGTGGCCGCCGCCGGACCGGCCGGCCAGGAGTGGGTGCAGCGCGCGGTGGCCGTACGCGAGGTCAGCCGCCGCAAGGGCTATCTGCTCGACCCGGCCGACGACAACGTGCTGTCCTTCCTCACCCTGCCGCAGCTGCGCGAGCTGATGGTGCAGCACTGGCCCTGCTTCGAGCCGTACTTCGACGACCGCCGTGACGTCGAACTCGCCCTGGACGAGCTGGAGGTCACCCGCAACGTCGTCTCCCGCAACCGAGCCCTGTCCGAGGCCGTGCTGAGCCAGGCCGAGCGCGCCTCGGCCCGGCTGCTGGAGATGCTCGGCGCGGGCGGGGACGTGCCGTCGGCGCGCCGGCTGCCGATCGACGCCGTCGAGGACCTGGTCGGCGACCGCTACGCCGACGTGGTCGCCGTCCACCCGGACCGGGTGCGGCTGATGCGGCAGTTCCCGGCCGAGGACATCTTCGGCGGCGCCCGCCGCCTCGACGCCATCGGCATCGGCCTGAACCTGCTCGTGCAGAACTTCTCCGGGCGGCGTCTGGTGCGGCTGGCCGAGTCCGGCTGCCGGGTCAGACTGCTGTTCCTCAACCCGGCCTCCAGCGCGGTCAAGCGGCGCGAGCGCGAACTCGGCATCAAGCGCGGCGAGCTCAGCCGGGCCGTCGAGATGAACATCCTGCACATGCGCCGGGTGCGTGCCCGGCTGCGGGACCCGGGCGCCTTCGAGATCCAGGTCTTCGACGAGACGCCCCGCTTCACGGCCTATCTGGTGGACGGCGACGGCGCGGACGGCATCGCCGTCGTGCAGAACTACCTGCGCCGCACCCGGGGCATGGAAGCGCCGGTGTTAGTGCTGCGCAACAGCGGCAAGGTGGTCAAGGCGGGCGAGGCGGACGAAAGCGGCCTCTTCCCCACCTACCGTGAGGAGTTCGAGGTGATGTGGGCGGATTCGCGGCCGGTGTCGTGACCTGTGTCCCGATGTGGGGTGGTTCTGCGGCCCGCCGCCGGGTGAGCGGAACGCGATCCTCTGATTGTCAGTGGTGCGTGGGAAGGTGGGGACCACTGGGGGAACGCACCACATGAAGGGGGACCGCCCATGGGCTGGCACCGGGAGCTGCTGGTCGGCTTCGATCTGGAGACGACGGGCACGGACCCGCGCGAGGCGCGCATCGTCACGGGCGCCGTGATCGAAGTACGGGGCGGGGAGCCGATGGGGCGCCGGGAGTGGCTCGCCGACCCGGGTGTGCCGATCCCGGAGGACGCGGTGGCGGTGCACGGCATCAGCAGCGAACGCGCGGCGGCCGAGGGCAGCCCCGCCGACCAGGTGGCGGACGCCCTCGCCGAGGTCCTCACCTCCTACTGGAAGTCGGGCGTACCGGTCGTCGCGTACAACGCGACCTTCGACCTCACCCTGCTCAGCGCGGAGTTGCGGCGCCACGGTCTGCCGTCCCTGCGGGACCGCCTGGGCGGCATGGATCCGGCCCCGGTCATCGACCCGTACACCATCGACCGCCGGGTCGACCGCTACCGCCGCGGCAAACGCAACCTCGAAGCGGTCTGCGCCGAGTACGGCGTCGTGCTCGACGCCGCCCACGACGCCCTGGCCGACGCCCTGGCGGCCGCCCGCCTGGCCGTCGCGATAGCCGACCGCCACCCCAAGATCGCCATGCTCGGCCCGGCGGCCCTGCACCATCGCCAGATCGAGTGGCACGCGCAGTGGGCGGCGGACTTCCAGAGCTTCCTGCGCGGCAAGGGCGACACCACGGCCCTGGTCGACGGCGCCTGGCCGCTGCGGGAGTTGGCGGACGAGCCGGTCTGAGCGAGCTCTCAGGCCGTCAGAACGGATACCACCGCACCGTCTCGTCCCCGTCCCTCAAGGACCTCACCCGCCGCTCGAACTCGGCCAGCGCCTTCGGGTTGCCCGGGGCGTGCTGGGCGACCCACGCACAACTGGCCGTCTCCCGGGCCCCGCGCAGCACCCCGCAGCCCTCCCACGCGCGTACGTCCCAGCCGTAGGCCCGCACGAACGACGCGTACGCCTCGTCCGGGACGCCGTACCGGTCGTGGGCCAGCGCCATCACCACCAGATCGTGCTCCCGCAGATCCGCGGACACCGTCTCCAGGTCCACCAGCACGGGCCCGTCGGGGCCGACGTGCACATTGCGCGGCAGCGCGTCCCCGTGGATCGGTCCCGGCGGCAGGTGCGGGGTGAGCGCGGCAGCGCGCGCGGCGAACCCGTCCCGCCGCTCGCGCAGATACGCCGCGTCCGCGGGATCGATCGCGTCCCCCGCGAGCCGCAGCCAGCGCTCCACCCCGCCCAGCAGATCACGGCCCGGCAGCTCGAAGGGAGGCGGTGGCGTGGCGTGCACGACCCGCAGCAGTTCGGCCAGATCCCGCGGCTCGGCCGGCCGCACGGCATCCGGCAGCCGGTGCCACACCGTCACCGGGTGTCCCCCCACCAGCAGCGCCTTCGGTTCGGCCGCCCGCACCGCCGGCACACCCGCCTCGGCGAACCACACGGCGATGTCCAGTTCCCGGCGCGCCCGGTCCATCAGTTCGGCGTCCCGGCCGACCTTGACGACCAGGTCACCGGCGGCGAACACCGCGTTCTCGCCCAGGGCGAGCAGCCGCGCCTCCCGGGCCGCACCGGGCAGTACCCCCGCCGCGGCCAGCACGTCCCGCGCCCGTGCCTCGTCCATCGTCCGCCTCCGTCGTCCGCGCTCCGGCCGTCGGGTTCCGGCCATCCACCGGTCAGTGTCGCATCGGCGCGGGCCGGACCGCGTAGCCGGTGCCTTGACGAGGCATACGGCCTTCACGAGCATGACCAGGCGGGCCGAGCGGTGCGAAGGGGCTGATTCCGTGACACCGGTGACCGAGGCGTCGTCTCCTTCGCCCCCGGTGAGGCGGGCCGGCCGCGGACCCGGCCGCAACCGGCCCCGGAAGGCCGTCGACCACGGCGCCTGGTTCCTGGTGCTGCCCGCCCTGGTCCCGATCCTCGTCCTCAGCGTGGGGCCGCTGCTGTACGGCATCCTGCTGGCCTTCACCGACGCCCAGTCGGGCCGCACCGAGCCCACCCGGTGGATCGGCGCCCTCAACTTCCGGGACCTGCTGCACGACACCCTGTTCTGGGAGTCGTTCCGGATCGGGGTGGTGTGGGCGGTCGGCGTGACCGTGCCGCAGTTCCTGCTCGCCCTGGGCCTCGCGCTGCTGCTCGACCAAGACCTGCGGCTGCGCTGGCTGGCCCGCGCCCTGGCGATCATCCCCTGGGCCATGCCGGAGGTCGTCGTCGGCATCATGTGGCGGCTGGTCTACAACCCGGACGCGGGCATCCTCAACGAGACCCTGCGCGACATCGGGCTCGGCGGCGGCCGGGACTGGCTCAGCGGACTGGCCACCGCACTGCCCGCCGTGATCGTCGTCGGCGTCTGGGCGGGCATGCCCCAGACGACGGTCGCGCTGCTCGCCGGGCTCCAGAACACCCCGCGTGAACTCCACGAGGCGGCGGCGGTGGACGGCGCGGGCGCCTGGCGCCGCTTCCGCACGGTCACCTGGCCCGCCCTCAGACCCGTCGCCCTCGCCATCACCGCGCTCAACCTCATCTGGAACTTCAACTCCTTCGCCCTGGTCTACGTCCTGACCAACGGCGGCCCGGGCGGCCGGACCCGGCTGCCCATGCTGTTCGCCTACGAGGAGGCCTTCCGCTACGGGCAGTTCGGCTACGCGGCGGCGATGGGCTGCGTGATGGTGGCCGGGATCTCCATCGCCCTGGCCGTGTTCCTCGCCGGCCGACTCAGGGGAGGTGACGACGCGTGAGGACCAGCCGCCCGGCGCGCATCGGCCAGTACACCGCGCTGCTCGCCTACCTCGTCTTCCTCGCCTTCCCGTTCCTCTGGCTGCTCTCCACCGCGTTCAAGCCGCCGCGCGAACTCGGCGCCCTGCACCCGTCCTGGATCCCGGACGACCCCACCCTCGCCAACTTCCGGCAGGCCTTCGACGAACAGCCGCTGCTGCACGCCGCACTCAACTCCCTGGTCGCCGCGCTCGCGGCGGCCGTCATCGCGGTGCTGATCGCGACGCCGATGGCCTACGTCACCGCCCGGCGCCGCACCCGGCTCGCCAAGGCGGTGACGGGCTGGGTGGTGGTCAGCCAGGCGTTCCCGTTCGTGCTGCTGATCATCCCGCTGTTCCTGGTGCTGAAGAACCTCCGGCTGATCAACTCCCTGCCGGGGCTGGTCCTGGTGTACGTGGTGTGGGCGCTGCCCTTCGCGCTGTGGATGCTCGCCGGGTACGTACGGGCCGTGCCGCCCGAACTGGAGGAGGCCGCGGCGGTCGACGGGGCGGGCCGGGTGCGGACCCTGGTGTCGGTGACCGCGCCGCTGCTCGCGCCGGGCATCGTGGCGACCGCCCTGTTCGCGTTCATCACCGCGTGGAACGAGTTCTTCTTCGCCCTCGTCCTCCTCAAGACACCGCAGAAGCAGACCCTTCCCGTGGTCCTCACCCACTTCATCGGCGCCGAGGGCGTCGCCGACCTCGGCCCCCTCGCGGCGGCGGCGTGCCTGGCGACCCTGCCCTCCCTGGTCGTCTTCGCGCTCATCCAGCGGCGGATCACCGGCGGCATGCTCACCGGGGCGGTGAAGAGCTGATGCGCGCACGTCTGCTGGCCCTGGTGCTCCTGCTGCTGCTCGCCGGCTGCTCCTCCGGCGGCACCCGCGACGACGGCCGTATCACCCTGCGCTTCCAGTCCCTGGCCTGGCAGGAGGAGTCCGTCCGGGCCACCGAGCAGCTGGTGGACGAGTGGAACGCCCGTCACCCCGACGTCCGGGTCGAGTACGTGCAGGGCACCTGGGACAGCGTCCACGACCAGCTCCTCACCGCCTTCGAGGGCGGCGAGGCACCCGACGTCATCCACGACGCCTCCGACGACCTCGCGGACTTCGCCTACGGCGGCTACCTCGCCGACCTCACCGGCCTGCTGTCGGCGAGGCTGAAGTCGGACATCCCGCGGCGCAGTTGGGAGACCACGACGTTCGGGGACGGCGTCTACGGCGTGCCGTTCCTCCAGGAACCGCGCGTGCTCATCGCCAACACCGCCTGGCTGCGGAAGTCCGGCGTGCGCATCCCGACCCCCGAGAAGCCCTGGAGCTGGGCCGAGTTCCGCCGGATCACCGAACGCCTCAGCGGCCGGGGGAGGTACGGCGTCGCCTGGCCGCTGAAGGAACCCGTCTCCGCCACGCTCAACCTCTCCCTGTCGGCGGGCGGACAGCTCTTCCACCGCGGGCCGGACGGCAAGGTGACGATCCGGTTCGAGGAGGCCGACCAGATGGTGCCGCGCACCATCCACGAGCAGGCGAACACCGACCGCAGCGCCTCGCCCACGACCCTGGGCAGCGGCGGCTCCGACACGCTGCCCGGCTTCTTCGGCGGCCGGTACGCGATGGTCCCGCTCGGCTTCTCCTACCGGCAGCAGATCGTCCAGCAGGCCCCGAAGGGCTTCGACTGGCAGGTGCTGCCCGCCCCGGCGGGCACCGCAGGACTCACCCAGGGCGTCAGCCCCCAGACCCTCTCCATCGCCGAGGACTGCCCGCACAAGAAGGAGGCGGCCGAGTTCCTCGACTTCCTGCTGCGGCCCGGGAACATGGTCCGCCTCGCCCTCGGTGACTGGATGCTGCCCACCGGCAGCCAGGCGCTGGAAGACCCCGCACTGCGCACCCCGCGGCACGGCTGGGCCACCGGCACCGCCCTCGCCGCCCACCTGCGCCCCGCACCGGCGCAGACGGTCCGGGGCTACCCGGAGTGGAAGGACAAGGTGGCCACCCCCGCCCTTCAGGAGTACTACAGCGGGGCCATCGGCCTCGGCGCACTGCGCGAACGGCTGGAGGAGGACGGCAACCTGGTGCTCGCACGCTACCAACGCTGACCCAGCGGAAAACCGGACGAGATCGACTCGCGGCTCGTGCCCTGCGCGCCCGCGCCCTCACCCAGCCGGAGTGCTTCGCGTGGCCGTCCGATAAGGTTGCACGAGACGTATCGTCTCGCATAGGGTCCGGCGCATGACCAGTCGCGCCCACATCGCCATGTTCTCCATCGCCGCCCACGGCCACGTGAACCCGAGTCTGGAGGTGATCCGCGAGCTCGTGGCGCGCGGGCACCGGGTCACCTACGCCATCCCGCCGGTCTTCGCGGACAAGGTCGCGGGCACCGGCGCCGAGGTGAAGCCCTGGAACACGACACTGCCCTCACCCGACGACGACCCCGAGGCGTGGGGAAACACGCTGCTGGACAACGTGGAGCCGTTCCTCGACGACGCGATCCAGGCCCTGCCGCAGCTGATCGAGGCGTACGCGGGCGACGAGCCCGACCTCGTCCTGCACGACATCGCCTCCTACCCGGCCCGGGTCCTCGCCCACCGCTGGGGCGTCCCCGCGGTCTCCCTCTCGCCGGCCATGGTCGCCTGGGAGGGATACGAGGAGGAGGTCCTTCGGCCCCTGTGGGAGGAGCCGAAGAAGACCGAGCGGGGCCGCGCCTACTACGCCCGCTTCCACGCCTGGCTGGAGGAGAACGGGATCACGCGGCACCCCGACGACTTCGCGGGGCGCCCGGACCGCTCGATCGTCCTGATGCCCAAGGCGCTCCAGCCGAACGCCGACCGTGTCGACGAGGGGGTGTACTCCTTCGTCGGCGCCTGCCAGGGCGACCGCGCCGCCGAGGGCGGCTGGCAGCGGCCCGCCGACGCCGGGAAGGTCGTGCTCGTCTCCCTCGGGTCGGCCTTCACCAAACAGCCGGGCTTCTACCGCGAGTGCGTCGAGGCGTTCGGCGACCTGCCGGGCTGGCATCTGGTGCTCTGCGTCGGCAAGCACGTCGACCCGGCCGAGTTCGCGGACGTCCCGGGTAACGTCGAAGTGCGTACCTGGGTCCCGCAGTTGGCGATCCTGAGGCAAGCCGACCTGTTCGTCACCCACGCGGGCGCCGGCGGCAGTCAGGAGGGCCTGGCCACCGCCACTGCGATGATCGCCGTGCCGCAGGCCGTGGACCAGTTCAGCAACGCCGAGGTGCTCCAGGATCTCGGCGTGGCCCGGTACCTGCCCATGGAGGAGGCGACCGGTACGAGCCTGCGCGAGGCCGGCCTCGCCCTGGTCGGGGACCCCGAGGTGGCCCGCCGGCTGAAGGAACTCCAGGCACGGGCCCAGGAGGGCGGCACCGCTCGCGCGGCCGACCTCGTCGAAGCCGAACTGGCCGCCCGCAGGTCCTGAAGCCGCCCTGCCGCGTCAGGCCGTCGTCACACCGCGACGGCCTGACGGGTGAGGGTCAGGCGGGCGTTGTCGAGCGTGGCGTCCATCCGCGCCGACTGCCCCTTGGTGAACATGAACATCGCGGCGTCGTCGGTGTAGTCCATGTAGTTCATGAACATGTCGCCGTCCGGCCCGTTGCCGCACGTCACATGGGGGAAGGTGGGGGAACCGGCGTTCGCCCCCGCCTGGTTGGGGGTGTCCGCCACGAAGTCGCTGCCGCTGCACCCCTCGTCGTCGTCGCCCCAGATGTGCCGCAGGTTCAGCCAGTGCCCGATCTCGTGCACGGCCGTGCGGCCACCGTCGAACGGCGCCGCGGCGGTTCCGGTGGTCCCGCACGCGCTGTGCGTGACCACCACGCCGTCCGTGGAGGCGGCGCCACCCGGGAACTGGGCGTAACCCAGCAGCCCGCGGCGCAACTGGCAGACCCACAGGTTCAGATAGATGTCCGCGGGCCAGGCGTCGTGACCCCCGCTCAGGCTGAACTTGACCAGGTCGTCGGTGTCCCAGTCCGCGTTCGCGCTCCTGGTCCGCGTGATGCCGTCCGTGGGCCGGCCCAGCGGGTCGGTCCGGGCGAGGTGGAACTGCAGACGCGCGTCGGCCACCAGGTCCTTCCAGACCTCGGGCACCTTGCTCACGTCCGGGTTCGCCGCCCGGAAGTCCCGGTTGAGCACGTCGATCTGACTGTGGATCTGGGCGTCGCTCACGTTCTGCTCGGGGGTGCTGTACACGACGTGCACCACGACGGGGATGTCGATCAGGCCCTGCCGGGCGGTGACCTGCTCCATCGACTCGTAGGCGAACGCGGTGTTCTCGATCAGGGCCCGGTTCTCGGCGTACTCCGGGTTCAGGGTGAGGAGTCTGCGGTGTACCTCCATGGCGCCGCACCAGCGGCTGTAGTCGGGCGAGGTGGCGCGAAGGAATGCCTGCGCATCGGACATGAGGTGTCCCGGGAGGGCGAGGGTGTGTGCCGCGCACGCGGCTGCGGAATGCGCGTTCTGACACGCGCCGCGAGGGCCGGGCGACGCCGGGGCGGAGCGGTCGGTTGCCCGTTCCCTCCGAACCCATACACTGATAATTCTAGTCACTTTGGCATAAGAGCGGCAATGCGGACGGCGTGGAACGAGCGAGGTGGCCGGTATGCGAGAGCCTCCGACGGACCTGTTCCGCTCGTGGCTCCACTCCTACGAGGAGGACCACGAGGACGTGCGGGTCTACCGGCCGGACGACTTCCCCTTCCCGCCGGCGCGCGGACGCCGAGGCATGGAGTTCACCCCCGACGGCATCGTCATCGACCACCCCCTGGGACGCGGTGACGCCCCGGACGCCGTGCCCGGCCGCTGGCAGTTCGTGTCGGACCGTCACCTCACCCTCACCTTCGGGGGCGCCCGCCCGGCCCGCGAGCTGGAGATCGTGCGCTGCGACGCGCGGGTGCTCCAGGTGCGGCGGCTGAACTGACGAGCCGGCGGTGGACGGGCGAGCGGGCGGTGGCGGACGGACAGGACGTCGGCGGCCGGCCTGACCAGGGCGCGGCGGCCGGCCCGGCCGGGGCGTGCGCGAGGGCCCGTTGGTTGCCTGCACAACCAACGGGCCCTCGGCCAACGCCCTGGCGACCCTCGGCTACCTGGGCTTCGCCGCGCACATGCCGCCCGCGGCGATCAGACCCTGAGGGGCTCGCCCTCGTCGTCCCGTGCCGCCGCCCCGGCGACCGCCTGGGGCGTCTCGTCGTGCGTGAGGTCCGGCAGCCGGTGCAGCCACTTCGGCAGGTACCAGTTGCGCTCGCCGAGCAGCGTCATCACCGCCGGCAGCAGCACACCCCGGATGATCGTCGCGTCGATGAGCACCGCGGCGGCGAGGCCGACGCCCATCTGCTTCATGGACTGCATCGACAGCGTCCCGAAGATCGCGAACACGGCGACCATGATCACCGCGGCACTGGTGACCACCCCGGCCGTGGTGACCACACCGTGCCGGATCGCGTCCTTCGTCGCCAGGCCCCGCAGCCGCGCCTCACGGATCCGCGAGACCACGAACACGTGGTAGTCCATCGACAGGCCGAACAGGATCACGAAGAGGAACAGCGGCAGCCAGGTGATGATCGCCCCGACACCCTCCGCACCCACCAGGGACGCGCCCCAGCCGTGCTGGAACACGGCGACGAGGATGCCGTACGCGGCGCCCACCGACAGCAGGTTCAGCACGATCGAGGTGATCGCGATGGTCAGCGAGCGGAACGACAGCAGCATCAGCAGGAAGGCGAACACCACCACGAACGCGAACACCGGGACCACGGCACCGGCCAGTTGGTCGTTGAAGTCCTTCGACCCGGCCACCTGCCCGGTGATCGGCGCCTCGACCCCGTCGACCTTGCCGAGCGTGGCCGGACGCACCTCGTCGCGCAGCGTGTCCAGGCTCACCCCGGCCTTGTCCAGGTCGGAGCCGCCCACCAGCGGCACATAGACGAACGCCACGTTCTGCGCGTCGTGCAGCTTGATCTCCACCGGGCCCCGGGAAGCACCCGAACTGATCGCCCGGTCACGGAAGTCGGCCAGTGCGGACTTCACCTCCGGCGCGTTGATGTCGTGCGCCTTCACGATCACCTCGGCCGGCTCGGAGCCGCCCGGGAAGGCGTCGTTGAGCCGGTTGTACGTCTCCACGATGGGCAGCGAGTCCCCGAACTCCTGGTCCAGGGTGAACTGCTGCGTCTTCATCCCGAGCGCGGGAGCCGTGATGGCCAGCAGCGCACCGGCCGACACGACCACGGCGATCACCGGCTTGGCCAGGACGCGCCGCAGCACGGCCGTCCAGAACCGGCTGTCCTGGCTGCCACCGCCCGGCTTGCGCCGGCGCAGGAACGGGATCCGGCCCTTCTCGACGCGCTCGCCCAGCAGCGACAGCAGCGCGGGCAGCACCGTCACGGAGCCCACCATCGCCACGGCCACCACCATCAGCGAGGCCAGGCCCATCGCCTCGAACTCGGCGAGCCCGGTGAACAGCATGCCCGCCATCGCCACGCACACGGTGACACCCGAGACGACGATCGCCCGGCCACTGGTCGCGGCGGCGATCCTCAGGGCCGTCTGCGCGTCCCGCCCGGCCTCGCGCTCCTCACGCTCGCGGCGCAGGTAGAACAGGCAGTAGTCGACGCCGACCGCCATGCCGACCAGCAGCATCACGGAGTTGGCGGTCTCGCTCATCGGCATGATGTGGCTGACCACGCCCATCAGGCCCATCGTCGCCATGATCGCGGTGAGCGCCAGCGCCACCGGCAGCAGCGCCGCGACCAGCGCGCCGAACGCGATCAGCAGGATGCCGAAGGCCACCGGCACCGCGGAGTACTCGGCCTTCTGGAAGTCGTTGCCGAACGCGTCGGAGAACGTCTTCATCATGCTGGCGCCGCCGATCTCCTCGATCCGCAGCGACGTGTGGTCCTGCTGGACCTTCTCGACGGCCTTCAGCACCGGCTCGACCCGCTCACCGGCGGTGTCCGGCTCGCCGCGCATGTCGAACTGCACCAGCGCGCTGCGGCCGTCCTTCGAGATCGTCCTGGTGTCGTACGGTGAGGTCACCTCGGCGACCCGGCCGGTCCCCTCCACGGCCCGCACGACGGCGTCGACGGCGTCCCGGAACTCGCGGTCCGTCGCCTTCAGGTCACCGCCCTTCGCCTGGATCAGCACGGTCTCACCGGCCGGCTCGTCGATCCCGGCGTCCTCGATGATCCGCGCGGCGGTGTGCGTCTCGCCCTTCAACTGGTCGCTGTCCTTGACGTCGACCCGGCCCGCCGCCGAACCGAGCCCCATCGCCAGGACGACGAACAGCACCCAGATGCCGACGGCGGCCCATCGGTGCCGGGCGCTCCAGCCGCCGGCCCGGGCGGCGAAACCCCGCACCCGTATGTCTCCGTTCCCCATGACGGGCCTGCCCCCTCGTGATGCGGTGGCGACCCCCTGCCGCCCCCTTCCGATTCGAAGGTATGGGCCGGATAAGGCCATCTCGTCGTGCTGCCCGGTGAGGTGAGGGGACCGGACCTCATCCCCGCGGACCGAGCCCTCTCCCCACTGGGGAGGAGCCGCACGGACGGTGGTCCCTTACACCTATCGGCGGACGGGCCGGGCCGCCCCGGGGTGTGTGGATCCTGAGCAGACGGTTGTGCCCCACAACGACCGGTGAGTAATTTACGGGCCCGGGCAGTCGCCCGGAGCGGCCGTCGTGCCCACCCCCACGGGGCACGACGGCCGCCTTATCGTGAGCGGATGACGACGACATACGCGGCCCTGCTGCGCGGAATCAACGTGGGCGGCAGCAGGAAGGTCCCCATGGCCGACCTGCGCGCGCTCCTGACGGACCTCGGTCTCGACGACGTCCGTACCTACCTCCAGAGCGGCCAGGCCGTGTTCGCCTCCGCCCACGGGGACGAGGAGACGCTGGCCGCGCGGATCGCGCGGGCCGTCGAGAAGCGCTTCGGCTTCGGGGTCGACCTGATCGTGCGCGACCACGCCTATCTGCGGGCGATCGCCGAGGCCTGCCCGTTCCCGGCCGCCGGCCTGGAGCCCAAGCAGCTCCACGTCACCTACTTCTCCGCGCCCGTCACCCCCGACCGCTTCGCGGAGATCGACCAGGAGGCCTACCTCCCCGAGGAGTTCCGCCTCGGCGACCGGGCGCTGTACCTGTACGCGCCGCAGGGGCTGGGCCGCTCCAAACTGGCCGAACAGCTGTCGAAGCCGCGCCTCAACAAGGGCCTGATCGCCACGACCCGCAACTGGAACACCGTCGTCAAACTGGTGGAGATGACAGATGCCTGAGCACAACGCGGCCGTCGAGGCGGCGATGGAGGGCGAACTGGCCCTGCTCACCCCGGAGGTCCGGTGTTCGCCCGAGCGGGCCGGGGCGCTGCTGCACCCCGACTTCCAGGAGTTCGGGGCCTCCGGCCGGCACTGGAGCCGCGCCGCGATCATCGCCTCCCTGGCCGCGACCACCGAGCCGGGAGCCCGGCCCGTCGCCGTCTCCGCCCTGCGCGGCGTGCAGCTCGCCCCGGACCTGGTCCACCTCACTTACGACACGGCGTACGACGGCAGCCGCGCCCACCGCAGTTCGCTGTGGCGGCGCACGGAGGGCCGCTGGCTGCTCTGGTTCCATCAAGCGACCCCGTTCGACGTCCGGGCGACGTGACGCCGCGGCTCCCCGTGCGGGGCGCGTGGAAACCTCCAGGCGGTCCCAACGCGTCGAGGCCGACCCGTTCACCGTTCACCTGAACACCGGTGCCGTGCCTGCCGTACCTACGGACGGACGGCACGAGAACGGAGCATCGCGAGAGGCATCGCACGGCCACCGACAGGAGCCCGCAGTCATGAGCGACACGAACCTCGTCTACGCCTACGCGGTCCTGCGCCGCACCCCCGAGGCCGCGGCGGCCACCGCCCGCCTGCGCGGTGTGGCCGGAGAGCCGGTCCACCTGGTCGACCCGGCGATCACCGGCCCCGGGCTCGCCTTCGCCGTCGGCCGCGTCCCGCCCGCCGACTACGCCGACGCTCCCCTCCAGGCCCACCTCCACGACCTGGACTGGATGGAGTCCACGGTCCGCTCCCACCACGCCGTGGTGGCCGCCCTGGCCGCCTCGGGCGCCGCCGTGCTCCCCCTGCGCCTGGCCACCGTCTACCGCGACGAGGACACCGCCCGACAGGCCCTGGACACCCGCCGCGCCTACTTCCTCTCCCTGCTCGACCGCCTCACCGGCTCCGTCGAACTCGGCGTCAAGCTCTACGCCGCTGCCGACATCACCCCGCCCGGGGCCGGCACGGAGCCCGCGCAGGACCCGCTCGCGGGCCTCGGGGTCGGACGCGCCTTCCAGGTCGTCCGCCGCCGCAGACAGCGCAGGAACGAGGAGGCCTGGCGCACCGTCGCCCTGGCCGCGGCCCGCCTCACGGAAACGGCCAATGCCCTCGCGGTCGACCGCGTCGCCCACACCCTCGAACGCGGCAGCCCGGCGGGTCCGGCCCCGGGCACCAACATCGGCAACGCCGCCTACCTCGTCCCGAAGGACCGTGTCGCGGCGTTCCGCACGGGCGTTCTCGCGGCGGCCCGGGGCGTCCCCGGCCTCCGCGTGGACATCAGCGGCCCGTGGGCCCCGTACTCCTTCGCGCTCCAGCCGCAACCGCACGAGGAGACGGCGGCGTGACCGGTCAGGCGCTCACAGCCGCCGGCAGCGGCACCCGCGCCGCCTCGTAGCGCTCCAGCACCACCCGCGCCACCTCCGGCGCCGCCCCCAGCACGTCCGCCAGGACGTCCGCGTCCGCCGCGCCCCGGGCGATGCGGTCGGGGAGGAAGCCGGGGGCCAGGACGTACGGGGCGACGGCGACGCGGGAGCAGCCCAGGGCGCGCAGTTCGCGTACGGCGTCCTCGGTGCGGGGGAACCCGGCGGGAGAACCGGCGGAGGCGAACGCAGGCCGCACGGCGCACCAACCGGTGTGCCGCCACTCCCGCGCGATGTCTGCGATCACTGCGATCGCCTCCGGGTCGGTGGACCCCGCCGAGGCCAGGACGACCCCGGTCGAGGACCTGTCGGCGGGGGTCAGACCCGCCTCGTGCAGGCGGCGCTCCAGGGCGGCCGTGAGCAGGGGGGACGGGCCGAGGACGTCCGCCTGGTGGATGCGCAGCCGCGGGGGCGCGTCGGCGAGGACCGCGGGGATGTCGGCCTTCGCGTGGAACGCCCGGGTGAGGAGCAGGGGCAGCGCGACGACATCGCGCACGCCCTGCACCGCGAGGGACTCCAGGACCCCCTGCACCGAGGGGACGTTGAAGTCCAGAAAGCCCGTCTCCACCCGTACGTCGGGGCGCGTCGCGCGCACCCGGCGCACCAGGGCGTGCACCGTCGCGGCATGGCGCGGGTCGCGGCTGCCGTGGGCGATGACGAGGAGGACGGGCTTGTTGTTCATGGGCGTCAGCTCTTCACCAGCAGGCCGCGGCTGCGCAGCACCCACCGCTCCAGCGGGCTGAAGATCAGCAGGTCGATGGCGATGCCGACGATCAGGATGAGCAGGATGGCCTCGAAGACCATGGCCATGTCGCTGGCGTTGCGGCCGTTCTCCAGCAACTGGCCGAGGCCGACGCCGAGGTCGGGGAAGGACGCGATGATCTCGGCCGCCATCAGGGAGCGCCAGGAGAAGGCCCAGCCCTGCTTCAGGCCCGCCACATAACCGGGCAGGGCGGCCGGAAGGACGATGTGCCAGGTGCCCTTCAGGCCGGTGGCGCCGAGCGTGCGGCCCGCCCGCAGGAACAGCGGCGGCACCTGGTCGACGCCGGAGACCAGGCCGTTGGCGATCGACGGGACCGCGCCGAGCAGGATCACCGCGTACATCATCGAGTTGTTCAGGCCCAGCCAGATCACCGCCGGGGGCACCCAGGCGACCGACGGCAGGGACTGCAGGCCGGACAGGATCGGGCCGATCGCGGCGCGGATGAACTTCACCCGGGCGACGATCAGACCCAGCGGCGTGCCGATCAGGAGGGCGAGGCAGAAGCCGAGCAGACCGCGCGAGACGCTGGTCCAGATGTAGTCGAGCAGCTCGCCCCGCAGCCACGCCGTCCGGACGACGTCCCACACCGCGGACGGAGCGGGCAGCTTGGTCGGGTCCTCGACGACCTTGAACGACACGAGCGCCTGCCAGACGGCCAGCACCAGCGCGACGGCGAGAACGGGCGGCAGGACCTTCTGGAGAAGGGTCTGCCGGAACGGCGTACGGAGCGTCTGCCTCGACTCCAGCGCGTCGAGCCCCGCCTCCAGACCGGCGAGATCGCTGCCGTCCTTGGCGACGGTCGTCGAATCAGTGCTGGCCATGACGGCGGATCTCCCCACGCAGTTCTTCGGTGATCTCGACGGACAGCTCCGCCACGGCGGTGTCCTCGATGCGGCGCGGATGCGCGATGTCCACCCGCCACTCGCGGGCGATGCGGCCCGGGCGGGAGGACAGCAGCACCACGCGCTGCGCGAGCCGGACCGCCTCGCGCACGTTGTGCGTGACGAACAGGACGGACACCTGCGTCTCGCGCCAGATCCGGGTCAGCTCGTCGTGCAGCACGTCCCGGGTGATGGCGTCGAGCGCCGCGAACGGCTCGTCCATCAGCAGCAGCTTGCTCTCCTGGGCGAGGGCCCGCGCCAGCGCGACACGCTGGCGCATACCGCCCGACAACTCGTGCACCCGCTTGCCGTAGGCGCCCTTGAGCCGCACCAGTTCGAGCAGTTCCTCGGCGCGCTCGCGGCGCTCGGGCTTGGGCACGCCCCGCAGTTTCAGGGCGAGTTCGATGTTCTTGCCGGCGGTCAGCCACGGGAACAGCGCGTGCTCCTGGAACATCAGCGCGGGCCGGCCGTCCGTGGCGATCTCACCGGCGGTGGGCCGGTCCAGGCCCGCCACCAGGTTGAGCAGGGTGGACTTTCCGCAGCCCGAGGCCCCCAGGAGGGTGACGAACTCTCCGGGCGCGACATCGAGGGTGATGTCGTCCAGGACGAGCTGCTGCCCGGCGGGCCCTGCGAACGACTTCGACACGTGTGCGATCCGGGCGGCGTGCGTGGCAGCCTCGGTGCCGTCTGCGGCCTTGGCGAGGGTCGTGGCCATGGTCGTCACCTCCTGGGAACTCTTCATGCGGCTACGGGATGCGGGCTTACTTCACGCCGAGACCGGCGTCGTCGACCGCGGGCTCGCCCTCGGCCTTGAGGACCTTGTTCAGCGGCGCGAGGTCGTAGATGCCCTTCAGGTCCGGCTTCTCCAGCAGCCCGGCCTTGACCGCGTGCTCCGCCTCGGTGTTGAGGGTGGAGGCCAGCGGGTCGTCGGTGAACCGGATCGACTTCCATGCCGGGTCCAGCACGTCGGCGGGCAGCGCCTTGCCGGTTTCCTTCTCCAGCAGCTTGTTCGCCGCCTGCTTCGCCGCGTCCGGGTTGGCGTTGATCCACTTGTTGGTCTCGACGGAGGCCTTGAGCACGGCCTCGACGACCTTCGGGTGCTCCTTGAGGAACTGCTGCCGCACGATGATGTTCGTGATCACGAACTTCTTGCCGGGCCACAGCGTCGACTCGTCGAGCAGTTCCTTGCCGCCCTCGGCGACCAGCTTCGACGCGGTCGGCTCCGGCACCCAGGCGCCGTCGATGGAACCCGACTTGAAGGCGTCAGGGGTGACCTTGTTGTCGCTGCGGACGACCGTGACGTCGCCCTTGCCGCTCTGCGGGTCGACCTTCCAGCCCTGGTCCGCGGCCCAGTTGAGGAACGCCACGTCCTGCGTGTTGCCCAGCTGCGGGGTCGCGATCCGCTTGCCCTTGATGTCCTTCAGCGACTTGATCTTGTCCGGGTTCACCACGAGCTTCACCCCGCCGGACGCCGAACCGCCGATGATGCGCAGGTTCTTGCCGCCGGACTTGGTGTAGCCGTTGATGGCGGGGGAGGGGCCGATCCAGCCGATGTCGATGGAACCGGAGTTGAGCGCCTCGATCTCCGAGGGGCCCGCGTTGAAGACGGCCGGCTCGACCTCGGTGGCACCGAGGGCCTTCTGGAAGAAGCCCTTCTGCACGCCCACCAGCGCGGTGCCGTGGGTGAGGTTGCCGAAGTAGCCGATCTTGACCTTGTCGAGGCCGTCGATCTTCTTCGCCCCGGCGGCGACCTTGGCGGCGCCGTCGTCCTGGGCCTGGGAGCCGTAGCCGCAGGCGGCCAGAGTGAGCAGGGGAAGCGTGGCGATGACCGCGAGGCTGCGGCGAAGAGCGGATGAAGCAGGCACGGGAGGTGGTCCTCTCGGAGGCCCGGCGGTCACGGTCTTTCAGGTCGTGGCCGGGAGGTCGGCAGGTTTTCGTCTACGGCGGTGGGGGGTGAGGGCGCGCAAGCGGTGCGCGTACGTCAGCGCACACATCGCGCCACTCCGCCCTGCCCGCTGCCGAGAGCACCGCTGCCGACGCGGCCGCCCTCCTTGGCGAACATCGAGTAGAAGTCGGGGGAGTTCATGTCAGAAGTCCCACCCGTCGTCGTCGGACCCGTCCTTGACCGGCTCCGGCGCCGCGAAGGACTCGCCGACCATGCCGGCGGTGAGGGTGGTGCCGTCGTTCGGGTCGATCAGGATGAACGAGCCGGTCCGGCGCGAGTCGGCGTAGGAGTCGACCGGCAGCGGCTCGGCGGTACGGATCTTCACCCGGCCGATGTCGTTGGCGACCAGCTGTCCCGGATGCGGGTGCAGGGACAGGTCGTCCAGCGTGAGGCGGGACGGGATGTCCTTGACGATCGCCTTGACGGTGCGGGTGCCGTGCTTGAGCAGCACCCGGTGCCCGACGGTCAGCGGAGCGTCGGCGACATGGCAGACGGTCGCCTCGATGTCCTGGGTGGTCGCGGGCGCGTCCTTGCTGGGCACGATCAGGTCGCCGCGGGAGATGTCGATGTCGTCCTCCAGCAGGAGGGTCACCGACTGCGTCGTCCAGGCCACGTCCACCGGCTCGCCCAGCAGGTCGATGCCGGAGATCCTCGAGGCGCGGCCCGACGGCAGCACCGTGACGGACTCGCCGACGCGGAAGGAACCGGCGGCGATCTGGCCGGCGTAGCCCCGGTAGTCCGGGTGGTCCGCGCTCTGCGGCCGGATCACGTACTGCACGGGCAGCCGGGCGTGGCAGTGGCTCAGGTCGTGGCTGACCGGCACCGTCTCCAGGTGCTCCAGCACGGTCGGGCCGCCGTACCAGTCCATGTGGGAGGAGACGTCCACGACGTTGTCGCCGACGAGCGCCGAGATCGGGATCGCGGTGACCTCGGGGACGCCCAGCTCGGTCGCGTACGCCGTGAACTCCTCGGCGATGGCGGCGAACACCTTCTCCTCGTAGCCGACGAGGTCCATCTTGTTCACGGCGAGGACCACGTGCGGGACGCGCAGCAGGGCGGCGATCGCGGCGTGCCGGCGGGTCTGCTCGACGACGCCGTTGCGCGCGTCGACCAGGATCACGGTCAGCTCGGCGGTGGAGGCGCCGGTCACCATGTTGCGTGTGTACTGCACATGGCCCGGGGTGTCGGCGAGGATGAACCGCCGCCGGGGGGTGGCGAAGTAGCGGTACGCCACGTCGATCGTGATGCCCTGCTCCCGCTCGGCCCGCAGGCCGTCCGTGAGCAGCGCGAGGTCCGGGGCCTCCTGGCCGCGGCTGGCGGAGACGCGCTCCACGGCCTCCAGCTGGTCGGTGAGGACCGACTTGGAGTCGTGCAGCAGCCGCCCGACGAGGGTGGACTTGCCGTCGTCGACGGAACCGGCGGTGGCGAACCGCAGGAGGGTGGTCTCCGCGAGTTCCTCGGTGGTGATGGTGCTCATCTCTAGAAGTACCCCTCGCGCTTGCGGTCTTCCATCGCGGCCTCGGACATCTTGTCGTCGGCGCGGGTGGCACCGCGCTCGGTGAGCCGGGAGGCGGCGATCTCGACGATCACCTTCTCGATGGTGTCGGCGTCGGAGTCCACCGCGCCGGTGCAGGACATGTCACCCACGGTCCGGTAGCGCACGAGCCGCTTCTCGACGCTCTCGCCGTCCTTCGGCCCGCCCCACTCGCCGGCGGTCAGCCACATGCCGCTGCGGGAGAACACCTCGCGCTCGTGCGCGTAATAGATCTCCGGCAGTTCGATGCCCTCCCGGGCGATGTACTGCCACACGTCCAGCTCGGTCCAGTTGGACAGCGGGAACACCCGGACGTGCTCGCCCGGCGCGTGGCGGCCGTTGTACAGGTTCCACAGCTCGGGGCGCTGGCGGCGCGGGTCCCACTGGGAGAACTCGTCGCGCAGCGAGAACACCCGCTCCTTGGCCCGGGCCTTCTCCTCGTCGCGGCGGCCGCCGCCGAAGACGGCGTCGAACTTCTCCGCCTGGATCTTCTCGGTCAGCGGCAGCGTCTGGAGCGGGTTGCGGGTGCCGTCCGGGCGTTCCTTGAGCACGCCGCGGTCGATGTAGTCCTGCACGGAGGCCACGTGCAGCCGCAGCCCGTGCTTCGCCACCGTGCGGTCGCGGTAGTCGAGGACCTCGGGGAAGTTGTGCCCGGTGTCCACGTGCAGCAGCGAGAACGGCACCGTCGCCGGCCGGAAGGCCTTCAGCGCCAGGTGCAGCATGACGATGGAGTCCTTGCCGCCGGAGAAGAGGATCACCGGCCGCTCGAACTCGCCCGCCACCTCGCGGAAGATGTGCACCGCCTCGGACTCGAGGGCGTCGAGGTGGGAGAGCGCGTAGGGGCTTTCCGTCCCCTCGGAAACGGTGGCGACGGTCGTCGTCATGCCAGTCCCCTTTCGCTGAGCAGGGCGTACACGGAAGCGGCGGACTCCCGCACGGTCTGGTTCTGCGACTCGATGCGCAGGTCGGGCGACTCGGGCGCCTCGTACGGGTCGTCGACCCCGGTGAGCCCGGTGAGCTCGCCCGCGGCCTGCTTGGCGTACAGGCCCTTCACGTCCCGCTCGCTGCACACCTCGACCGGCGTGGCCACGTGCACCTCGACATAGGCGGTGCCGTTCGCCTGGTGCCGCTTGCGCACCGCGTCCCGGCTGTCCTGGTACGGCGCGATGACCGGGACGAGAGCCAGCACGCCGTTGCGGGCGAGCAGTTCGGCGACGAAGCCGATGCGCTGCACGTTGGTGTGCCGGTCCTCGCGGCTGAAGCCGAGGCCCGCCGAGATGAACTCGCGGATCTCGTCGCCGTCGAGCACCTCGACCCGCCGGCCCTCCTCGCGGAGCCGGCCGGCCAGTTCGTAGGCGATCGTGGTCTTGCCGGCGCTCGGCAGACCCGTGAGCCAGACGGTGGCTCCGGTCGTCACGTCACTCTCCTGAATCGTCGTCATCCGTGCAGCCCGCACTCGGTCTTGTTGCGGCCCGCCCAGCGGCCGGCGCGCGCGTCCTCGCCCTGAAGGACCCGGCGGGTGCAGGGGGCGCAGCCGACGGAGGCGTAGCCGTCCATCAGCAGCGGGTTCGTCAGAACACCGTGCTCGGTGACGTACGCGTCCACGTCGTCCTGCGTCCAGCGGGCGATCGGGGAGATCTTGACCTTCTGCCGCTTGTCGTCCCAGCCGACCACCGGGGTGTTCGCCCGGGTCGGGGACTCGTCGCGGCGCAGGCCGGTCGCCCAGGCCTGGTAGTCCTTCAGGCCCTGCTCCAGCGGCTGCACCTTGCGCAGCTTGCAGCACAGGTCCGGGTCGCGGTCGTGCAGCTTCGGGCCGTACCGGGCGTCCTGCTCGGCGACCGTCTGCACCGGGGTGAGCGTGATGAGGTTGACGTCCATCACGGCCTCGACCGCGTCGCGGGTGCCGATGGTCTCCTCGAAGTGGTAGCCGGTGTCGAGGAAGACCACGTCGACGCCGGGCATGGCGCGGGCGGCGAGGTGGGCGACCACCGCGTCCTCCATCGAGGAGGTCACGCAGAAGCGCTTGCCGAACGTCTTCGCCGCCCACTGGAGGATCTCCAGCGCGGAGGCGTCCTCCAGATCGCGGCCCGCCTGCTCGGCGAGCCGCTTGAGATCCTCGGTGGTGCGTTCTTCCTGAACGGTCGTCATATCTGTGCCCCTCCGGAATCGGATCGCTTCAGCCCCTGGGCCAGCAGCCCGAGGAACTTCAGCTGAAAGGCTCGACTGCACGCCGCGCATTCCCACGCGCCGTGCCCCTCCTCGCTGGGGCGCAGGTCCTCGTCCCCGCAGTAGGGGCAGTGGAACGGGGCCATCCGCTCGCTCACGACAGGGCCTCCTCGTCGGCCCGGGCCGCCCAGGCGGCGAACCGCTCGCCGTCCTCGCGCTCGGCCTGGAACCGCTTCAGGACGCGCTCGATGTAGTCGGGCAGCTCGTCGGAGGTGACCTTCAGACCGCGCACCTTGCGGCCGAAGCCGGCCTCCAGGCCCAGGGCGCCGCCCAGGTGCACCTGGTAGCCCTCGACCTGCTCGCCCCGGTCGTTCAGCATGAGCTGGCCCTTGAGACCGATGTCCGCGACCTGGATACGGGCGCAGGCGTTCGGGCAGCCGTTGAGGTTGATGGTGAGCGGCTCGTCGAACTCCGGCAGGCGGCGCTCCAGTTCGTCGATCAGCTGCGAGCCGCGCTGCTTGGTCTCGACGATGGCCAGCTTGCAGAACTCGATGCCGGTGCAGGCCATGGTGCCGCGCCGGAACGAGGACGGGCGAGCGGTCAGGTCGAGCGCCTCCAGGGCCTCGACGAGCGAGTCGACCTTGTCCTCCTGCACGTCGAGGACGATCATCTTCTGCTCGACGGTGGTGCGCACCCGGCCCGAGCCGTGGGCCTCGGCGAGGTCGGCGATCTTCGTGAGCGTCGCGCCGTCGACGCGTCCGACGCGCGGGGCGAAGCCGACGTAGAAGCGGCCGTCCTTCTGCCGGTGCACACCGATGTGGTCGCGCCACTGGCTGGACGGCTGCTCGGGGGCCGGGCCGTCGGTGAGCTTGCGCTTGAGGTACTCGTCCTCCAGGACCTGCCGGAACTTCTCCGGGCCCCAGTCGGCGACGAGGAACTTCAGGCGGGCGCGGTTGCGCAGCCGGCGGTAGCCGTAGTCGCGGAAGATCGAGATGACGCCCTCGTAGACGTCGGGCACGTCGTCGATCGACACCCAGGTGCCCAGGCGCACGCCCAGCTTGGGGTTGGTGGACAGACCGCCGCCCACCCATACGTCGAAGCCGGGGCCGTGCTCGGGGTGCTTCACACCGACGAACGCCACGTCGTTGATCTCGTGCACCACGTCCAGCAGCGGCGAGCCCGAGATGGCGGTCTTGAACTTCCGCGGGAGGTTCGAGTACGCCGGGTTGTTCAGGACGCGGCGCTTCATCTCCTCAAGCGCCGGGGTGGCGTCGATGATCTCGTCCTCGGCGATGCCCGCCACCGGCGAGCCGATCATCACACGCGGGGTGTCGCCGCAGGCGGTGACCGTGGACAGCCCCACGCCCTCCAGCCGGTTCCAGATCTCGGGCACGTCCTCGATGCGGATCCAGTGGTACTGGACGTTCTGCCGGTCCGTGATGTCGGCGGTGCCGCGCGCGAACTCCTGCGAGATCTCGCCGATGACCCGCAGCTGCCGGGTGGTCAGCGCCCCGCCGTCGATGCGGACGCGCAGCATGAAGTACGAGTCGTCCAGCTCCTCCGGCTCCAGGACGGCCGTCTTGCCACCGTCGATGCCGGGCTTGCGCTGGGTGTACAGCCCCCACCAGCGCATGCGGCCGCGCAGGTCGTTCGGGTCGATCGAGTCGAAGCCCCGCTTGGAGTAGATCGTCTCAATGCGTGTCCGCACATTGAGACCGTCGTCGTCCTTCTTGAACTGCTCGTTGCCGTTCAGTGGGGTGTGGTGCCCCACGGCCCACTGGCCCTCACCGCGGTGACGGCTCACCTTGCGGCGGGGAGTCGCGTCGGCAGGCTTCTGCGGGGTGGCGGCCATGGTTGATACGTCCTTCGGGACAGGCGAAAATGCGGCTCTGACCTGCGCATGCGGGCGCATGGGCATAGGGCGCGTCATTGCGCGGGTGTGAGGCAGGAAAGGAAGATGTCGGGCGTGGGCTGAGTACGCTCAGTGCGCCGGACAGATGGCGCTGGACATGCGGCCGAGGTCGACGTGCCGCCGACTCACCAAGGCAATTCCAGTTCCAGACATGACGGAAGCGTGTCACGGCGATCTGGACACAGTCCAGCTTCGTCCAAGATGCGGACACCCTTGTCTCGCACAGCAAGACAAGGGTGTCCTTGGTCACATCGGGCACCGGTCAGGTGCCGGTCCAGGTCAGCCGGGGAACGCCCCAGGCCACGGCCCAGGAGCCGCGACCTCCGCCTCCTCCTCGACCTTGGTGTCGAACAGGGTGAAGCCCCGCCGCCGGTAGTTGTCCATCGCGTGCGCGCCGTCCTTGCTGCACGTGTGCAGCCAGACCCGCTTCGTGGGCGCCAGTCCCGCCCAGCGGTCCGCGAGGTCCCAGGCCCGGGCCGTGCCGTACGACAGCAGGTGCCCGCCGATGCGCCGGCCCCGGAAGGCCGGGAGCAGCCCGAAGTAGACGATCTCCACGACCGCGTCGTCCTGCGCCTCCAGCTCCACGTACCCTGCGGGCGTGCCCCGGTCGTAAGCCACCCACGTCTCCACCCCGGGCCGCTCCAGGTGCTCCACCCACCGCGCGTACGACCAGCCCAGCCGGTCCGTCCAGCGGATGTCGCCGCCCACCGACGCGTACAGGAACCGGCTGAACTCGGGCGAGACGAGCTCGGAGCGGACGACCCGGACGTCCCCCTCCGGCACGGGAGCGGGCAGCAGGTCGGTCGGGGCAGTCTGCTCCAGGGACCACGTGGTCACGGCGATGCTGGTCATGCGGGCCAGAAAACCATCCGACCCACACGTCTGTCGATCGGCCCCCCGCTCCGCGAGCGGCACGGGTCAGCGCAGCGCCCGGTCGATCGACGCCAGAGGCAGCGCGAACAGCATCCGCCCCGACTGGGACCAGACCTCGCCGGTCTCCTGCCAGTAGGACAGGGAGGCGGACCGGCCGCTCCAGCAGTGCCGTGTCTCGTCCGTCCCGCACTCCGCCGCCCGCGCGCCCTCGGTGTCCTGGCGCCACAGCGTCCCGTGCCCGCCGGGGTCGCCCGCCGCGCGGTCCAGGTACCAGCCCGAGCGGTGCGCCAGCACGCCCCGCACATCGGTCGTCTTCGTCTCGTACGCCTCGACCGGGTCCGCCTTCCCGGAGGAGCCGGTGGTGAGCAGGCCGGCGCGGTCCGGGTCCCGGCTCAGCGCGTAGCGCCACAGCCGGGTGCGCCGGTCGCCGTCCGCGGGCACCCACTCGCTCGCGACCAGACTGTCGGGGGAGGTGCTGCGGTCCAGGGAGACGGTGGCCGGTCGGGGCGCGCCGTCGCCGCCGGGCAGCGTGTACGAGGCCACGGCGGGCAGCACGTACCGGGAGCCGTGCGCCGCCCAGCCGCCGGGCACCCGGCCGACCGCGTCGGACGTCACGGTGGCGCGCTGGATGCGGTCCATGTCGTAGACGAACAGCGCGTCCCGGTCGCGCTCACGGGTCGTCACCAGCAGCTTGTCCTGGTACCAGACCATGCCGGACAGCGGGGAGACCAGCCCCCGGTAGTCCCGCCCGCCGTCCACCGGGACGGCCAGCAGGGCCCAGGTGTAGCGCAGCCGGGCGGGGTCGTTCGCGTCGACGAAGGCGACCCTGGCCAGGCCCTGCCCGGGAGCCGGGCCGTCCAGGGAGCCGCCCTCGGCGGCGCCCCGGGACCAGCCGGAGAGGATCACGCGGTCGCTGCCCCAGCGGCCGTCGTCGTCCGCGTCGCCCGAGGTGGTGACCGCACCGGCCCGCCAGTCCCGGGTGTCGGATCCCGCGAAGCAGTACGCGCGCGTCGCCGCCGGCTCCACCGGCAGGCTGCGCCGCTCGGCGGCCGGGCAGTCGGCCGCCCGCCGCAGCGGGCGGTCGGCGTCCTCCAGCACCGCGCCGACACCGACGGGCCGGCCCATCGCCGACGCGAGCCGGTCCAGCCACGCCCCGGGCACCCGGTGCTCGGCCAGCGGCAGCCGCCCGCCCTCGTCGGACGCGACCGTCCGGAGAGCACCGGGGGCGTCGGCGACGGTGGCCTGCGAGGCGCTGATCAGGGTGGCGGCGGCGGTCAGCGCGAGGGCCGTCCCGGCCAGGGTCGCGCGCAGCGCCCTGCCCCGCCTGCGCCGCCGGTGTCTGCCACGATGCTTCATAACGTCCTCCCGAGACGGACCAACTGCGCCTGGTGATCCGCACGTTGACGGAGGAGCAGGTGGGGTGGCCCGTACAGGGATGCTACGGCAGGTGAGCGGTGCGGGGGACGAAGACCCCGCAAATATGCGAAAGATGCACCCTCGGGGCGGCTTGTGACGGCTCCGCCGGCACACGAAGTGAACCTCAGGGCGCCGGTGCGGCCCCCCGCCGCCTGCTCACCGCCGGTGCCGACGAATGGGGCAGCAGATCCCGCGGGTCGTCCGGGAGCAGCACCTCCACCTCGGCGTCCTCCGCGAACCGGTACGGCCGGTGCTCCAGGAACGCCCCCAGATACCGCCGCACCCGCGACATCTCGGCACGCACCGTCACCGTGCGGGCCGGGTCGCCGAACAGGTCCCCGGCCAGTCCCGAGGCGCTGCGGCCGGAGCGGTTCACGGCGAGGAGGTACAGCAACTCCGCGTGCCGGGGGCTCAGTTCCCGGGTCCAGGAGCCCGCCGAGCCGAGCACCTCCACCGACCAGCGCCGCGCCTGCCTGAGGTCCAGCACGATCCGGGCCGGGCCGCGCGGCACCGGCTCCTCGGCGACGGCCGACAGCAGCCAGCCCCCGGGCAGCGGCTCCACCGAGCACGGCCCTAGCACCGGCAGCCATCTCGGGCCCGCCGACAGCGACTTCGGCAGGGCCACCCGCCGCACGTACGGCATCCCGCTGACCGCCGCCGTCCAGCCGTCCGGGTCGACCGCCAGGGCACGGCCGCCGAGCCGGGCCAGCACCGGAGCCGCCACCGCCCGCAGCCGCTCCAGCGACTCCGTGTGCATCTCCCGCAGCCGGGCCTCGGCCAGTTTGGCCACCGAGCCGACCCAGGCGAGCGTGGCCGGATGCATGGTCTCCAGCGGCCCGCTCACATCCACCACGCCGAGCAGCCGCCCGTCCCGCGGATCGGTCAGGGGAGCGCCCGCACACGTCCAGCCGGCCTGGGAGCGCACGAAGTGCTCCGAGGCGAAGACCTGCACCGGCCTGCGCACCACCGCCGGGGTGCCCACACCGTTCGTGCCGACCACGTCCTCACGCCAGTCGGCGCCGAGTTCGAAGCCGAGCCCGTCGGCCTTGCGCAGCACCGGCGGGCTGCCCTCGCGCCACAGCACCCGGCCGTCCTCGTCGGCCACCACCATGATGTGGTGGGCGACGTCCGCGGCCGCCAGCAACCCCTCCCGCAGCACCGGCAGCACATGGCGCAATACCGACGTCTCGCGCCGCCGCTGCACCTCCTCGCGGGACAGTGGATCCGCCCGGACGTCCCGCTCCGGATCGACACCACTGCGCAGCATCCGCTCCCAGGACCGCTCGATCACCGGACGCGGCGCCAGCGGAGCGGGCCGCCCGGCCAGCCGGGCGGAACGGACCTCGCTGAGGACCCGGGCCGCGCGCGAACTGTCCACGGCGGCCCAGTGCGTGACGTCCATACGCGTGCGCCCCCCGGAGTCGCTTCTGACCGACCGTCTCATAGTGACGCCTGTCCGAGGTCCGCGCGCACCGTCCGCACACAGTCAGCAGCAAGTTGCAACCCCCTGCAACCCTGGTGGACGGCCCGGCCGTGGCCGAAAATTGAGCGACGCCGTCCCGAGCGGCGTTCAGTGGCTCGAACGGGCCAGTGCGGCGGGGGTGGTGCCGTGTCGGCGCAGCACCACCCCCGCTCCGCGCTCACCCGGGCGCGCGCGGCGCGTCAGGACACCGGCCGGGCCCGCTCCACCACCGACGCCAGGTCCAGTGTGTGCGGCAGCGTCCCGAAGGCCGCGCCCCCGTCGCCGCCGAACCGCCCCGCGCAGAACGCGTCGGCGACCTGCGGTGGCGCGAAACGGACCAGCAGCGAGCCCTGCAACACCAGTGCCAGCCGCTCCGCCAGCCGCCGCGCCCGCGCCTCCACGCCCTCCAGGTCGGCGAGTTCGGTCAGCAGGTCCTTGATGGCCCCGTCCAGGCGGTGATCGGCGCCGCGCGCCTGGCCCACCTCCCGCAGATACGCGTCCAGCGCCCCCGGCTCCCGCTGCAACACCCGCACCACGTCCAGCGCCTGGACGTTGCCGGCGCCCTCCCAGACGGAGTTCAACGGCGACTCACGCACCAGCCGCGGCATCCCGGACTCCTCCACGTACCCGTTGCCGCCGAGGCACTCCGCCGCCTCCACGGCGACGGGCGCGCACCGCTTGGTCACCCAGTACTTCGCCGCCGGCACCGCGATCCGCAGCAGCGCCCGCTCCTGTTCGCCGCCGTCGTCACAGGCCGCCGCCAGCCGCAGCGCCAGGGTCGTCGCCGCCTCCGACTCCAGCGCCAGATCGGCCAGCACATTGCGCATGAGCGGCTTGTCGAGGAGTTTCCCGCCGAACGCCTCGCGGTGGGTGCAGTGGTGCACCGCCTGCGCCACGGCCTGCCGCATCAGCCCGGCCGAGCCCAGCACGCAGTCCAGCCGGGTCGCCGCCACCATCTCGATGATGGTGCGCACCCCGCGCCCCTCCTCGCCGACCCGGCGCGCCCAGGTCCCCTCGAACTCGACCTCGCCCGAGGCGTTCGACCGGTTGCCGAGCTTGTCCTTGAGCCGCTGGATCCGGAACACGTTGCGCGTGCCGTCCTGGAGCACCCTCGGCACCAGGAAGCAGGTCAGCCCGCCCGGCGCCTGCGCCAGCACCAGGAAACCGTCGGACATGGGCGCCGAGCAGAACCACTTGTGCCCGGTCAGCTCGTAGGTCCCGTCCTCGGCGAGCGGACGCGCCGACGTGGTGTTCGCCCGTACGTCGCTGCCGCCCTGCTTCTCCGTCATGGCCATCCCGAACAGCGCCCCGGCCTTGAGGTGCGCGGGCCGCAGCTCACGGTCGTAGACCATGGACGTCAGCCGCGGCTCCCACTCGGCGGCCAGGTCCGGGTCGGTGCGCAGGGCCGGCACCGCCGCGTGCGTCATCGACAGCGGGCAGCCGTTGCCGGCCTCCACCTGCGTCCACACCAGGAAGGCGGCGGCCCGCCGCACATGCCCCGCCGGCCGGTCCCACGCGGCCGTCAGACCCGCCGAGACCCCCTTGCCGAGCAGCCGGTGCCAGGAGGGGTGGAACTCGACCTCGTCGAGCCGGTTGCCGTACCGGTCGTGGGTGAGCAGCCGCGGCGGGTTGTCGTTGGCCAGCCTCCCCCACTCCTGCACCTGCGCCGAGCCGGAGGTCCGGCCCAGGGCCGCCAGCTCGCCGAGGACCTCCTCGCGCATCTCCGGATCGCAATGCCGGCCGACCGCGGCGGCCAGGGCCCGGTCGGCGGAGAAGACGTCGTAGCCGACCAGCGGCGGGACCTGGTTCGTCACGGTGTGCGTGCTGCCTGCCATGCTGCGAAAGTACCCCGCGCCGGCACCTTGGCACCCGGCGGACCCGACCGGTCGGCGAAGACCCGGCCTGTGGGTGAGTGGGGCGGGGCACGACGGATACCGTTAGGGGGTGCAGCCAGCAAGTGACACCCCCGACACGCCCTCCGGGCGCCTCCACCGGGCGCGGGCCCTCTACCGGAACGTCTCCAAGCGCAGGACCGCCTGGCTGTTGCTCAAGGACACCGTCAACTCCTGCGTCGAGTACCGCATCCTCGGCCTCGCCGCCGAGGCCGCGTTCTTCACTCTGCTGTCGGTGCCGCCCCTGCTGCTGAGCATGATCGGACTGCTCGGCTACGTCGACGCCTGGACCGGCGCCGACACCATCGAGAGCCTTCAGACCAACCTCCTGGAGGCCTCCCGCACCGTCCTGTCCGACCAGGGCGTGCGCGAGATCGCCCAGCCGATCCTGCACGACGTGATGAAGGGCGGCCGGCCCGACGTCATCTCCCTCGGCTTCCTGTTCGCCCTGTGGTCGGGCTCCCGCGCGGTGAACGTCTTCATCGACACCATCACCGTGATGTACGGCCTCGACGGGGTCCGGGGCATCGTCAAGACCCGGCTCATGGCCTTCCTGCTGTTCATCGTGGCCCTGCTCATCGGCTCGGTCGCGCTGCCGCTGATGGTGGCCGGGCCGGACGCCGTGGTGCGGGTCGTGCCCTGGTCGACGACGGTCGTGCAGGTCCTGTACTGGCCGGTGGTGATCCTGCTGTCGATCGCCTTCCTGACGACGCTGTACCACGTGTCCGTCCCGGTGCGCTCCCCGTGGATCGAGGACGTGCCGGGCGCGCTCGTCGCCCTCGGCATGTGGGTGCTGGGCAGCTTCCTGCTGCGGATCTACCTGACCAGCACGGTCGAGGGCCCCACCATCTACGGCTCCCTGGCGGCGCCCGTCGCCGTGCTGCTGTGGATCGGCGTGTCCGCGTTCGCCGTGCTCGTCGGGGCCGCGGTCAACGCCGCCATCGACCGGGTCTGGCCGGCCGCCGCCACCGCCGCGGCCCGCGAGGCCAACGAGCGGCTGCGGCAGGCCCAGGTCGCCGAGTACGTCGCCCGCGCCACCGCCGCGGGCGAGGCCGACCCCGACATGCCCTCCGAGTTCCCGGAGCGCTGGTCACGCTTCCTCCCCCCGGAGGACGTCTCGGCCCGGCTGCGCACCCATGTGAAGAGCGCCCACGTGAAGAACAGCCACGTCAAGAGCCCGCAGGCCGACGGGGAGGGGAAGCCGCCCGGGCAGACGTGACGGAACGTCCCCGTCAGCCCCGCCAGGTCCCGGCCGCGGCCTCCTCGCGCACGAAGTCCCCGAAGTCCCGGGGCGCACGGCCCAGAACCTCCCGCACCCCGTCCGACAGGTGCGCGTTGCGGCCGTCGAGAAGGGTGTCGAAGATCTCCGTCAGGGCCGCCACCTCCTCCGTCGGCACACCGAACCCGGCCAGGGCCTGACCGTAGTCCCGCGTCGAGACGGCCCGGTAGGCCAGCGGGCGCCCCGTCGCCCCGGCGATCTCCGCGACCGCCTCCCCGAAGGACAGCAACCGCGGCCCGGAGAGCGTGAGCGTCCGCCCCGTGTACCGCTCGCCGCCCGTCAGCGCGGCCACCACCACGTCGGCGATGTCCCGCACGTCCAGGAACGGCTCCCGCACCTCGCCGGCCGGGAACACCAGCTCCCCGCTTCGCCGCAGCTCCGCCACGAGCGGACCCTCGCTGAAGTTCTGCGCGAACCACGCGGCCCGCACGACCGTCCAGTCCGCCCCCGACGCCCGCAGCGCCTCCTCGGTGGGCAGCGCCTGGTCCTCACCCCGCGCGGACAGCAACACCAGCCGCCGCACCTCCAGCCCCACCGCCTCCCGCGCGAGCGCGCCGACCACCTCAGCTGCGCCCGGAGCGCCGACGTCGGAAGGGTGGACGAGGTACGCCGCGTCCGCGCCGCGCAGGGTGCCCACCCAGGTCGAGGCGTCCCACCAGTCGAAGCCCGTGGCCCGCGACGCCGCCCGCACCGTGAGCCCGGCCGCCGCCGCGGCCCGCGCCACCCGGCTCCCGGTACGCCCCGAGGCGCCCGTCACCACCACCGTCATGTCCCGCGTGTCCCGCGCCGTGTTCTGTGTCGTGTGCGTCATGCCCCGAGTCAACCGCCGCCCACCGCACGCAACCATCGCTGAACGGCTCATTCCCATACGCCCGCGTCTACGCTGGCCGCATGGACGCGCCCCCACGCTCGAACACGCTGATGCGGGGGGACCCCCTCGCAGGTCTCCTGGAGGGCCCCCGCGCGCGGGGCGCGTTCATGATCAGGGCCTGCTTCGACCCGCCGTGGGCGGTGCGCGTGGAGGACCGGGCCCCGCTCACCGTGATGCTCGTCGTCCGCGGCGAGGTCTGGATCGTGCCCGACCGGGGCGAGAGGGTGCGGCTCACGGCCGGGGACCTCGCCATCGCCCGCGGCCCGGACCCCTACACCTGCGCCGACGCCCCCGGCACGGCACCCCGGGCGGTGATCCTTCCGGACCAGGAGTGCCGCTACCCCGACGGACGGCCCCTCAACGGCTCCATGGACCTGGGCGTGCGCACCTGGGGCGGGAGGCCCGACGGCGCCACCATGATGCTGATCGGCACGTACCCGATGCGGGGCGAGGTCGGCGGGCGGCTGCTGGACGCCCTGCCGCCGCTGCTCACCCTCACGTCCGACGTGTGGGACTGCCCGCTCACGCCCTACCTCGCCGAGGAGATCGTCCGGGACGAGCCGGGCCAGGAGGTCGTCCTGGACCGGCTGCTCGACCTGCTGGTCATCGCGGCGCTGCGGGAGTGGTTCGCCCGCCCCGAGGCCCAGGCACCGGCCTGGTACCGGGCCCTGGCCGACCCGGTCGTCGGCGGCGTCCTGCGCCTGCTCCAGGACGACCCGGCCCACCCCTGGACCGTCGCCGCGCTCGCCGCGAAGGCCGGGGTGTCCCGCGCGGCGCTGGCCCGCCGCTTCACCGGCCTGGTGGGCGAGCCTTTGATGACCTACCTCACCGGCTGGCGCCTAGCCCTGGCCGCCGACCGCCTGCGCGACTCCACCGACACCCTCGACGCGATCGCCCGCACGGTGGGCTACGGCAGCGCGTTCGCCCTGTCCACGGCGTTCAAGCGGGTGTACGGGGTGAGTCCGGTGGAGTATCGGGGGCGGGGGGCGTAGCGGACGGGGCCGGGGGTGGCGGGGCGCGCGACCTGGCACCGGCCCCGAGACCCCACGAGGGAGCAGAGACCCGGCATCCAACCCGCCCCGCCCCCGACTCCCGGCGTAGCCTGGCCCTCGTGTACGTGGAGCGGGCGGCGCGGCTGCCCGGGGCGGTCGTGTGGACCAACACCCCGTCCCGGGCCGGGGTGGGGCGGGTCCTGCCCGACGGGTGCATGGATCTGCTGTGGCACGACGGGCGGCTGCTGGTCGCCGGGCCCGACACCCGCGCCCACGTGCCGGACGGTACGACCGGTCCCTGGTCCGGGATCCGCTTCTACCCCGGCACGGCCCCGGCGCTCCTGGGCGTACCGGCGCACGAACTGCGCGACCGGCGCGTCGAGCTGACCGACCTGTGGCCGGCCGCGCGGGTGCGACGCCTGGCCGACCGGGTGAACACGGCCCCCGACCCGGCGAGCGGCCTGGAGGAGCTGGCCCTGCGGGAGGCGGCCGGTGCCGAGCCCCCGGACCCGCTGCTCCGGCAGATCGTCGCGGCCCTCGACGCGGGCCGTACGGTCGCCGCCACCGCCGACGAACTCGGCCTCGGCGCCCGCCGGTTGCACCGCCGCTCGCTGTCCGCCTTCGGCTACGGCCCCAAGACCCTGGCCCGCATCCTGCGGCTGAACCGCGCCCTCGCACTGGCCGGGCGCGGCGTGCCCTTCGCGGAGACGGCCACCAGGGCGGGATACGCCGACCAGGCCCATCTGGCCCGTGAGGTCCGGGAGTTGGCCGGCCTGCCGCTGGGGGAGCTACTCGGCCGCGGTGGCTAGCGGGGCGTAGAGGTCCACCCCGTTGCCGTCCGGGTCGTGCACGATGGCGTACCGCTGCCCCCAGAAGGCGTCCCAGGGCTTGAGCTCGCCGTGGTACCCGGAGCCGACCAGTTCGCCGTACAACGCGTCCACCTCCTCGGGTCCTTCGCAGCGCAGGGCCAGTGAGGCCCGGCCCCCGCCGACGGGCGGCTGCCAGTGGGGCAGGAAGGAACGGACCGTCTCCTCGGTGTCGAGCAGCAGCCGCAGCCCGCCGGGCGGTCCGGCCTCGGCGTGGGGCAGCTCTTCGGCACCGTCCGGGAAGGCGAACCCGAGCCGGCGGTAGAACGCGACGGACGCGGCCATGTCGGAGACGACCAGGCCGATGGCATCGAATCGTGCAGTCATGGAGCCACCGTAGGCAGGCCGTGACACCCGGTCTTGAACGAATCGGACACCCGGCCCGGCTAGTGCTGTGACCGGGAAGGTTCGCCGCGTTGGTGTTGGGCCGGTTGGATGGGCGATGACGTTCGTTCCGACCGCTGGAGGTGCGGTGGCTGAGCCTGTGCGGGTGCGCAGACTGACCGATCAGGAAGGGCAAAAGCTGCAGCAGATCGTGCGCCGGGGCAGTACCAGCTCGGTGCGCTACCGGCGGGCGATGATGCTGCTGGCGTCCGCCGGTTAAACGAGATCGGGCTGGCCTGCCTGGACCCTCGATGGGCGGGAGGCCGTCCCCGCCTGCTCGCCCCTGAGGACGAGGACTTCGTCATCCAGACGGCCACCTCCCGCCCCACCAAGGTCGGTCAACCCTTCACCCGCTGGTCGATCCGCGAACTCGCCGCCTTCCTGCGCCGCGTGCGCGGACGCGTCATCCGGATCGGTCGGGAAGCCTTACGGTGCCTTCTCCTACGTCGCGGCATCACCTTCCAGCGCACCAAGACCTGGAAGGAATCGCCCGACCCCGAGCGGGACGCCAAGCTCGACCGCATCGAGCAGGTGCTGGAACGCTTCCCGGACCGGGTTTTCGCCTTCGACGAGTTCGGGCCCCTCGGGATCCGCCCCACCGCAGGGTCCTGCTGGGCCGAATGCGGCAAGCCCAACCAGCTCCCGGCGATCTACCGCCGCACGCACGGCGTCACCTACTTCCACGGCTGCTACTCCGTCGGCGACGACCGGCTGTGGGGCGTCAACCGCCGCCGCAAGGGCACCGCCAACACGCTGGCCGCCCTGAAGTCGGTCCGCGCCGCCCGACCCGACGGCGCCCCGATCTACATCATCCTGGACAACCTCGCCGCCCACACCGGCGCCGACAAGGCCACCGGGCGAGGAAGAACAAGGTCGAGCTGTGCTTCATGCTTCACCCCGACCTACGCCTCCTGGGCCAACCCGATCGAGACCCACTTCGGCCCGCTGAGGCAGTTCACCCTGGCGAATTCGAACCATCGCAGCCATCCCGCGAAACCCGGCCCCGGCACCGCTACCTTCGCTAGCGCGAAGCCAATGCCCGCCACCCCGACGTCCTCGCAGCCCAGCGCAGAGAACGCGCCCGCATCCGCAGCGAAAAGGGCATCCGCTGGGGCGGACGCCCCCTCGCACCCGCAGCCTGACACCGCCTGGCGACCAGTGACTCAGAAGCCTCGGAAAACGCCGTCGTCGTCGACGGCGCCGACGAACTCCTCGAAGTCCATGTTCGCCCCAGCGAGGTTGTTCTCGATGCCCCACAGCTCGGCTGCCACAACGCGGACACACCGCCCACGCTCGCCCTGCAGATCCACCACGAGGAGCGGCAGTTCAGTCGAGGCGACAGCTGCAGAGTCCGCCAGGACAAGAAGTGGATGCTGGTACTCCGCAGGGATCAGGTCGAGGGCCTGGCCGGGTGTCAAGCCCTCGTACCTCCGGTCATCGACGAGTGCGACGTTGGCTAAGAAGCCGTCCCTGCTGGGCGACAACAGCGCCGCCCGCAGAGCGTCCCAAGCACCGTCTGCCGAGAAGTCGGTGCGCACAACGAGGGCTTCCAAAGTGCACGGGAGCTGGTTCATGCGCGGACAGTACCGCCAACCCGGTGAACCAATCCGGTCACAGCACTAGGTTCGGGTGCCATGGCGCCACGACTGCTTGTCCACACCCGCACCACCGGCTATCGGCACGATTCCATCCCGGCCGGCGTCGCCGCCCTGCGCGCCGCCGGGGACTTCGAGGTCGACGCCACGGAGGACCCGGCCGCCCTCGAACAGCCCTTGGACGACTACGCGGCCGTGGTGTTCCTCTCCACCAGTGGTGAGATACTCACCCCCGCCGGACGTGAACGGCTCGCCGCCTACGTGGAGTCGGGCGCCGGCTTCGTGGGTGTGCACGCGGCGGCCTGCACGGAGGACGACTGGCCGTACTACGGCGACCTGCTGGGCGCGAGGTTCGCCCGCCACCCGCTCCACCAGCCCGGCAGGGCCCTCGTCGAGGACCACGACCATCCGGCGACCCGGCATCTGCCCGCCGTATGGAACGTCACCGACGAGTGGTACGACTTCCGCACCAATCCGCGGGGCAGCGTCCGTGTCCTGCTCACCGCCGACGAGTCCTCCTACGAGGGCGGCGGCATGGGCGCCGACCACCCCCTGGCCTGGTGCCACGGCCACGGCGAGGGCCGCGTCTTCTACACGGCGCTCGGCCACGCCCCCGAGGCCTACGAGGATCCGGCCTTCCGCGCCCACCTCGTGGGCGGCATCGCCTGGGCGGCCCGGCTGTCCTGAGCCGCCGGTGCGCGTGGCGAGGCCTGCCGGTGTCCGCCCGCGCCGCGTCCGGCTGCCCTCGACCCGGTCGGACCCACGGTGACCCGTCCCCGCCCGGGACACCGCCGCCCCGCGCCCGAACCGTCCCTGGGCGGCCCGGGGACGCCGGCAGGTCTCGCCGGGGGCGCGGCCGGCCCCTGACGCTGTGCCGTGGCAGACGAGACGAGCCGCCCCGGGGGCGACCCGCCGGGGGACGGCGCTTCGAAAAGGACAACCGCATGAGCATGCGCAATCGGACCGTGGCGATGATGACGGCCGTGCTGCTGGGCGCCGGGGGCACCGGCATCGCCCTGGCGCCGGCGGCGAACGCCGCACCCGCCTACTTCGGCATCGACGGCACGGGTGCCGTGACCAACGACTGGGAGGACGAGGAGAACCTCGGCGTCGACGCCTACGCCAGGGGCAACGCGGTCGCCCTGTGGGAGACCGTGCTGTGGGCGGACGGCGCCCAGTGGGAGGACGACGAGGGCGAGTGGCAGCCCTTCCGCAAGAGCCGTATCGACGGCTCGTTCGGCCCGGAGACCGAGTCGGCCACGCAGTGGTGGCAGAGCCGGCACAACCTCCCCGACACCGACGGCACCGTCGACAGCGAGAGCTGGGACTTCGCCCAGACCCGGCTCCAGAGCCTGCCGGGCAACATCGTCCAGTACAAGGGCCTCGTGCGGAACGTCACCTTCAAGCGCGTGGGCGGCAAGTACCAGGTGAAGCTGAAGAACGTCGGACCGTGGAAGTACGCCCACTACCGCACACTCGGCTGAGCTGACGCTCCCGGTGCGGCCGCCCGGGCCGGGGCCCCCGGGGGTGTGGCGGTGCCCGTTCCGGCGGTTCCGTCGGTGGTTCGGAGAGGCGGGGTCAGACTCCCTCGGGAGTGATCAGGCAGAAGGGATGGCCGACGGGATCCTCGTAGACGCGGTAACCGATCGGCTTGTCCGAGCCGTCCAGCAGCGTCGCGCCGAGGGCGAGCACCTGGGCCTCGGCCGTATCGAGGTCCGGGACCATCACGTCGAGGTGCAGGTGCGGAGGACGCTCGGGATCCCCCCACCGCGGCGCGCGAAAGCCGTCCACGCGCTGGAAGGCGACCACCGGGGCGCCCGACGCGTCCTGGAGCACGACGAAGTCGGCGGTGTCCGCCTGCCGTGACAGCGACAGCAGCTTCTCGTAGAAAACGGCCAGTTCGTCCGGGTCGGGGCAGTCGATGACAACGGCGTACAGGCGTCCGATCATCCGGCTCACTCTTTCGCAGGCGGTGTGGGGGCGACCAGGTCACGCGACCGGGCTGCCGTGCGCGCACATCCACGGGCGGTCCGGGTCCGGGCGCCGGGAGAGACCGGCGCCGGGGAGCGGACGGCCGGTGCGGTCATCCGCTACCCGCCGGCAGCACCCACAACAGCCCCGCCAGCAGCACCACGATGACCCCGAACGACACCAGAGCCGCCGCCCGCCAACGCCGGTACGCCGCACCGGCCGGCGACGCGTCCGCCACCGCCGCCGCCGCCCCGGCCGACGCCGTCGACCCGTGCGGCCACGTCCGGTCGGCCAGGTCCCACAGCGCCAGCAGCCGGGCCTGGTCCGCCCCCGCCACCCGGCACAGCGCCTGCACGGCGCCGCTCGGCGGCTGCTTGGCCCCGCTGAGGTACCGCTGCCACGACGACTTGCTGTACGCGGTCCGCCGGGCCAGCTCCGCGAGGCTCAGGCCTGTGCGGTCCTTCAGGGCCCGCAGCTGCTCGACCAGGTGCCGTCCCTCCCTCGGCAGTACGTCCGGAAGCGGCTGCCAGCGCGTCATGGTCGTCCCCCCACCGCTCGCCGCCGCCTCGCCCCCCGGCGACGGCCCCTCCCCACCGCAACGTTCGACGCCGACCCGCCCCGGCCAGTTCCCCTGAACGGCGGGCGCGCGACGCGCACGAGGGGTGTGCGGCGGACACCCGCGCGACCAGGGGCCGGCGTCCCGTGCGCCCCGCGGGGGCCGTGTCCGTCAGACCCCGTCCCGCACCGTCGGCCGTACCGCGACCGCGTCGACCTCGAACAGCATCCCCGGCAGCGCCAGCGAGGCGACGCCGCTCAGCGTCTGCGCCGGGAGCCGCTCCCCGAAGCGGGCGTGCAGGACCTTGCCCAGGGTCTCCAGCTTGCCGAGGTCGTGGTCCACGATGAACGTGCCGAGCCGTACGACGTGTTCGTAGCCGAGGCCGACCCCCTCCAGGGCCGAACGCAGCCGGTCGAAGGCCAGTTCCACCTGTGCGGCGAAGTCGCCCGGCACTGGCGCGCCGGTGGGGTCCGAAGCGTACTGGCCGCCGATGAAGACGGTTTCACCCGGCGCCGACACCGCGTGGCTGTAACCGAAGGGCGTGGGGTCGTGGAGCGTGACCGGGTTGGTGATCGTGCGCGGATCGGGCGTCATTACCGGCGTCCTTTTCGTTGACTGCGGCCGCCGTCCTCCCGACGGCGGCACCCTGACACCACGCTCAACTCCCATTGCACGTAAGCGCATTCCCACCGTGCAGACACCATCGGCGGGACGTACGCCACCGGCACACGAGGTCCGTCCGCGACCCACCGCAGGCGTTCTCGCGGCACCTCCTACGCGCGCGGCGCCGCTGTGCTCGCCCGTTCCACCAGCCGCGTGGACAGCTCCGTGCGTGTGCTCTCCGGATGATGGCCGTCCATCATGCGCAGCAGCGACCGCAGGGCCGTCGCGGCCATCTCGGACAGCGGCTGGCGGACGGTGGTCAGACCGGGGGAGGCCCAGCGGGCCTCGGGCAGGTCGTCGAAGCCGACCACACTGATGTCGTCCGGCACCCTCAACCCGCGTGCGGACAGGGCCTCGTAGACGCCCAGCGCCATCCGGTCCGAGCAGACGAAGACGGCGGTCGGCGGTTCGGGCAGATCGAGCAGTTCCAGCATGCGGCGGCGGGCCACGGCCTCGTCGAAACCGGCGTGCCGGACGTACTCGGGGCGGTGCCGGATCCCGGCGGACGTGAGCGCCGAGCGGTATCCGGCGACCCGGGCGCTGCTGCACAGCGTGCGCCGGGGCCCGGCGATGACGGCGACCCGCTCGTGGCCCAGGGACAGCAGATGCTCCGTGGCCGTCAGACCGCCCTGCCAGTTCGCGGCCCCGACCGAGACGACGCCCTCCGGCGGTTCCTGCACCGGGTCGATCATCACGAACGGGATGCGGTGCTGCTCCAGCCACGCGTACTGCGAGTCGCTGAGCTCGGCCAGGTTGAACAGGACCCCGGACGAGCCACGGGCGACCAGTTTGTCCAGCCAGCCGCGTTCCGGGCGCCCGACCCGGGAGCGGATCAGCGCCGCCGACACCACGACCTCCAGGCCGGCGTCGTGCGCCGCCTCCTCCACCCCGTGCAGCACCGCGCCCGACCAGGAACTCTCCAGCGAGTGGACGACCAGATCGACGAGCCGGGGCGCCTTCGCCGCGTCGAAACGGGGTCTGCGTACGTAGCCGAGCCGGTCGAGGGCCTCGGTCACCCTGCGCCGGGTCTCGGGCGCCACGTCCTCGCGGCCGTTGACCACCTTGGACGCGGTCGGCACCGACACCCCCGCCTCGCGCGCCACGACCGCCAATGTCGGACCGGCCGCCACGCTCGCACTCGCCGTACGGACCATCGGGAACCCACCTCTCCGGCCCGCCCGAGGGCCGTGGAAAGTTTCGACCAGCGCTGCACACGGCGATCACGGGATCCGGCCGGGCAGAAAGCGCTTCCTACTCTATGTGCGGCGCAGGACGGCGGGAAGGGAAGGTGAATTCACCGCTGCGCACCGGTCAAAACTTTCGAAACCCCGAACAGCGCCCTCAGCCGGGTGAGCCGGTCAGCCGAAACCCGGTGAAATCCGCCGTGAACGCCGCGTCCACCAGGTCCCGGGCGTGGATCGCCGCCATCGCCCCGGTGGAGCGCAGCCGGGAGCCCTGGTCGTCGGACAGCCGGCTGGAGCCCAGCGCCGGACCGATCGCCGTGCGCACCCCGTCGCGGACGAACCGGAAAGGCGCGTCGGCCCCCTCGACCGTCACCCCCCGCGTGGCCGGCCCGTCCACCGGCACACCGTTGACGTAACCGTGTACGCCGAACAGCCCTCCCCACCGCTCGTGCGCCGGAATACCGGGCGACCATGAGTTGCTCTGATCCTCACGGTGCACGAGCGCGGTGAGGAGGCTGGTGGACGGATGACGGAAGACCAGGCGGACCCCGTGGTGAGCACGCCGTACGGTGCCGTGCGGGGCCGGTACGAGCGCGGTGTCGCGGTCTTCCGCGGCATCCCCTACGCCGCCCCTCCCTTCGGCCCCCGCCGCTTCCGTCCGCCCGTGCCGCCGCCGCCCTGGGACGGCGTGCGCGACGCCGGCGCCTTCGGCCCCACCCCGCCGAAACCGCCGTACTCCGACGCCTTCGCCCCCTACCTGTCCGACCCGGTCGTGCCCGGCGACGACTGCCTCAACCTCAACGTCTGGACTCCGCAGCCCGACCCCGGGGCCCGCCTCCCCGTCCTCGTCTGGCTGCACGGCGGCGCCCTGACCAGGGGCTCCTCAGCCGTCCCCGTCTACGACGGCCATGCCTTCGCCCGTGACGGCGTGGTCTGCGTATCGATCAACTACCGGTTGGGCGTCGAGGGCTACGGGCTGTTCCCCGACACACCCCCCAACCCCGGCCTGCGCGACCAGATCGCCGCCCTGACCTGGGTGCACGAGGCCATCGAGGCCTTCGGTGGGGACCCGGGACGCATCACCCTGGCCGGACAGTCCGCCGGGGCCATCAGCGTCGGCGCCCTCCTCGCCGCCCCGCAGACCCAGGGCCTGGTCCGCCGGGCCGTCCTGCAGAGCGGGCCCCCCGAGGTGTCCGAACGGGCCCGGGTACGGCGGATGGTGCGCCGGATGGCGTCCCGGCTGAAGATCCCCGCCACCGCCGAGGCCTTCGCCGCCGTCGACCGCGACCTGCTGCTGCGCACCCAGGCCGAAGTGGGCAGACTGAGCAGCCCGGTGATCGGAGGCCCCGCCTTCGGCCTCGTCATCGACGGCGACGTCGTCCCGCGCGACCCCCTCGAGGCCCTCACGGACGGCGGCGCCGCGGCGGGCGTTGAACTGCTGCTGGGCTGGACCCGCGACGAGCACCGGCTGTGGCTGGTGCCGGGCGGGCTGATGGAACGCGTCGACCGCCTCGGAGCCGTCGCCTTCGCGGGCGCCATGGCCCGCTGCCGCTGCGGCAGCGAGGTGCCGCGCGGCTACCGCACCCTGCACCCCCGGGCGGGCACCGCGGACCTCGTCGGCCGGCTCGTCACCGACCACCTGCTCCGCATCCCCCTGCACCACCTGGCCGACGCCCGTGAGGAGCCGACGTACGTCTACGAGTTCGCCTGGCCCTCGAACCTGCCGGGGCTCGGCGCCTGCCACGCGCTGGAGCTGGGCTTCGTCTTCGACACCGGGCAGGCCGAGGAGTCCCGGAAACTGGCGGGGGAGGGGGCGCCGCAGGAGCTCGCGGACGCGATGCACTCGGCATGGGTGCGGTTCGCGGCGGACGGCGACCCGGGCTGGGAACGCTGGAACGAGGACCACCCGGTGCGGGTGTTCGGGGACCGCGAGCCCGGCGCCGAGGACGGCCCGGCCCACACCGCCCACGGTCCCCACGACCGCGAACTGGCCCTCTGGCGGGCCGACGCCCTCCGCCCGCCCGAACCGCCACCCGCACCGGTCCCGTCCGACGGTGGCACGCCCACCCGCAGCACGGAACTGCGCTCGGCCGTGCGACGCCTCCGCCGCTCCGGGGCGCTGCGCCGGCAGTGACGTCGCGCGCCCGCCGAGCGGCCGGTGCGAGGGAGCAGGCCCCACCGAGTCCCTCACCACGACGTGCGTGCCCAGCAACAGGCGCACGGCCCTGGACCGCGCGGGCGGCGAGGTGGCCGAGTTCCTCGCAGGGCACATGGAGCGCCCAACGCCGATGGCCATCGGTTCCCACGGCGGAGGCCAGGAGCGGGGGGAGAGGGAGGAGGGGGCTGCGCGGACCGGCCGTCCTCGGCGGTGGCCGCCGCGGGAGGTCAGGCCGGGGTGCCGTCGCCGCGCGCCGCTGCCGGCGTCCCCGCGATGCCGGTGATCGCGTCCGGGCCCACCCGGCAGCAGCCGCCGATCAGCCGCGCCCCGGCCCGCTGCCAGCCCTCCACCTGGTCGGCGGTGAAGGTCGAGCGGCCGGTCCAGGCCCGGGCCGCCGCGTCCCAGGTCTCCCCGCTGTTGGGGTAGACGACGACCGGCTTGCCGGTGACCCGCGCCGCAGTCGCCGCCGCGGCCTCCACGTCCTGCGGCGCGCAGCAGTTCACCCCGACCGCGATCACCTCGTCCGCCTCCGCGGCCAGGGCGAAGGCCTCCTCCAGCGGCTGCCCGGCCCGCGTGCGGTCACCGGCGACGGAGTACGACAGCCAGGCCGGCACCCCCAGCCCGCGCACCGCCCGCAACAGGGCCGTGGCCTCGTCGGCGTCCGGGACCGTCTCCAGCGCGAGGACGTCGGGACCGGCCGCGGCCAGCACCTCGAGGCGCGGCCGGTGGAAACGCTCCAGTTCGTCCACGCTCAGCCCGTAGCGCCCCCGGTACTCCGAGCCGTCGGCGAGCATCGCACCGTAAGGACCGGCCGACGCCGCCACCCACAGGGGCCGTGAGACCCCCGCCCGCCGGGCCGCCTCCCGGGCCGACTCCACGCTCAGCGCCATGAGTTCGGCCGCCCGGTCACGGCTGATCCCCCGCTGGGCGAACCCCTCGAACGTGGCCTGGTAGCTGGCGGTGATCGCCACGTCCGCGCCCGCCCGGAAGTAGGCCAGGTGCGCCTCGGTCACCGCCTCGGGCCGTTCGGCGAGCAGCCGCGCCGACCACAGCTCGTCACTCAGGTCGTGCCCGGCCGATTCGAGCTGGTTGGACATGCCGCCGTCCAGGACGACCGTCCCGGCGGCGAGGGCTTCAGCGAGGGTGAGAGTGCTGGTCATGCCGACGACGGTAATCGAGAAACGGCGGCGCGCCCCAGCCGAGTGTGTCCATTCCATGAACAGGTCGACCAGCATGTGGGACAGCGGGTTAGGATCGCCGCCCTCCCCCTCCGCTCGTACAGGAACGCCCATGACCGTCCCGCGCCCCACCGAGGCCGCCGACCCCACGACCTCCGGGCAGGCCGCCGCCGCGCCCCCGTCCCCCCGCCGCACCTTCGGCCTGGCCGCCGCCACGGCCCTCGTCATGGGCAACATCATCGGCGGCGGCATCTTCGCCCTGCCCGCCACCGTCGCCCCCTACGGCACGGTCAGCCTGCTCGCCTTCCTCGTGCTCTCCGTCGGAGCCGTCCTGCTCGCCCTGCTGTTCGGCAGGCTCGCGCGGCGCAGCCCCGTCACCGGCGGTCTGTACGTGTACCCGCGCGACGCCTTCGGCGAGTTCGCCGGCTTCCTGTCGGCCTGGTCGTACTGGACGATGTGCTGGGTCAGCATCGCCGCCCTGGCCGTCGCGGTCGTCGGCTACGTCGACGTCCTGATACCCCTGCACGGAAACCACGTCCTCCAGGCCCTGGTCGCCCTCGCCGCCCTCTGGCTGCCCGCCGCGGCCAACTTCGCGGGCACCCGCTGGGTCGGCGCGGTGCAGGTCGTCTCCACGGTCTTGAAGTTCGTCCCGCTGCTCCTGCTCGCCACGGTGGGCCTGTTCTTCGTCGACGCGGACAACTTCGGCCCGTTCAACGCCTCCGGGCAGAGCGTCTCCGGCGCGCTCGCCGCCTCCGCAGCGCTGCTGCTGTACAGCTTCCTCGGGGTGGAGTCGGCCGCGGTCAGCGCGGGCGAGGTCCGCGATCCCGAGCGCACGGTCGGCCGGGCGAGCGTCCTGGGCACCCTGGCCTCCGCCCTCGTCTACGTCCTCGGCACGGTCGCCGTCTTCGGCCTGGTCCCGCACGACCGGCTCGTCGACTCGGGCGCCCCCTTCGCCGACGCCGTGAACACGATCACCGGCGGCGGCTGGGGCGGCACCGCCATCGCCCTGGTCGCGGTCGCCTCGATCACCGGCTGCCTCAACGGCTGGATCCTCATGGCCGCCCAGATGCCCTACGCCGCCGCACGCGACGGCCTCTTCCCCGCGCCCTTCGCCCGCATCGGCAAGGGCGGCGTCCCCGGGTTCGGGGTGTGGGCGTGCGCGGTCCTCGGCAGCCTCCTCATCGCCCTCAACTACACGGCCGGCCCGGACACCACGTTCCGCGTCCTCGTCCTGATCACCACGTTCACCGGCTGCGTGCCGTACCTGCTGTCGGCCGCGGCCCAGCTGTACTGGCTGGCCCGCGGCACCCGCGAGCGCGTCCGCCCCGCGGGACTCGCCCGGGACCTGACGGTGGCCGCGCTCTCCTTCGGCTTCTCCTTCTGGCTGATCGCCGGTGCCGGCTACGCGGCCGTGTACCAGGGGGTGCTGTTCCTCTTCGCCGGAATTCCCGTGTACGTGTGGCTGCGGGGACGCAAGGACACTGCGGGGGCGCGGGCATAGCATCGGGGGATGGTCGCCGCAGAGCACGCCGAAGTACGCGAGGTCCTGAACGTGCGGGCGGACCAGGCGGTGTTCCGGCCGCTCCCGTACAACCCGGGCAACGGCGTCACGGCCGGGGTGTGGCGGGTCACCGGCGGCGACCGCTCGGCCGTCCTGAAGGTGCTGACGCGGACGAAGGAGACCGGCGTCGCCTGGGCGGCGTCCAACGACCCGCGCCACTGGAACTTCTGGCGCCGTGAGGCGTACGTCTACCGGTCCGGTCTCGCCCAGGTCTGGCAGCGGCACGGCATCCGCGCGCCCCGGCTGCTGGAGTGCGCCGAACGGCCGGACGGGGACGTGGCGTTGTGGCTGGAGGACGTTCCCGGCGAACCGGCCACCGCCTGGTCCTTCGCCCGCCACGTCGACCACGCCCACCGCCTCGGCACCGCGCAGGGCGCGGTCGGCGCGGGGGAGGACACCCCGTGGCTGTCGCGGGGCTTCCTGCGGGACTACATCTCGGGGCAGACGACGGGACAGGACCTGCTCGACGCCGACGAGGCGTGGCGACACCCCCTGATCCGGCGGCACTTCCCGCCCGGCCTGCGCGAGGACATGGTCCGCCTCCACCACGACCGCGCGTGGTTCCTCACGGTCATGGAGTCGCTGCCCCGCGCCCTGTCGCACCTCGACCAGTGGCCGGCCAACCTCCGCTCCGACGGCACCGGCGCCGGCGTCCTGCTCGACTGGGCCTTCACCGGCGACGGCGCCCTCGGTGAGGACCTCGGCAACTACCTGCCCGACTGCGTCTTCGACCTGTTCCTCCCCGCCGCCGACCTGCCGGGCCTGGCCAAGACGGCCTACGACGCCTATGTGCAGGGCTTGCGCCAGAGCGGCTGGCGGGGCGACGAACGCCTGGTACGGCTCGGCGTGTGCGCCTCCGCGGTCAAGTACGACTGGCTGACGGCGCTGATGCTGGCCAGGGCGGACGAGGAGCAGGTGGCCTACGGCGGCGAGGACACCGTCCCGGCCGGACTCCGCTACCGGGAACGGGGCCTGACCCTGGCGTTCCTGGCCGAGTGGGCCGCCGAGGCGCGGCTCCTGGCACCCCTGCTCGGCTTCCCCGAAGCCCCCAGCGGCCGTTGAGCCGCGTGACGGAACGGAAGAGCATGGCCCGAGTCGTCGAGTTGTCGTACTACCCCGTCAAGGGCTGCGCCGGGACGTCGGCGCACGAGGCGCTGCTGACCCCGGCCGGACTGGCGCACGACCGCAGCTTCATGGTCGTCAGCGACGAGGGCGTGTACCGGACACAGCGCCGCGATCCGCTGCTGGCCGTCATCCGCCCGCTGATCACTCCCGACGGCGAGCACCTCACGCTCACCGCGCCCGGGGCGGACTGTCTCCGCCTCGAGGTGGACATCACCGGCACCCGAAAGCCTGTGGATCTGTTCGGAACCGCTTACCGGGGCATCGATCAGGGCGACGAGGCGGCGGAGTGGCTCTCGGACGTGCTCGGCGCCCGGAGCCGGCTGGTGCGGGTCCCGCCCGGACACGACCGGGTGACCGACGGCCTGACGCCGGGCACCTCCGGCTACGCCGACAGCTGTGCCCTGCACGTCCTCTCCCGCTCCACCCTCGCACTGCTCGACAGCAAGCTGACCGAACGCGGCGCCGGTCCCCTCCCCGCCGACCGTTTCCGGCCCAACCTCGTCGTCGACGGCTGGGACGAGCCCCACACCGAGGACCGCGCCCACCGCCTGCGCATCGGCACCGCGGAACTGGGCTACGCCAAACTCGCCATCCGCTGCGCGGTCACCCTGGTCGACCAGAGCGCCGGGACCCGGGCGGGTCCGGAACCCCTGCGCACCTTCGCCGGCTACCGCCGCGCCACCCAGGGCGGCGTCGCCTTCGGCACCAAGTACGCGGTGCTGCGGCCCGGCACGGTGGCGGTGGGGGACGAGGTGGACGTCACGGTGTGGGGCGAGTCCGAGCTGTGAGGCGGCGACGCGGACCGGTGGAGGTTCACGGCGGCGGCGGGACGGGGCCGCCCCGGCAGACGGGACGCGGGGCGAACCCGGGTGGACGGGCCTGACGAACTGTCCGACGGTCGCCGCCGACGGCACGGGGACCTCGCCGTCCGGCCCCGAGCGAGGGCGCCGCAGCCGCTGCCGAGGCGTGGATGACGCGGCGCCCGTGAATCGGAGACGCCTCAGGTCCGCGCCGACAACGGAAAACCCGGCCGCCGCGATGTCCGCGGCCCGCCGCACCTGTTGGTCCCGTCAGACCCGTTGACCTCCTCGTGTCACGCCCTTACCTTTTCGGCGTTCGTCATGACAGATGGCGTCCGATATCTCGACCAGCTGGGGATGTCGACGCCATGTGTCCCCAGTGAGAGGCAGGCCCCCTGCGCATGAGCCGCGACCGCGACCACGCTCTGCCCGAACCCCCCAGCCGCAGACTGCTGCTGAAGGGTGCCGCAGCCGCCGGTGCCCTGGCCGCCGTCCCCGCCCTCCCCGGCGTCGCCGAGGCGGCCCCCGGGGCGGACACCGCCACCGCCGCCACGACGCCCGGCAGGCACCCGAAGCCGGCCCCGTTCGTGAACCCGCTCGTCCGCAACCGCGCCGACCCCCACATCCACCGGCACACGGACGGCCACTACTACTTCACCGCCACCGCCCCCGAGTACGACCGCATCATCCTGCGCCGCTCGCGCACCCTCGGCGGCCTCGGCACCGCGGACGAGTCCGTCATCTGGCGCGCCCACGCCACCGGCCCCATGGGCGCCCACATCTGGGCGCCGGAACTGCACCGGATCGGCGGCAAGTGGTACATCTACTTCGCCTCCGCGCCCGCCGAGGAGATCTGGGCGATCCGCATATGGGTGCTGGAGAACGCCCACCCCAACCCCTTCCAGGGCACCTGGGTGGAGCGGGGGCAGGTCAAGACGGCCTGGGAAACCTTCTCCCTGGACGCCACCACCTTCACCCACCGGGGCAAGCGCTACCTCGCCTGGGCCCAGCACGAACCCGGCATGGACAACAACACCGGCATCTTCCTGTCCGAGATGGCCAACCCCTGGACCCTGAAGGGCCCCCAGGTGCGGCTCTCCACCCCCGAGTACGACTGGGAGCGCATCGGGTTCAAGGTGAACGAAGGCCCGTACGTCCTCAAGCGCAACGGCCGCCTGTTCATGACGTACTCGGCCAGCGCCACCGACTTCAACTACTGCGTGGGCCTGCTGACCGCCGACGCCGACAGCCACCTCCTGGACCCCGTGAGCTGGACCAAGTCGCCGACCCCGGTGTTCACCAGCAACGACACCACCAAGCAGTACGGTCCCGGGCACAACTGCTTCACCGTCGCCGAGGACGGCCGCACCGACGTCCTCGTCTACCACGCCCGGCAGTACAAGGAGATCAACGGCGACCCGCTGAACGACCCCAACCGCCACACCCGCGTGCAGAAACTCGGCTGGAAGCGCGACGGCACCCCCGACTTCGGCGTCCCGGTCGCCGACACGGTGAAGGCGAGTGACTGACATGAGACGTGCGTACGCGACCCTCCTCGCCCTGTGCCTCGGGCTGTTCGGCGCCCTCGCCACCGGCGGCCCCGCCCAGGCCGCGCCCCAGACCGTCACCAACGGCACCCAGTTCACTGACACTTCGGGCAACCCCGTCCACGCGCACGGCGGCGGCGTCCTGAAGGTCGGCACCTACTACTACTGGTTCGGCGAGCACCGCAACGCCGACAACACCTTCCGGTACGTCGACGCCTACCGCTCGACTGACCTGAAGAACTGGGAGTTCCGCAACCACGTCCTCACCGAGGCGAGCGATCCGGAGCTCGCGACCGCCAACATCGAGCGGCCGAAGGTCATGTACAACGCCTCCACCGGCAAGTTCGTGATGTGGATGCACAAGGAGAACGGCACCGACTACAGCGAGGCCCGCGCGGCCGTGGCCGTCTCCGACACCGTTGACGGCAATTACACCTGGAAGGGCAGCTTCCGGCCGCTCGGCCAGCACATGTCCCGCGACATCACGGTCTTCGTCGACACCGACGGCGCCGGCTACATGATCTCCGCCGCCCGCGAGAACTACGACCTCCAGATATACCGCCTCACCGCCGACTACACCGGCGTCGCGAACCTGGTCGCCAACCCCTGGCCCGGCGGCCACCGCGAGGCCCCGGCGCTGTTCAAGCGGAACGGCGTCTACTTCATGCTCACCTCGGGCGCCACCGGCTGGAACCCCAACCAGCAGCAGTACGCCACGGCCACCAGCATCGCCGGCCCCTGGTCGGCCATGAAGAACATCGGCGACGCGACGACGTACGGTTCGCAGACGGCCTACGTCCTGCCGGTGCAGGGCACCTCGGGCACCTCGTACCTGTACATGGGCGACCGCTGGGGCAACTCCTTCGGCGGGACGGTCAACGACTCGCGCTACGTGTGGCTGCCGCTGACCTTCTCCAACTCGACCACCATGTCCATGTCCTGGTCGCCCGAGGTCACGATCGACACGACCGCCGGGACCGTCACGGGCACCAGCGCCACGTACAACACGCTGATCGCCCGCCACTCCTCCAAGTGCGCCGACGTCACGAGCCAGTCGCTGTGGCCGGGCGCCCAGCTCAAGCAGTACGACTGCAACGGCGGCGCCAACCAGAAGTACTGGTTCAAGCCCGTCGGAAGCGGCTACTACCAGCTGATGGTCAGAAACAGCAGCCTCTGCGTGCAGGACAACGCCACCACGGTCACGCAGGAGAACTGCAACGGCTCCGCCACCGCCCAGCAGTGGTCACTGGCCACCACCGGCTCGTACGTGAACGTCAAGTCCCGCGCGAGCGGCAAGTGCCTGGACGTGAACGGCGCGGCCACCGCCAACGGCGCCGCGCTCATCCCGTACACGTGCAACGGCGGCACCAACCAGCAGTGGACGCGCGGGACATGACGTCCGCCGCTACACCAGCAGGTCGATCGCGTCGATCGCCGTCCCCGCACTGAGGAATCCGCTCGCCCCCGACCCGCTCACCACGTCGATCCTGAGCACGTTGTACTGACTCGTGTCCGTCTTCCAGGCGGACGCCGGGACGTTGTACGTGAACGTGTGGTTGTTGCCCCGGTAGGAACCGTTGGTCAGCGACCGGGTGTCCGGCTGGGTGGGCGGGGCGGGGACCGCGGAGGTCCAGGAATCGTTGACGGTCACCTGCGGCCGGCCGTTCGCGTACGCCGTCGTCACGCCGACGCGCAGGGTGTGCGCGGCGGCCGCCTGGGCCGCCGTCAGCCGGAAGTACACCAGGATCCCGCTGTTGACGTCCTTCCAGAGGTAGCAGGGGAAGGCCGCCGTCTCGCCACTGCCGACGACGACGTTCCCCGTCCAGGACGCCGCCCGCACGTCGGACGGATGCGCGTAGGTCATCAGGTCGGCGTTCTTGAAGCCGCCCGGGGTGCCGTCCCAGTCCCCGATCCGCCAGATCGCGCCCGCCTTGGACGTCCCGGCCGGTGATCCCGACGCCCGTCACCTTGCCCCGGCCGCTCGCCGGCACGTACCCCGCGATGCCGAGCGAGTCGGCCCACGGCGTCGTCAGCGTTCCCGCGTACAGCGCCGGGGAGGGTGCCCCGCCGTCCGTGAAGGCGATGACGTACGGCCCCTGGAGGCCAAAGCGCTGCGCCTCGGTCTGGTTCTGCCCGTAGTGGAGGATCTCGTACTGGCCGCCGCCGTCTGCGCTCTGGTGCCTTAGCAGGGAGCGGTAGAACGGCCCGCCGGAGGCCTTCTCGTGGTTGCTGCGCACCATCCACAGGCCGACGCCGCCGGCGGACCAGCCGACATGGTCGTAGTCCATGACACGCCGCCCGGAGTAGTGCTTCGAGCGGTTCTGGCCGTCGGGCTTAGGGAACACGCCCGAGGCCTCGATGGCAGACGTTGTTCTACAACTGGGCGCCGGTGTCGACGACGTAGTTCGCGCCGTCGTCGGTCCAGCCGAAACCGGCGGCGTGCGCCGGGCGGGTCAGGGCCGCGCCGACGGCGCCGGCGGTGGCGGCGAGGACGACGGCGCGGCGGCCGACCGGTGTGTTCGTGGCTCGGGGCATGGGGAGTGCCTCCTGCGCTGGGTGGGGGGAGTGAGACGCAAGCGAGAGTGACAGTTGAATCGATTTCGCGAAAGGGCTTTCAGTCATGCGGGGCCGCAGATCCGGTGAATGCTGCTCTGGGTCTAGAAAGCGCTTGTCGAGACCGGTACGGTCCCCGTCCAGGTCTTGTCATGTGCTGGGAGGAGCCCGGAGTGAGACGTTTCAGCATCGCCGTCGTGGCAGCGGTGACCCTGGGGACCGCGTTGTCGTCCGCACCCGCTCACGCGGGCGACGGGAGCGGCGCGGGCCGGGGGCTCGCCCACTGTGCCGCCGACAGCTGCCACTTCGACGTCCCGCCGGGCACGTACGACGTACGGGTCACGCTCGGCGGCGAGGCGGCCTCCAGCACGAGCGTCAGCGGCGAGACCCGCCGCTCCCTGCTCCCGGAGACGGCCGCACCGGCCGGAGAACGCGTCACGCGCAGTTTCACCGTGAACGTCCGCACCCCCGAGGGCGAGCCCACCGGCCCCGCGGGAACCCCCGGCCTCGACCTGCGGATCGGCGGCTCCGCCCCGGCCCTCGCCGGCATCCGGGTCACCCGGGCCCGGCACGCCCGCCAGATCTTCCTGGTCGGTGACTCCACCGTCTGCGACCAGCCCGGCGCCCCCTACTCCGGCTGGGGCCAGCAGCTGCCCCAGTTCCTCCGCAAGGGCGTGTCCGTCGCCAACTACGCCGATTCCGGGGAGAGTACGGTCACGTATCTGGGGAACCCGCAGTTGTGGGCCACCGTACGGCCCCTGATCCGCCCCGGTGATCCGGTCCTGGTCCAGCTCGCGCACAACGACAAGACCACGGACGAGGCCACCTACCGGGCCAACCTGGAGGCGCTGGTCGCCGGCGTCCGGGAGCGGGGCGGGCAGCCGGTCCTTGTCACTCCCATCGTGCGGCGCTGGTTCAACTCCGACGGCACGCTGAACAACGCAACCGCGCTCCTGGTCAACGGCCTCGGTGTGGACCACCCGGCCGTCATCCGCTCGGTCGCCGCGGCGGGTGACGTCCCGCTGATCGACCTCACGGCAAAGACCAAGGCCCTGGTGGAATCCCTCGGCCCGGAAGGCTCCAAGGCGCTGTACCTCACCAACGAGGCGCGGGACAACACCCACACCTCCGTGCGCGGTGCGACGGCCTTCGCGGGCCTCGTCCGCGACGAACTCGTCACCCTGCATCTGGTGCCGAAGGGCACGGTGCGGGTGGGATGAACCCCTGGGGCGCCCCGACCGGAACCGGGGCGCCCCAGGCCCGACCCTTCCGACCGGCCCCCGCACGAAAGACCTCAGATGCACCTGCCTCCCGCCGACCGCACGACCTCCCCGATCACCGGCTACACCCGCGCCCACTGGGAGGCGGCGGCCGACTCCCTGCTCGCCGCCGTCGAGCCGTACGCGAGCGAGGACCGCGCGCTCTACCACCTGCCCGGCGACCGGGCCGGCTGGTCGGGCCGCCTCTCCGACGGTCTGGAGGGCTACGCCCGCACCCTCCTGCTCGCGGCCTTCCGCCGTGACGAGAAGGCCCTGGAGCGTTACGCGACCGGTCTCGCCGCCGGCGTCTCGGGCGTCTGGCCCCGCATCGAGGACCGCGGCCAGCCCCTGGTGGAGGCGGCCTCCATCGCCCTCGCCCTCCGCCTCACCCGGGACCTGCTCTGGGACCGGCTGGACGACGGCGTGCGCGGGCGGGCGGCCGACTGGCTGGCCGACGCCCTCACGGCCGAACCCTGGCCCTGCAACTGGGAGCTGTTCCCCGTCACGGTGGGCGGTTTCCTCGCCGAGATCGGCCACGAGCCGCAGGCGTCCCGCGCGGCGATCGACCGCGGACTGGAACGCATCGAGCAGTGGTACGTCGGCGACGGCTGGTACACCGACGGCGACGGCCGCAAGTACGACTACTACAACGGCTGGGCGATGCACCTCTACCCGGTGCTGCACGCCTGGCTGGAGCAGGACGAGCGGCTGCTGACGCTCTACGGCGACCGCCTGGACCGCCATCTGCGCGACTACGCCCGCCTGTTCGGCGGCGACGGTGCCCCCATGCATCAGGGCCGCTCGCTGACGTACCGCTTCGCGACGACGGCCCCGCTGTGGCTGGGCGCGCTGACCGGCCGTACGCCGCTGGCGCCCGGCGAGACACGGCGGCTGGCCTCGGGCGCGCTGAAGTACTTCCTGGACAGGGGCGCGGTGGACGACCGGGGCCTGCTGTCCCTCGGCTGGCACGGTCCCGACGAGTCCGTCCTCCAGGGCTACTCGGGCCCGGCCTCCCCCTACTGGGCGAGCAAGGGTTTCCTCGGGCTGCTCCTGCCTGAGGACCACGAGGTCTGGACGGCGCCGGAGGAACCCGCCCCCGTCGAACGCGCGGACTCCGTCACCCCCGTAGGACCGCCCAACTGGCTGCTTCAGTCCACCCGTTCGGACGGCTTGGTCCGCCTCCACAACCACGGCAGCGAGGACGTCCGCTACGACCCCTACTACACGCGGCTGGCGTACTCCACCGTGACGGCACCGTCGGACTCCCACGACAACAGCGTCCTGGTCGCCGGGGACCCGGCCCGCACCGGCATCGAACCGCTCGGCGTGGGCGACGGCTGGGCGGCGTCCCGGCACACGGCGGGCGGGGGAGCGCGGGTGACCAGCGTGGTGCTGGCGCGCGGGTCGGCGGAGGTGCGCGCGCATCTGGTCACCGGCGCGGAACCGGGCACGGAGGTCCGCCTGACCGGCTGGAGCGCGCCGGACGGTGTCCGCTCGGAACTGCTCCCCGCGATCGGGCTCGACGACGACCTCACCGGCGTCACGACGGGGCACTCCACCCTGTTCGTCGCCCTGGCCCGGCTCACCGCCGAGGCCGCTCCGGCCCCGCTGGCGGAAACGGTCGCCGTGACCGCCTCCGGTGAGGGGGAGTTCAGGGTCCGCTGGAGCGAGGGGCCCGAGGTGCGGGTCCGGCTGGACGGGGACGGGGTGCGCGTCGGCTGAGGTCTCCCGCTGCCCGGTTCTCCCGCGGCTGCCACGGTTCGGTCCGCGCCGAAGCGAGCCGGGCCTAGCGTGGCGGCATGACCGCAGATCCAAGACGAACGCCGCCCGGCGGGTCCATGACCGCCTTCGCCGCCCTGCACCGTGCCGGGAAGCCCCTGCTCCTGCCCAACGCCTGGGATCACGCATCCGCCCGGGTCTTCGCGGGGCAGGGCTTCCCGGCGATCGGGACGACGAGCCTGGGCGTCGCTGCGGCCGCGGGGCTGCCCGACGGGGCGGCGGCGACCCGTGAGGAGACGCTGCGGCTGGCCGTGGCCCTCGGGTCCGGGCCCTTCCAGCTGTCCGTCGACGCGGAGGGCGGGTTCAGCGACGACCCCGACGAAGTGGCGGAGTTCGCGCGAGAGCTCCACGCGGCCGGAGCGGTGGGTGTCAACCTGGAGGACGGTCTGGGGCCGGTCGCCCGGCACGCGGCGAAGATCGCAGCGGTCAAGCAGGCCGCTCCCGGCCTGTTCGTCAACGCCCGTACCGACACCCACTGGCTGGGCGACGGTGACGGCACCCTCGCCCGCCTCGACGCCTACCGCCGGGCGGGTGCGGACGGGGTGTTCGTCCCCGGTCTCACCGATCTGCGGGCGATCGAGGCGCTGCTGCGCCACCTGGACGTGCCCCTCAACGTCCTCTACTCGCCCGGCGGCCCGTCCGTCCCGCACCTGGCCGACGCGGGAGTCCACCGCATCAGTCTCGGCTCGCTGCTGTACCGGCGGGCACTGGGCGCGGCCTCGGAGGCGATGGCGGAGATCCGCGCCGGCCGGCCACCGACGGGCGCGACGCCTTCCTACGAGGCCGTGGCGGGGCTTGGCTCCCGCTAGGGCCGACTGCCGAGCGCGGCGACCAGCAGGGAGACGGTGGCGAGGTCCGGCACGTTGCGGAGGCAGCTCACTGCCTGCCTGGCCCCGAAGTCGCGTTGCTCCGCCGTCACTTCGGGATCGACTGCCGTCTCTGCCTGCACATGGATGTAGTTCAGGGCCGTGGCGAAGAGCATCGCGAAGGACTCCGGGCCGGTGAGGGAGACTTGGCCCCCGGCCTCGCGGTAGGCCCGGGCCAGGCGCCGCGCGGACGCGATGTTCACGTCGTTGCCGCCGGACCAGACGTGGACGGCACGTGCGAACTCCCGGTCCGGCGCGACGGGTCCGGCGTTGTCCCAGTCGAGGAGGACGGGCCCGTCCGGGCCGACGAGGACGTTCTGCGGCTGGAGGTCGAGGTGCGAGGTCACCAGGCCGCCGGGCGCCGACGGGGTCACCTGGTGGGCCAGCCGGGGCGCGGTCGTGGCGATGAACCGGTCCAGTTCGTCCGACCACGGCAAGCGGGCGTCGCGCACCTTCTTGAGGACGTCCTCCCAGTCGGCGTCGTCGGGGCACCGCTCGTACCAGTCGCCTGGGGTCTCGACGGCGCCCGCACCGGCCTGGTGGAGCAGCGCCATGGTCCGGCCGAACCAATCCAGGACGTCCGGGTCGGAGGCGTCCGCACGGGTGCCGTCGATCCAGTCGTACAGCTTCACCCAGGATGTGCCGCCCGGGAAGTCGAGTCGGGAGACGTGTGCGCCGTGCCGGTCGGGGTGGAGCCGGGGCGAGGCGATGCCCAGGTCAGCCGCAGAGTTCAGTAACGCCGCCTCGCGGGCGACCTGGGCATCGTCGCAACCGAAAAGGAGTTCCTTGACGGCCCATGAGCGGCCGTTCCCGGAGATTTTCCAGATCTGGCCGAGGGCGCCCCGGGTGACGGGGGCCATGGTCCAGGGACCGGTTCCGAGGGCGTAGGTCTCGGCTATGACACCGGCCGTGTCATCGGATCGGGCTCGCTGGTCCATCGGGTGTCCTCTTCTCGCGGGGCCAGTTGCGGAGCAGTACGTGCAGGGCGTCGATGGCCCGGTCCCAGGACGTCTGTACGTCACGGGGCGCGCCGAAGGCGCCGGTGGACTCCAGGGCGCAGTAGCCGTGGAAGGTGCTGCGCAGCAGGCGTACGGCGTCGGTGAGGTCGGGTTCCGTCAGGTCGTAGGCGCGGAGCATGCCGTAGGTGACGTCGGCCGTGCGGCGCATCGCGGGGGAGTCGGCGACGAGGTCCTGGTCGATCCGGATCTGGGTCGCCGCGTAGCGGCCCGGGTGTTCCAGGGCGTAGGACCGGTAGGCGGAGGCGAAAGCGGTGAGGGTGTCCTTGCCGGGCTCGCGTCCCTCCACCGCCTCCGCGATCCGGTCGATCATCTCGCCGCCGGCGAGGAGGGCCATGCGGGTCCGCAGGTCCCGCAGGCCCCGGACGTGGGTGTACAGGCTCGCGTCCTTCACCCCGAAACGGCGCGCCAGGGCGGAGAGGGTGACGCCCTCGTAGCCGGCCTCGTCGGCGAGTTCGACCGCGGCCGCGACGAGGCGCTCGGGGGTGAGACCGGCTCTGGGCATGGGGGTTCCGGGTTACCTCTCGCAGAGGGCCGTGCCGGGGCGGGGCCCGTGGACGCAGGGAGCGAATCGTAGCCGCCGGGGCAGGAGGGGGGCCGTCACACCCCGCCCCTCACGCCTGCCCCTGCGCGACCGCTCTGGCAGGTCCGCCGGTCGGTATGGCCGGCCCGCTCAGCGGATCGGCGCGTACACCACCCCCAGCTTGTCGAGCTCGTCGCCCGCGCGGCCCGTGAAGCCCACGATCTGCCAGCCGGAGGGGGCCGTGAAGGTCTTCGCGTCGGAGGTGGCCGTGCCCGCGGACAGGCCCCGGTTCCTGTCGGTCGTGAACGCCGCCGAGAACAGGCGCGTGCGTCCGTCCTTCTGGCCCTGTGTCAGTCTCACCGAGGTCAGGTGCTCGCCGGCGGCCAGGGTCAGGGAGGTCGCGGTGCCGCCCGTGCCGCCGTGGGTGAGGGTGGTACCGCCGTCGTGGGTGAGGGACACGGCGTCCAGACGGGTGCTGCCGCGCAGCGTGAGGGTGCGCGGAGAGGGGACCGCCGGCAGGTCGTCCGCGTCGTTGAAGGCCGTGCCGTGCGGGCCGCCGAAGAAGTCGCTCGCGCGCAGCGACGCGTTGAGCGTGTAGGAGAAGTCGACCGCGTGCGGGAAGTGGTCGGAGAGGTTGCCGCCGGCCGGGTCGAGGAAGGACGCCCAGGCGTTGCCGTAGCGGGTCGCGTTCAGGCTCAGCAGCTTGCTGCCGCGGTAGAGGACCTTGTCCACGACCTCGCAGTCGTCCGGCGGGGCCGTGGTGGGGCAGACGAGCGCGGCGCTGCCCTGGGCCGGGGGCGTCCCGCCCTTGACGCGCTGCACCCATGCGTCGGTCAGGCCGTTCTCGCTCACGAGCGTGCGGATGTTGTCGCCGGAGCGCGTGTAGCGCGTGTTCGTGTCACCCATGACGATCACCGCGTTGCCGGACGAGTTCGCCCGGATGAAGGCGGACAGCTGCTCGATGTTGGCGCGGCGGGCGGCGAGCGCGTCGTCGGTGTCGTCGGCGTTGGTGTGCACGTTGTACAGGTCCACGAAGACACCCTCGGCGAGCCGGACCCGCGCCAGCGAAAATCCCTTCGGGGTGAGGCAGTTGGTGCCGGTGCACTTGGTCCACTTGACCCGCTGGAAGTCCTCGAAGGGATGGTCCGAGAGGGTGTTGAGGCCGTCTCCGAAGGGGACTCCGCCGCTGGTCGCGGTGCGGTGGGCGTGGTCGTCGCCCGCGTACAGGGCGGCGTGGTAGTTGAAGTCCTCCTGCACGTTGACGATGTCGTACGCCCCGAGGCGCGGCGAGATCAGCGGAGTGTTCTTCTCCGGGTGGCCGGAGCTCAGGCCCTCGGGGAGGCCCGCGACGTTGTAGGTGAGGACGTCGAAGGAGCCGGATTCCGCGGCGGCGGCGGGAGTGGCGCCGGTGGTGGCCAGGCCCGTGACGGCCAGGGACGCGGCCACGGCGGTGCCGATGAGTCTCTTCATGGGGGGTGTCTCCGGTCGGAGCAGACGAGGGGGAAGTTGAACGGTGCTCAGGTTCGAGGGCAACACCCCTGGTGCGCAAGGGGAATGGCGCGAACAGTGGGAGACGTCCTGGCGTCGGGAGTGCCGCAGCAGGTCCAGATCCGTGCCCCAGGAGTCGAGGAGCTCGCCGTGCCCGGCGTCGCGCGCCGCCCCCTCGATCTCGGTTGATCTCTCCAGGCGGGAACGTCCGTTGCCTGCCGGCACGGGAGGTGATCGGTTCGCGTCCGCGGCACCGGGGCACCGCCAGAGAGATCACTTCACCGTGCCGAGGCCACCCGCCCGGGTGTGCCGGGTCAGCCCGTCGGACGGACGTGTGGCGGGACACGGCCGCTGTGGACGCCGTCCGGACGCGTGCCGGGACGGGCCGCTCCCGACACCGGGGCTCACGGGCAGTCGTCACCGTCCCGCAGCGCGTCCAGGGCGGCCCAGCACGCCCCGGGCATGTCGCGGGGGAACACCGCCGGGGCGCGTTCGGGACCGAACACGACGTACCCCTCCGCCAGGAACGACAGGGCACCCCACTCCTCCCGTCGGTGGGACCGGGCCAGTACCCTCCCGCAGGGCGCGCAGGCGATCCACGGCACCAGCACCGTCGCGGCGAGCGGGTGTCCCGGCAGCACGAATCCGGCGGGCCGTGTCTCCTCCGCCCCGTCCGGGACCACCCGCAGCCGTCCGGCCTCCTCGCCGGCACCGGGCAGGGCCGCGATCCGCGCGCCGAGCCAGTCCCACTCCCCCCACTGCTCGGCCATCACCGCGAGCTCGGCGCGGGCCGACTCCTCGACGCCCGTGCCCTGTCCGAGCAGCCGGTCGACCAGCACCTCCAGACCGGCCTCCTGCTCGCCGATGTCCCAGCACGTCCGGACCTCCTCGCGGTCGCCGGGCGCCGAGAGCAGCCCGGCCAGCCGGCTCCACACGACGGCCTCCGCGGCGTACTCCCGCGCGCTCATCCGTTGATCCCGCTGTAATGCCGCAGGCTCCACCGCCACAGCAGCCGCGCCGCCAGATACGCCAGCAACCCGAGCAGCGGTGCGGCCGCGGCGAGCCAGTAGGGGACGCCGGTGGCATGGCCGTGGCCGGTCAGGACCGCCGCCGGGAAGTAGGCGACGAACGCGAGCGGCAGGCCGTAGGTCAGGAAACCGCCCACCGCCCTGGGCAGGACGTTCAGGGGGTAGCTGCCGAAGGTGCCGAGGAGTTCCTCCAGCCAGCGTCCCCACATGTCGGCGGCCGGGAAGCGCAGGGACGCGCTCGCCACGACCGTGAACAGGGCCGCCTCCAGCAGCATGCCGCCCAGGACGGCCGCGACCAGGTAGCTGACACGGCCCGCCGTCCAGTCCAGGTCACTGCGGGAGAGCGCGCCCACCATCAGGCCCGCCGCCACCGTCAGGTCCCCGATGGCGTTGGTCGGGAAGAACGCCAGCTGGATCTGGCGGTGGACCGGCATCGGGCGCATCAGGTAGATGTCGATGCGGCCTTCCTGTACCTGCCGCCCGGCCCAGTGCATGCGCCCCAGGAACAGGACGAACAGGCCGTGCGCCAGCATGCGCGTCGCCGGGATCAGCAGCACGTCGGAGCTGTCCCAGCCGCCCATCCCGGCGAACCGCGACAGCAGCACCGTCGCGAACACGATCACCGACACCTGCCAGATCGCCCCGATCGCGATCATCAGCAGGAACTCGGTGCGGTACTCCAGCTGCGCGCGGAAGTTGAGCGCCGTCACGCGCCACACGATCCGCAGTGCCTTCCACGACATCTCAGCCTCCCTGCGAGATCACGCGCCGGGCGGCCCGCCGCCACAGGAACCGGGTGAACAACGCCAGCGCCACGACCCAGGCGGCCTGCACGGACAGCTGGAACACCGCGTCGGACAGGGGAATGCGCCCCACGTACAGCGACAGCGGCACACTCAGCGTCGCCTGGAAGGGCAGGAACGCGCTCATCGTCACGAACCAGTCCGGGAAGAACCACAGCGGCGCGTACACCCCGGACAGCAGGTTCTGCGCGAACAGCAGGATGAGCATGGCCGCGGTGTTGCGGATCGTCCAGAAGCACAACTGGTCCAGGACCAGCATCACGTAGTACAGCACCCACTGGCCCAGCAGCATGCTGAGCAGGAACACCCCCGCCACGCCGGCCGACCCGGGCGGCTCGACGGCGCCCGCGGCCAGGCAGATCAGATATCCCGTCAACGCCCAGGCGAATCCGTACAGTTGCTCTCCGGCGGCCCGCAGGGCGTAGTAGCGCTGCGGCGGCAGCGGCCGCAGGTACCAGTACACGATCGTCCCGAAGTGCATGTGCTGAAGGACGGTGTCCCGGCCCGCGTACTGGTCCAGCTCCCGCAGCCGGGACGCCAGCACGGCCAGCACGGCGTACGTGACCGCCTGGTCGCGGCTCAGTCCCGCGGTGGTGCCGGTCTGCGCGTACAGGCCCCTCCACAGCGACCAGACCAGCACCACCTGCACGGCCAGCCGCAGGGCCACGGCCGTCATCCGGGGCGGTGCGTTCAGCTCGCCGAGCGGGGTGACCCGGGCGGCGCGCCAGGCATGGAGCGCGGCCACCTCAGACCTCCCCGGCGTGCGCGTACGCGGCCCGCATCACGTCCTCGAGGTCCGCCTCGTCCAGCGCGATGTCCGTCACCTCGAACCGCTCGATCACCGCCTTCAGCGCCTGCTGGACGGTGAGCGCGTCCGGACCGCCCGGGCCGAGGACGATCTGGGCGCCGGTGTGCCGCAGCAGCGTGGTGCCCGGCGGCGCCACGACCTCGGCGTGCGGATCGGCCAGGGTGGCCCGCACCTGCCAGGTCGAGCCGAACTTCCGGCGGATCTCGTCGAGTGAGCCGTCGAGCATCAGCCTGCCGTGGTTGACCAGCACGACCCGCTCGGCCAGCCGCTCGACCTCCGTCATGTCGTGCGTGGTCAGCAGGACCGTACGGCCGCGCTGCTCCACCTGGTGCCGCAGGAACTCCCGCACCTGCTCCTTGACCACCACGTCCATGCCGATGGTCGGCTCGTCGAGGAAGACCACCGGCGGGTCGTGCAGCAGGGCGGCGGCCAGGTCGCTGCGTACCCGCTGTCCGAGCGAGAGGTGGCGCACCCGGGTGTCCCAGAACGACGACAGGTCCAGGATGTCGTCGAACTCCGCCAGGCGGGCGGCGTGTTCGGCCTTCGCCACCTCGTAGATGTCCCGCAGGATCGCGAACGACTCGCGCACCGGCAGGTCCCACCACAACTGGGTGCGCTGCCCGAACACCGCCCCGACGTTGCGGGCGTTGCGCTCCCGCTCCCGGTACGGCACCACGCCCGCGACCCGGGCCTCGCCGGAGGTGGGTGTGAGGATGCCGGTGAGGATCTTGATGGTGGTGGACTTGCCGGCGCCGTTCGGGCCGAGCAGGGCGAGGAGTTCGCCCCGCGCCACGTCGAAGGTGATGTCGGAGACGGCGTGCTTGGCCACCCGCTCGGGATTGACCAGCGAGCGGACGGCGCCCGTGAAGCCGGGGCGGCGGACGGTGGTGTGGAAGGTGCGGGACAACCCGCGGACCTCGATGGCGACACTCAACTGACCCACCAACTCCCTTGCGCTGCACGCAGTCGCGGCCGGTCGGCTGCGGGAGCCGACCGGCCGCGGATGACGTCACGACACTGTCAAAATGTCGATCAATCGGTCAATCCATTAATCAACTTCTTACCTGGCGGGCGAGAACACGAACGAGAACTCCGCCGGTTCGGCCTTCAGGTAGTACTGCGGCAGCGGGCCCGGGCCGCAGGACTGGGAGCCGATGCCGTGCAGCCCGTGGTCCAGGTTGACCCACACCGTGTCACCGGGGGTGAGGTCGGTGCGGTGCCGGGCCGCGTCCAGCTGTTCGGTCGTCCAGCGCCGCGCGGTGAACCAGAACTCCGGGTCGCCCTCGATCCTGAGGCCGCCGAGCTCCACCCAGCGGACGTCGGCGCGGGCACCGTTCTCCTGCGGGCGGACGTACGGCGTCTGGAGGCCGTCCACCGTCGACTGCCAGCGGCCCACCATGGACGCCGTGGCCGTGTCCGGGTACGCCTCGCCGGGGCCGCCGCCGAACCACTCCACGCGATCCGCCTCGGCGAGCCCGAAGCGGACGCCGAGCCGGGGCAGCGGCACCGTCCAGTCGCCCTCAGGCGTCACGGACACGGTCAGCCGCAGCCGCTCTCCGTCGGAGGTCCAGCGGTACACCGTGTCCAGACCCACCTCGCGGGCGGCGGGCGCCACCCGGGTGCGGACCGTCAGCGCGTCGTCGCCCGCCTCGACCGAGACCAGGCGGTGGCGCATCCGGTGCAGACCGAGCGTGCGCCACAGCACGCCGTAGCGGGTGTCGGTCTGCCACTCGGCGCCGTCGTCGTTGTCGGTCGGCGCCCGCCACACGTCCAGCCGGGGTGCCGCGGTGACCTCCACCCCGTCGACCGAGAGCAGCGCACCGGTGCGCGCGTCGAACCGGGCCGGGCCCAGCGTGATCCCGCCGTCGTCGAGGACGGGCCGGTCGGTCGCCGGGAAGGACGGCAGCGGCCGCGTCCCCACGGCGAACTGGCCCCAGGCCACCACGTGGCCCTTCTCGGCCCACGACGTGTCGTCCGCGAGCAGCGCCCGCACCGTCCACTGCCGCTCCCCGCCCCGGCCGTCCGCGGGCGGCTCCGGCAGCTTCACCTCGGCGCTCTCGCCCGGCGCGAGCGCCGGCACGGACAGCGAGCCCGACTCGACCGTCTCGCCGTCCACCTGGCACGACCACTCGAAGGCCAGCGCGGACAGGTCGGCGAAGTCCTGCTTGTTGGTGATCCGCACGATGCCGTTCGCGCCTCCCCCGAGCTCTCGGCTTCGCTCGAGCAGGGGGGACCCCCAGCCCTCGATGTGGACCGGCTCGATCACCTTCTTGTACTCGATCAAGCCCGGGGACGGTGTCCGGTCCGGGAAGACCAGCCCGTCGCAGACGAAGTTGCCGTCGTGCAGCTCCTCGCCGAAGTCGCCGCCGTAGGCGTAGCCCAGCTCGGGGTGCTTGACGCCGTGGTCGATCCACTCCCAGACGAACGCGCCCTGGAGCCGGTCGTACTTCTCGAAGAGCTCCTGGTAGTCGGCGAGCCCGCCCGGGCCGTTGCCCATGGCGTGCGCGTACTCGCACTGGATGAACGGCAGCTCGCGGCGCCTGTGCGTGCCGCCGTCGAGGCGCTGCCCGATCTTCTCGACCTCGTCGTGGAAGGCGTACATGCGCGAGTACACGTCCGTGTCGCGGCAGTTCCAGTCGCCCTCGTAGTGCACCAGCCGCTCGGGGTCGCGCTCGTGGATCCACTCCGCCATGGCGGTGAGCCCGCGGCCGGTGCCGGCCTCGTTGCCCAGCGACCAGAACACGATCGAGGGGTGGTTCTTGTCCCGCTCGACCATGCGCGCGGCGCGGTCCAGCAGGGCCGGGGTCCAGCGGTCGTCGTCGACCGGGTTGTCCCGCCAGTCCTGCTCGGTGAAACCGTGCGTCTCCAGGTCGCACTCGTCGATGACCCACAGGCCGTACTCGTCGCACAGGTCCAGGAAGGCCGGGTGCGGCGGGTAGTGCGAGGTGCGCACGGCGTTGAGGTTGTGCCGCTTCATCAGCAGCACGTCCTCGCGCATGGTCTCCAGGTCGAGCGCGCGGCCCCGCTCGGGGTGCCACTCGTGCCGGTTGACGCCCTTGAAGAGGACGGCCTTGCCGTTGACCTTGATCAGCCCGTCCTCGAGGACGACCGTGCGGAAACCGATCCGCAGCGGCACCCGCTCCCCGCCCGTGGCCAGCACCCCGTCGTAGAGCTTCGGCGTCTCGGCCGTCCACGGCTCGACCGGAACCGTCACCGGCTCGCCGGTCGCGACATCGATGTCCAGGGCCGGCACGGTCACCCGGCCGTCGACGTCGGAGTCGACGCGCAGCGTGCCCTCGCCGGTGGTGTGGTCGTAGGAGGCGTGCACGAAGAAGTCGCGCACGCTGTCCGCCGGGCGGTGCAGCAGCGTCACGTCACGGAAGATGCCCGGCAGCCACCACTGGTCCTGGTCCTCCAGGTACGACCCCGCCGACCACTGGTGCACGCGTACGGCCAGCACGTTGCCGCCCGGCTTGAGCAGCTCGCCGACCGCGAACTCGTGCGGCAGCCTGGAGCCCTTGAACTCGCCGAGCTCCGTGCCGTTCAGCCAGACGCGGGCGCAGGACTCGACGCCGTCGAAGCGCAGCACCGCCCCGCCGTCCGACGGCCAGTCGGACGGCAGGTCGAAGACGCGCAGATGGTCACCGGTCGGGTTCTCCGTCGGGACGTACGGCGGGTCCACCGGGAAGGGGTAGAGGTGGTTGGTGTAGATCGGGGAGCCGAACGCCCCGTCGCCCTGGAGGACCCAGTGCCCGGGGACTGTGACCTCGGCCCAGTCCCCGGCGTCGTAGCCCTCCGCGGCGAACGAGTCGTCCTCGGCGCCGGCGGTGGCCGACAGCCGGAAGCGCCAGCTGCCGTTCAGCGACAGGGCTTGTGCGTCCGAGGACGCGTACCAGGCACGGGGCGGCAGGGCACCGCTGCCCGGAGAGACGTCCTCGACGTAGTCGACGGATGGGGTCGTGCGGAAAGACATCGGTCTCCTAGCTCAGCCCTTGATGCCGGTCTGTGCGATCCCCTGCACCAGCCAGCGCTGGAGGAAGAGGAAGACGAAGATCAGGGGCAGGATCGAGATGGCGGTGGCCATGAAGATCAGGTGGTAGTTGACGGTCTGGTTCGTCATATATGACGACAGTGCCACCTGGACTGTCCAGGCACTCGGATCCTGTCCGATGACCAGGGGCCACAGGAAGGCGTTCCAGCCGTTGATGAAGGTGATCGTGGCGATGGCCGCGAAGAAGTTCAGCGAGTTCGGCACGACGATCCGCCAGTAGGCGCCCCAGTAACCGAGCCCGTCCACGCGCGCCGCCTCCTCCAGCTCCTTCGGGAACCCCAGGAAGTACTGCCGGAACAGGAAGCACGTGAAACCGCTGAACAGGCCCGGGATGATCAGGCCCCGGTAACTGTCCACCCAGCCCAGCGACGAGACCAGCACGAAGCTGGGCACGAAGGTGACCGCCGTCGGAACCATCAAGGTCACCAGAACGGCGTAGAAGACCTTGTTGGCGTGCTTGTACGGGATGCGGGCCAGGCCGTATCCGGCCATCGAGCAGATCAGCAGGATGCCGGCCGTGTGCAGGACGGCGACGACCACGGAGTTCCACAGGGACTGCGCGAAGTCGACGGTGACGTCGTCGAACGGCTCGCTGATGTTGCCCCACTGGATGGACGTGGGGAACCACTTCCAGGTCTCGCCCGTGATCTCCGGGTCCGTCATCAGCGCGTTGCGGACGATCAGATAGAAGGGGATCAGGAAGAGGACCGCGGCGACGCCGGTCGCGATGTACAGACCGGTGCTGCCCATGACGCCGCCGCCGCGCTTGGCCTTGGCCGGCTTCGTCGCCTTGGTGATGTCGGGTGCTGTGGTGGTCACTTGGACTCCTCACCCCTTCCGAAGCCCATGATCTTGCCCTGGAGCAGGGTGACGACGCAGATGAGCAGGGTCAGCACGACCGCGCCCGCGCTGCCCGCGCCGTAGTTCTGGTTCTGGCCGAGGGCCACCTTGTACAGCTCGACCAGCGGGGGCTGGCCCCAGGTGGCCTTGGGGAGCAGGTTGAAGAACTCGTCGAAGGCCTGGTAGGCGGCCACGAGCAGCAGCAGGATCACCGCGGTGGTGGTCGCCCGCAGCTGCGGCAGCGTGATGTGCCGGAAGGTCTGCCATCCCGGCTTGGCGCCGTCGATGGAGGCCGCCTCGTACAGCTCCCGCGGGATGTTCTGGAGCGCCGCCAGGAACAGGATCATGTAGAAGCCCGACTGGAGCCACAGGCGCACGGTCACGATGACCAGCCAGTACCAGGGCGGATCGGGGTTGGCGAGCCAGGCGATGTTGTCGATGCCGAACCAGCCGATGACCGTGTTCATCAGGCCGAAGCGGACGCCGTTGAAGATGGACATCTTCCAGATCAGCGCGGCGGCGACGTAGCTGACCGCGGTGGGCAGGAAGAACACCGACCGGAAGAACGCCCGCATGAACCGGAGCCGGTTCACCAGCAGCGCCAGGCCCAGCGACAGGGCCCAGGTGGCCGGCACGATGAACGCGGCGAACACGGTGAAGGTGACGAGGGAGTTCCTGAAGTTCTCGTCCGACAGGATCTGCACGTAGTTGTCGAAGCCGACGAACTCGCTCGGCGTGACGGTGAAGCGCGCCTCGAAGAAGCTGAGCCAGATGCTCCAGCCGATGGGCACGAAGACGAAGATGATCAGGCCGATCAGGAACGGCCCGGTGAACAGCCAGAAGTTGAAGGTGCTGCTCGCCCTCAGGCCCCGCCGCGGCCGAGGCGTGGAGGCCTTGGCCGAGGCGGGCTGGGCGACCCCGCGCGTGGTGGTGGTCGACATGTCGAGATCCGTCCGGCGGTCTAACCGAAGAGCTTCTTGAGCTCGGCGTCGACCTTCTTCTCGCAGGCGTCGAGCGCGGCCTTCGGGTCGCCGTTCTTGCGGACGGTGTTGGCGATCACGTCCCAGAACGCCGCGATCATGGCCTGCGTCCAGCCGATGTTGTCGAAGTGGCCGAACTCGTTGAACAGCTTGACGCCCTCGGCCGGCAGGCCGGACTTCAGCTTGGTCGCGGACTGGGCGAGCGAGGTGCGCGGCGGGATGTGGAAGCCGTAGGAGGTGGCGAAGTCCTCCTGGTACTTCTTCTGCTCGATCCACAGCCACTTCACGTACGCCTTGGCCGCCTCGACGTTCTTGCTCTTGGCGTTGACGAACATCGACCAGCCGCCGTTGTAGACCGACTGCTTGCCGGCCGAACCGACCTTCGGGAAGGGGAAGATGCCGATGTCGTCGCCGAGCGCCTTCTGCATGGCCGGCATGGCCCACATGCCACACCACTGGATGGCGGTCAGGCCCTGGATGAGGGCCGAGGGGTCCCACGAGTCGGCCGGCGCGTCCAGCAGCAGGTTGCCGCTGGTGAACAGGGAGCGCAGCTGCTTGAGGCCGTCGGCGACGGCGTCGGTGTTGAAGGCGGGCTTGTTGTCCTCGGTGAGCGTGTCGGCGCCGGCCGACCAGATCAGCGGGCGGTCGATCGCCGTCAGGTCGTTGCCGAGGAAGATGCCCTTGACCTTGCTGGTGGTCAGCTTGTCGGCGGCCTCGATCAGCTCTTCCAGCGTGGTCGGCACCTCGACCCCGGCCTTCTTGAACAGCGAGGGCCGGTAGAAGAAGAACTGCGGGTCGTCGATCATCCGGACGCCGTATATCTTGCCGTCGACCGTGTGCGACTTGATGTCGGCCTGGTTGAAGTCGTCCTTGACCGGCTCGATGATGTCGGTCAGGTCGGCCACCTGACCGCTCTTGACGAGCTGGATCTGCGGGTGGAACTCGAAGACGTCCGGCGCGTTGTCGGTGAGCAGCGCGGCGAAGAGCTTCTGCTCGAAGTTGTTGCCCGTGATCCACTGCGTGGTCACGTTGGCGTCCTTGTAGGCCTTCGCGTAGCGCTTCACGGCCTGCTCGACACCGGCCTCGCCGTACGCGTGGAAGTACTGGACGAGGCCGTCACCCGAACCGCCGCTGCCGCGTCCGGTGTTGCTGCCGCACGCGGCGAGTCCGCCGGCGGCGGCCAGGCCCATCGCGGCCCGCATAAGGGTTCGGCGGTCCATGTTGGTGTTGCTGAATGCCGACATGCTGACGTCCTTGTCTCGAGTGCGGCTGCGGCTCTGCGGCTCACTGCCTGATGGCTCACGGCCCGGGGGCTCGCGCCAGATGGCTCAAAGAAGGGTGCGGTGCGGGACGCTAGAGCTTCGGCTAAGGCTTCGGCAAGGGGTTGGACGAAGTCTGTACGAAGCGTTGTGTCCCGTTCGCGATTTCGAACAGGCGGGCGGTGCGGAGGAGTTGGTTCCGCCCCTACGGGGAGGGGGTGGCGGCGCGTCTCCTCACGGGGGCGGTGCGTTTGCCGTTCTTCTGCCCGACGACCTGGAGGGCGCCCTCGAGGGCGAACGTCGCCGCGCCGAGGCACACCGGGTCGGTGGGGATCGGGGAGAGGACGACCCGGGTGGCGGCCAGTGGCCGGGGCAGCGCGTGCCGGGTCACGGCCTCGCGCACCTCGTGCAGCAGCGGCTCGCCCAGGGTGCGGGCCACCCAGCTGCTCAGCACGACGATCTCGGGGTTGAACAGATTGACCAGGTCCGCGACACCGGCGCCCAGGTAACGGGCGGTGTCGTGGACGACGCGGCGCGCCACGGGGTCGCCCGCCGCGACCCCACGGGCCAGCGCGTCGATGGTCGCCGTCTGGTCCTCGGCGTGCAACAGCGCGCTGTCGGGGTCGAGTTCGCGCAGGTTCAGCATGATGCCGCGCGCGCCGACGTACGCCTCCACACAGCCGTGGTTGCCGCAGCGGCACAGGCGTCCGTCCAGCACCATCGTGGTGTGGCCCCACTCGCCGGCGCTGTTGCTGACGCCGCGGTGCAGCCCGCCGCCCAGGACGAGACCGGCTCCCACGCCGGTGCCGAGGTTGACCACCACGGCGGTCCCGGCCCCGCGGGCCGCCCCGAACCAGAGCTCGGCGACCGCGCTGGCGCGCAGCGGGTTGTCCAGGTACAGCGGATAGGCGATGTGCTCGGTGAGCAGGTCGAGCAGCGGTACGTCGTGCCAGTCCCAGTTGGGCGCGTACTCCGAGATGCCGGTGGCGCGGTCCACCTGGCCCGGCACGCTCACGCCGACTCCGAGCACCCGGGCGCCTTCGATGCCGGCCTGGGTGACCACGGAGCCGACGGCGGTGGCCACGTGGCCGACCACCTGCTCGGGCAGGCTCTCGCTGGGGCGGACGTCCTCCTCGGCGCGGGCCAGCACGTTCAGCCCCAGGTCGAACAGCTCGACGTGGACGTACGTCTCGGCGATGTCGACGCCGATCAGCGCGCCGCCCGAGGTGTTGACCGCGACCAGGCCGCGCGGGCGGCCGCCCGCCGAGTCCTCGAAACCGACCTCGGTGATCATGCCGAGGTCCAGCAGCTCGCCGACGAGGGTGGCCACCGTGGCGAGGCTGAGCCCCGTGGCCGCCGCCAGCTCCTGCCGGGAGGTGGGTGACTCCGCGATGATCTGGCGCAGCACCTCGTAGCGGTTCGCGGTGCGGATGTCACGTGATGTGCGCTTCACCGGGGTGCCCCATTCCTTCCCAGAACGGCCGGGCCGGGTCGGACGTCGGCACCGGCGCGGCGCAAGGCTATGGGCTGCCGGTCCTTTCGACAAGGGGTTAGGAAAGGGGCTTTATAAAGTACCCGGCCGGTGGGCGGAGTTGAGGACCTGCCGTGGCCGACGGCCGACGGTGGCCCGCCCATGATGCCTCAGGGCGGGTGTGGGGCGGGGCCGGTCAGTCCCCGTTCTCGGCAGCACCCACGGGGCAGACCGCCTGCTCGCCGCTCGCTCCGGCGACCGCGGCGGCGAGCTGCCGCTGCACCTGCTCCGGCAGTGTGGTGCCGTGCACGGTGCCCACCAGGTCCTGGGCCAGGTTGTGGAGCTTGGTGTTGGTGTTCTGGGAGGTCCTGACCAGCACGCTCCAGGCCGCCTCGGGGCTCAGGCCGAAGGAGGCCATCAGGATGCCGCGGGCCAGGTCGATGGTGGGCCGCGTCTGCATGGCCCGGCGCAGCTGGGCGACTTCGGCGCGCAGGTCCTGGTCGTCCTCCCGCACCGGGGCGGCGGGGGGCGCGGCCGGTGGTGCGGTGTCGCCCCGCGCAGCGGTGTCCGCGAACAGCTCCCGGGTGCCGGTCAGCTCGAGGAGGCGCTCGACCGCGATGCCGCAGGACCGGACGGTGACCGTCTTGCCCTGGTCGACGGCACGGGCGCGCAGGTCCAGCAGCGCGTTGAGGCCCGAGCAGTCACAGAACCCGATCGCGTCCAGGCGCAGGTCGATGCCGCCGCCCGACAGGGTGAGCATGTCGTACAGCTCGGGCAGCAACCGGCGGCTGCCGAGGTCCAGTTCACCCCACATCGTCACGGACATCCGATCGCCGTCCGGCGTGACGTCCATGGTCGCCATGCACGGCGGGACCGCCGCCGGCGCGCTGTCGCCCGCCACGGCTGCGGCGCCCTCCTGCGTGTGGGAGCGCGCAGGGTACGCAGGCTCCGGCATGGCTCTGTTCTCCCTCGTCTGTACGCCTTGCCTCCGCTTCCAGCGTTGCCCCTCTACCCCACGCACGTCAATCAATACATGAAATGAAGTACGTGTTTTTGAGTGCGTGAATGTTCTGTCGCTAGAGTTGGGGTATGGATGGAGTGCCCGAGCCACACACCGGATGGACGTTCCTCACCAACCATGCCCGAGTGCTGGCCGCGATCGCCGACAATCACAGTGCCCGCATCAGGGACATCGCGGCCCGCTGCCGGCTCACGGAACGGGCCGTGCAGAAGATCATCGCCGACCTGGAGCAGGACGGTTACCTCTCCCACACCCGGGAGGGGCGCTCCAACACGTACCGGATCGACCCCGGCAAGGTGCTGCGCCACCCGGCCGAGGCGGGTCTGACCGTGGCGTCCCTGATGTCCCTGCTGGTCAAGGACGAGGCCGACCGCGCCACGATCACGGCCTCCCGGGGCCGGCCCCACGCCACGGCCTGACCGGACGATCGCCGCGCCGCCACGCGGGTCGTGCGTGCGGCGCCGATGCCCGCCGCGTCGGGCGCGGCGGGCCGGTGTGACGCCCTGCCCGGTGCCCGGACTGTGCCCGGCGAGCGAGCAGTGCCCGGACGAAGGCGTCGCCATCTCCTCGGCGGGTCGGGGGCCGCCTGCGCGGCGGGCCGTCGTGACGATCCGCCCGGCGCCCGGACTGTGTCCTGGCGAACGTGTTCCGCACGGGTGTGTGGCTGCATGTCCCGGCGGGTCCGGAGATCGCTCGGGCCGCGAGTCGTCGTGACGCCCTGCCCGGTGCCCGGGTTGTGCCCCGGCGCGCACGCCCCGCGCGAAGGTATGGATCCATTTCCCCGGCGGGGCCAGAAACCGCCCGCCCCGGCTACGCCCCCGCGAGCACGTCCCGGACGAAGGCGTTGCTGAATTTCCCCGAAGGGTCCAGCTCCCGCGCCAGCGTCCGGAAGTCACCGAGTCGCGGATACAGCCCGCTCAGGGCAGCCGCGGGCACCGTGAACACCTTGCCCCAGTGCGGCCGTGCGGCGAAGGGGGCCAGCGCCTCCTCGACCCGTCGCACGACCGGCAGCACCGCCTGCGTGTCCTCGATCCAGGTGAAGTGCGCCGCGACGGTGTCCCGGCCGTGGGAGGGACTCAGCCACTGGTCGTCACCGGCCACCGTGCGCACCTCGCAGGTCTGCAGGACGGGCGCGACCGTCCCCCGGATCGCGTCGAGCGCGCGCAGCACCTCCACGGCGTGCCCGCGCGGCAGCAGGTACTCCGACTGAAGCTCCGCCCCGCTGCTCGGGACGAACTCCGCCCGGAAGTGCGGCAGCCGCTGGTGCCACGGCCCCGGCACGCCGAACTGCTCGGTGCAGTTGAGCGCGGGCATGCCCGGCACCGGATGCATCTTCTCCCTGGCGGGAGCGGCCCAGGGGAAGGCCGGCAGTGGCTGGTCGGTGCGCCGCTTGAGCCACACCTGCCTGAAGCCCGGTTCCCGCCAGTCGGTGAACAGGCTGACGCTGTACCCCGTCGCCATCACCGTCTCGAACGTCCCGGAGTCCAGGCCCTGGAGCGGCAGTTCGGTGAAGACGTACTGCTCCACCTCGTAGGCCGGCTCCAGGTCCAGGGTGAGCGCGGTGACGACACCGAGCGCGCCGAGTGAGGTGACGGCCCCGCCGAACCGCTCCTCGTCCCGGCCTATCGTGACCGTCGAGCCGTCGGCCGTGACCAGCTCCACCTCGCGCACGGACGCCGACAGCGGCCCGTTGAGCACCCCCGAGCCGTGGGTCCCGGTGGCGACCGACCCGGCCACCGAGATGTGCGGCAGGGACGCCATGTTGTGCAGCGCGAGTCCCTGACCGTGCACCCGGCGGGCCAGTTCCGCGTAGCGCACACCGCCGCCGACGCGGACCGTACGGGCGGCCGTGTCGACGTCCACCTCCGGGGGCAGGCCTGCCAGCGACAACAGGACGCCCTCGGGGCCCGGTTCGGCGATCGCGTTGAACGAGTGCCCGCTGCCCAGGACCCGCACCCGGTCGCCGTCCGCGACGAGCGCGCGCAGCGCGGTGAGCGAGCCGGGCCGGTGCAGTTCCTTGGCCGCGTAGGTGATGTTGCCCGCCCAGTTGGTCACGGTCCCGTTCATCGCGTCGTCCTTCCCCGAGACGGCGGGGACCGGGATGCCCCCGCCGGAACCTACCCCGCCCCCGGCGTCCATTGCCGCCGCTGCCCCGCCCGGCCTACGGTATGCAGCGTAGAGAGCGGTTTCTACAGGTCTTACCGGAACGTTTCCGCAGCGCCGCCCCCGAGCCGGAAGGTCACCTCCTTGAGCCAGCGCCCCCAAGGACTGTTCGCCATGGCCGCCGAGAACGTGCCGCAGGTCTTCCCGCCCGAGGTGCTGGCGCGGCTGCGGGAGTCCGTGGACGTCGACCCGGGCCTCGTGGCCGAGGACCTCACCGACCCGCGTGTGCTCGACACGCTGGCCCGGACCGAGATTCTGGTGACCGGCTGGGGATGCCCCCGCCTCGACGAGAAGGTCCTCGACGCCGCTCCCCGGCTGCGGGCGGTGCTGCACTCCGCCGGCTCCGTGAAGTCCTTCGCCACCCCGGCCCTGCGCGAGCGCGGCATCGCCCTGTCGTCGGCGGCCGTCGCCAACGCGGTGCCGGTCGCCGAGTACACCCTCGCCATGATCCTGCTCGCCGGGAAGGACGTCCTCGCCGCCCGTGAGCGGATGCGCACCTCCCGCACGTCCACCGGCTGGGGCGTCATCCCCGGCATCGGCAATTACGGCCGCCGGGTCGGCGTCATCGGCGCCTCGCGCATCGGCCGCCGTGTCCTGGAGCTGCTGCGCCCCTTCGACCTGCGGCCGGCCCTCACCGACCCGTACGTCGACGAACGGCAGGCCGCCGCGCTCGGCGTCCCCCTGCTGCCCCTGGACGAGCTGCTGCGCACCTGCGCCATCGTCACCGTCCACGCCCCCGAGACGCCCGAGACCCACCACATGATCGGCCGCCGCGAGCTGGCCCTGATGCCCGACGGGGCCGTGCTGATCAACACCGCGCGCGGCGCGCTGGTCGACCACGACGCCCTGGTGGCGGAACTGCGCACCGGGCGGCTGACCGCGATCCTGGACGTCACCGACCCCGAGCCGCTCCCCGAAGACTCGCCCCTCTACGACCTGCCCGGTGCCTTCGTCACCCCGCACCTCGCGGGCTCCCAGGGCAACGAGCTGGCCCGGCTCGGCCTGACCGTCGCCCAGGAGGCGGAGCGGCTGCTGGCCGGGGAGAGCCCGGCGTACGCGGTGGACTGGGCGGCACTGGCACACGAAGCCTGAACCGCACGCCCGCGAAACGCCACGAACGGGGCATTGCGTCGACTCGGGGGGACCCGGTACCGGCCGCGTACACCCATGGGCATACCGTGAGGAGTCGTACGTCCGAACCGGGAGGAGCAACGGGATGGGCAGCCGTACCGCGCTGGTCGAGGATCTGATGGAGCGGTTCCCGCACGTACCGCGGGAGGCCGTCTTCAAGGAGGACCTGCTCCGCGGCGGCGTCGCCTTCGACCCGTCCGCGCTCAGCGACAACGAGGGCGGCGAGGTCAAGCCGAAGTCGTACTTCATCTTCTCCTTCGACCACGGCACCCTGCCCGAGCTGGGCGAGGCCGCGCTGCGCCGGCCGCCCGAGGAGATCATCCTCACCGGTGGCCCCTACGACCTGCGCCGCACGGTCGTCTCGGTCCGGGTGAACCCCGCCTCGCCCTACCGCGTCGCCGCGAACGAGGACGGCGTGCTCGGCCTCTACCTCGAGGGCAGGCGCATCTCCGACGTCGGCGTGCCGCCGATGCCCGAGTACTACCGGCACACCCTCTCCAACGGGAAGTCGGTCATGGAGGTCGCCCCGACCATCCAGTGGGGTTACCTGATCTACCTGACGGTCTTCCGGGTCTGCCAGTACTTCGGCGCCAAGGAGGAGTGCCAGTACTGCGACATCAACCACAACTGGCGCCAGCACAAGGCCGCCGGCCGGCCCTACACGGGCGTCAAGGACGTGGAGGAGGTCCTGGAGGCGCTGGAGATCATCGACCGCTACGACACCGCCAAGGCCTCCACCGCCTACACCCTCACCGGCGGCGCCATCACCAAGACGGTTTCCGGCCGCGACGAGGCCGACTTCTACGGCCACTACGCCAAGGCCATCGAGGAGCGCTTCCCCGGCCGCTGGATCGGCAAGGTCGTGGCCCAGGCGCTGCCGCGCGACGACGTCCAGCGCTTCAAGGACTACGGCGTGCAGATCTACCACCCCAACTACGAGGTGTGGGACGAGTACCTGTTCAAGATGTACTGCCCCGGCAAGGAGCGCTACGTCGGCCGCGACGAGTGGCACAAGCGCATCCTGGACTCGGCGGAGGTCTTCGGCGCGCGCAACGTCATCCCCAACTTCGTGGCGGGCGTGGAGATGGCCGAGCCGTTCGGCTTCAAGACGGTCGACGAGGCCATCGCCTCCACCACCGAAGGCCTGCGCTTCTTCATGTCGCACGGCATCACGCCCCGCTTCACCACCTGGTGCCCGGAACCCACGACCCCGCTCGGCAAGGCCAACCCGCAGGGCGCGCCGCTGGAGTACCACATCCGGCTGCTCCAGGCCTACCGGCAGACCATGGAGGACTTCGGCCTCTCCTCGCCCCCCGGCTACGGTCCGCCCGGTGCCGGCAACGCGGTCTTCTCCGTCAGCTCCTTCATGGACAGCCTCCCGGCCGACGCGCCGACCGCCGTCCGATAACGCTTCGGTGACGTCTTCCCCGGAGACGCCACGGCATTGAGTCGCAGGGCGGCCGTACCCGTATGACACTCCGACACCGGAGTCATGGGGGTGCGGCCGTCCTGTCGTGATATCTGAACAGGGCGCTTGTCAGTTGTGTGAGAGGCGTGAAAAGCTCTTGCCCTGCCGCGAGGGTTCCCCCCAACTCCGATGCCGATGTGGTGAGTTGACCTCGCTTGTGGATGCAGGAGACTCATGCCCGACCTGCCGACCCCTCAGGACGCCACCGAGGCCGCGCTGTTCTCCGAGTGCTGGGACGCGGTCCTCGCGTACGCCGATCTGTGCACCTCCGGCTCCTCCGCCGCCGCACAGCTCGGCCGCGAGGCGTTCGCACTCGGCATACGTGAGGCCCGCGCCGCGGAGACCGGCCCGGTCCGCGGCACCGGCCGCCGCCCGGCCCGGCTGCCCCGCATACCCCTGCTGCTGACCGCCGTACGCACCACGGCAGCCGCCTGGGAGGAGGAGGGGCAGGGCCACAAACTCGACCCCGACCTGCGGCTGTGGCTCAACTCGGACAAGGCCGCCCGCTACACCGGCCCGCCGCTGCAACGCCCGCTCGCGCTGCGCGGTCTGCGCGATCTCCAGCAGCCCGACGCCGAACTGCTCTGGTTCGCCGAGGTGGAGGCGCTGCCCCTGCCCCTGGTCGCCCGCCGTCTGGGCCTCGACCCGGCCGGCGCCGCCGAGGAACTCCAGCAGGTGCGCACCCTGTTCAGGGACCGCTGCCACCGCAACCACCTCGACACGCCGATGGACGCCGGGTGCCGCAGCTACGCCCGGCTGCTGGACGCCGTCACCCGTTCCTCCGCCGCCGACACCCCCGGTGACCTCTCCCGCCACCTCGCCACCTGCGTGCAGTGCGCCGAGGCCGCCGCCTGTCTGCGCCTGCACGGCGGCGGGCTGCCCGGTGCGCTGGCCGGCGGGGTGATCGGCTGGGGCGGCCTTGCATATCTGGAGCGCCGCCGCCGCGCCGCCGAGGTGCGCCTCGGCGCCGGACGACCCGGCGCGGCCGACCAGAAGGGGGGAGAGCCGGAGGACGCCGAGCAGAAGACGCGCGTGGCCCGCAACGGCCTCCTCGTCGCCGCCGTCCTGGTCTCCGCGCTCGCCCTCGGCGTCTCGCTCATGCCCTTCGGCGGCGAGGGCGACGACCTCGGTGCACCCGGCGGCGACCGTCAGCCGGTGGCCGACCCCGGCCCCTCCCTGCCGTCCGCCCCGTCCCTGCCGCCCGCGACCTCGAAGCCGGCCGCCCGGAACACCGAGCGCACCAAGCGGTCGGACCCCTCCGGCACGCCGGACGGCGAGAACCGCCACACCGAACCCCAGGGCACCTCCTCGCCCACCGACCGGAGCGAACCCGACGAGAAGGACGAGCCCGTCTGCCGCGTCGAGTACGACCTGGTCAACCAGTGGCCCGACGGCTTCCAGGCCACCGTCACCGTCACCAGCACCGAGCCGCTCGACTCCTGGCGCGTCGCCTGGTCCTTCCGGGACGGCCAGCAGGTCGGCCAGATGTGGGACGCCTCCGTCGCCCAGAACGGCTCCCGCGTCACCGCCACCGCCGCCGACTACAACAAGTCGGTCCCCGCGGGCGGCGATCTGGCCTTCGGCTTCCTCGCCTCCTGGCACGGGAAGAACTCCCCGCCGTACGGCTTCGAACTGAACGGCCGTGCCTGCGCGAAAAACAGTTGACGCGCCTCCGCCGTGACGCGATAACGTGACGGCGGTTCCGCGCAGTCGGCGGTTCCGGACGAGAAGCAGACCAAGAGGGACGAGGAGGTGTCGACCGATGGCTGTCATTGCGATGAGCGCTGCTCGCATCCAGATCATCACGTCCACCTCCATGGCCGCCGGCTGATCCGACCGACCGTCGGGCCGGGGCCGACCTGAGAAGGGTCACCCTTGTCTTCCTCTTCTGCCGCATCCGTTTTCTCCGCGCTCGCTCCCTACGGCTGGGACGAGGTCTGGGCCGAGGCGTTCACCCCGTACGAGACGGAAGGGCTGCTGCCCGGCCGGGTCGTCCGGGTCGACCGCGGGCAGTGCGATGTCGTCACCGCGGGCGGGCTGCTGCGGGCCGACACCGCGTTCGTCACCCCGCACGACCCCCTGCGGGTCGTGTGCACCGGCGACTGGGTCGCCGTCGACCCCGGCGGCAACCCGCGCTACGTGCGCACCTACCTGCCGCGCCGCACCGCCTTCGTCCGCTCCACCTCCTCCCAGCGCTCCGAGGGACAGATCCTCGCGGCCAACGTCGACCACGCCGTCATCGCCGTGTCCCTCGCGGTCGAGCTGGACCTCGGCCGCATCGAGCGCTTCCTCGCCCTCGCCTGGGAGTCCGGGGCGCAGCCCGTCGTCGTCCTCACCAAGGCCGACCTCGTGCCGGACGCCGTGACCCGCTCCCACCTCGTCCAGGACGTGGAGACCAGCGCGCCCGGCGTGCCGGTCGTCACCGTCAGCTCCGTCGACGGGGACGGGCTCGACGTGCTCGCCGCGATCGTCGGCGGGGGGACGTCCGTGCTGCTCGGGCAGTCCGGCGCGGGCAAGTCGACCCTCGCCAACGCGCTGCTCGGCGAGGACGTCATGGACGTCCAGGCCACCCGGGACGTCGACGGCAAGGGCCGTCACACCACCACCACGCGCAACCTGCTCGCCCTGCCCGGCGGGGGCGTCCTGATCGACACGCCCGGGCTGCGCGGCGTCGGCCTGTGGGACGCCGGGACCGGCGTCGGGCAGGTGTTCTCCGAGATCGAGGAACTGGCCGAGCGGTGCCGCTTCCACGACTGCGCCCACGAGGCCGAGCCGGGCTGCGCCGTGCTCGCCGCCGTCGAGACCGGTGATCTGCCGGAGCGACGGCTTCAGAGCTACCGCAAGCTGCTGCGGGAGAACCAGCGCATCGTCGCCAAGACCGACGCCCGGCTGCGGGCGGAGATCCGCAAGGACTGGAAGCGGAAGGGGGCGATGGGCAAGGCCGCACTGGAGGCGAAGCGGGGAGCGCACTGGCGCGCGTGACGCCTCCGCGCCCTGCGGTGGGGCTGGGTCTCCCGGCGGGCCGTTGTCCTTGCGGGGGCGTCGCCGGGGGTTCGGTGTCCCATTGCGGGGGCAGCGTCGCCGGGGATTCGGTTCCCGTTGTGGGTCCGGTGCCGCCGGGCCCGTCGTCCCGTTGGGGGGGGCGGTGTCACGGGGTCCGGTGCCCCAGTGCCGGGCCGGTGCCGCCGGGCCCGTCGTCCCGTTGCGGGGTCGGTGTCACGGCGGTCCGGTGCCGCAGTGCCGGGCCGGCGTCGCCCGGGGGTCGGGTGTCCCGACCCCGGGCGGGGCAACCGTCCCCGGCCTCGGGGCGGCGCGCCAGGGGCAGCAGACCCGGCCCGGCCGCGTCCCGCTGGGCCCCGGCCGTCCGCGGTCCGGTGGGCACCCTGGCCCGTCGGCGGTCTGGTCGGCGCCCCGGCCGTCAGCCCTCGGTTCGCGCGACCTGGCCATCAGCCTGCGGTCATCGCCCCCCGGGCCGTCCGCGGCTCGGTGGGCCCCCGGCCGTCGGCGGTCCGGTGGGCGCCCCGGTTTGCGGCCCCGGCCGCAAGCGCCCCGGTCGTCCCCCCGGCCGTGCCCGCGCCGCGCCCCGTGACCCATCGAGACTCCCGTCAGGCGCCGGGCAAGCAGCGGGGGCCGTTCACCCCGCGCTCCCGGATCCATCTCGGTGTCCGATTTCCGCCAGCGGCCGTTCGGCCGGCGACGGAGACTGGAGCCGTGAGAGACCAGGCAACGGACGAGGACACCAGGTACGAGGCCGTACGCAGCCGCGACGCCCGTTTCGACGGCGTGTTCTTCTTCGCCGTGGAGACGACCGGCATCTACTGCCGGCCGAGCTGCCCCGCGGTCACCCCGAAGCGGACCAACGTGCGGTTCTTCGCCACGGCCGCCGCCGCGCAGGGCTCCGGATTCCGGGCCTGCCGGCGGTGCCGGCCGGACGCCGTGCCCGGGTCCGCCGAGTGGAACGTCCGCGCGGACGTGGTCGGCCGTGCCGTGCGGCTGATCGCCGACGGCGTGGTCGACCGGGAGGGCGTCGCCGGGCTCGCCGGACGCCTCGGCTACAGCGCACGGCAGGTGCAGCGGCAGCTCACCGCCGAGCTCGGCGCCGGGCCGGTCGCTCTCGCCCGGGCGCAGCGGGCCCACACCGCGCGTGTCCTGGTGCAGACCACCGAGCTGCCGATCACCGAGATCGCCTTCGCGTCGGGCTTCGCCAGCGTGCGGCAGTTCAACGACACGATCCGCGCCGTGTACGACTCGACCCCGAGCGCACTGCGCGCCGCCGCGCCCAGGCACGGCCGGAACCGCCGCACCGCCACCCCGAACGCCGGCATTCCGCTCCGGCTCGCCCACCGGGGCCCCTACCGGGCCGGCCCCGTCTTCGACCTGCTGGAACGCGAGGCCGTACCCGGAATCGAGGAGGTGAGCGGCCCGCCCGGCACCCGCACCTACCGGCGCACCCTCCGTCTGCCGTACGGCACCGGCATCGCCGCCGTCGACGAACGCCCCGGCACCGCCCGGACCGGATCCGGCGCCCACCCGGGCGGCTGGCTCGACGCCCGGCTGCACCTCACCGACCCGCGCGACCTCACCACCGCCGTCCAGCGGCTGCGGCGGCTGTTCGACCTCGACGCCGACCCCTATGCCGTCGACGAGCGTCTGGCGGCCGACCCGCGGCTCGCGCCCCTGGTCGCCGCCCGGCCCGGACTGCGCTCACCGGGCACCGCCGACCCCGAGGAACTCGCGGTGCGCGCCCTGACCGGCCCGGCCGAGGCGGAACGGCTCGTACGCCGCTACGGCAAGGCCCTCGACGCCCCCTGCGGGAGCCTCACCCACCTCTTCCCGGAGCCCGCCGTCCTCGCCGGGGCCGAACCCGGCGGCGCCCTCGGCGCGCTCACCGCCGCCCTCGCCGACCGGGCCGTCCGCCTCGACCCCGGCGCCGACCGGGACGCCACGCGGCACGCCCTGCCGGCCGTGCCCGGCCTGGACGCCCGCACGGTCGCGGTCATCCGCACCCGCGCCCTCGGCGACCCGGACGTGGCGCCGCCCGGCCTCGACGCCCCCGACCATTGGCGCCCCTGGCGCTCGTACGCTGTGAACCACCTGCGCGCAGCAGGGGAGTGGGAGTTGTGATGACCGACCCGACCTACTGGACCACCGTGCCCGGCCCCCTCGGGCCGCTGCTCCTCACCGCCGCCCCGACCGGCGAGCTGACCTCCCTGTCGCTGCCCGGCCAGAAGGGCGGGCGCACCGTGCGCGAGGACTGGCGGCGCGACCCCGGGCCCTTCCGGGAGGCCGAGGAGCAGCTCGCCGCCTACTTCGCCGGGGAGCTGAAGGAGTTCCGCCTGGCCCTTCGCACCGAGGGCACGCCCTTCCGGGAGAAGGTCTGGGCCGCGCTGGACGACATCCCGTACGGCTCGACCGTGACGTACGGCGAGATCGCCGCGCGCATCGGGGCGCCCCGGGCGGCCGTGCGGGCCGTGGGCGGGGCGATCGGCGCGAATCCGCTGCTGGTGGTCCGGCCGTGCCACCGGGTGATCGGGGCGGGCGGCGCACTGACCGGCTACGCGGGCGGCCTGGACCGCAAGGTGCGGCTGCTGACGCACGAGGGTGTGCTTGCGGCCTGAGGCTCAGCCCCAGAACACCGCGCCCACCCAGGCCGCCGCGATCAGCTGGCAGGTGAACAGTTCGGCCAGGACGCTGGAGCCGCCCGCGCGCATGACCGTGCGCAGGGCGGCGACCGCGTCGGCGTGACGGCCCAGACGCAGCCGCTCGAACAGGTACACCCCGCCCAGGAATCCCGGGATCGCGCCGAGGACGGGCACCAGGACGAAACCGAGGAGGGAACCGGCTCCGGCGCAGGCCAGCATGCGGCGGGTGGTGCCGTTCATCCGCAGCCGCCGCGGGGGCAGGGCCCAGCGCGCGGCCTGGGAGGCGAGCAGCAGGACCGTGGCGCCGACCAGCACCCACCAGGCGACGGGCTGCGGATCCTTCAGCGCCCACCACAGGACCGCGGCCCACACCAGCCACGATCCCGGCATGGCGGGCAGCAGCACTCCGCACAGCCCGAGCAGGATGACCAGCCCGACCAGCAGGAGGTCCCACACTCCCATCTGACCAGACTGCCGGAACCCGCGAGAACGCGCAGGTCAGGAGCCTGGCCGCAGCCCAGACCCGCAGGTCAGCCGCTCGCGCCCCGCCGGGGCCCGATTCGCATGGCCGTTCTACGACTCACTCGACGTGCCGTTCACGAGGCCGCGGCGGGCCGGTTTTTTCCACAAGCCCCGTTTTCATCCCGCTCGTGCGGTGGACAATTACGGGCATGAGCCAGCAGGGGGGAAGGCCCACCGGTCACGAGGACGACTGGTGGAGGCAGTTGTACGACGACTCCACCGACGACACCGGCCCGGCACCGGCACCGGATTCCCTGGACGACCGGTTCGCCTCGGCGTCCGGAGCGGTGGGCGACGGGCCGCGAGGGCGGTCCGGTCCGGCGGAGGGGCGGACGGCGCGGCCGTACGGAGCGGAGCCGGTGGTCCCGGCGCCCCGGACCGGAGCCGACGACTTCCCCGACGCGCTGCCCCCGGCCGACCGGACTCCACCACGCGCCCCCTGGGAACCGCCACCGCCCCGCCCACCGGGGCCGGCGAGCTTCCCGGCGGCGTCCCCTCCCTCCGCCGGCCGGGACGACGCGGCTCGGCCGGGGGCCGACCCCGGTGGGCTCCCACCGGAGGGTCCGGGCGGTGCGGCTTCGCCGGGTGGCTCCGGTGGGGCCCCGGCCGGGCCGGGGCGGCCCCCCTCCTCCGCGCCCCCGGTCCCCCCGCCCCGCACGGCGCCTCCCACCTGGCCGGACCTCGGGTCCCGCTCGGCCACGGTGGACGACGCGCCGGTGATCCCCACCTCTCCGGCAGGACCGCAGGCCTCGCCTGCCAGTCCCGGAGAACTGCCGCCCCTGCCCCCGCGCCCGGCCGGGCCGCCGCCCACGGCCCCACCGCCCACGGCCCCACCCCCCACGGCTCCACCGCCCATGGACCCCCCCTCGGCGCCGCCACGCCCCGCCGAGCCGCCCGCTCCGCCCGAAGAGGCCGGCCCCCGGATCGAGCGGCCCGTGTCCGTCCCCCACTCCCGTGGCCACGTGGGGACCCGGCCGCCCACCTATGACGCCGAGCCCACGGCTCTCCCGGCCGCCGATCCGGACGACCTCGACGACCTCGTGGCGGACACCGTGCTCGACGGGGCCCGGTACGGAGCCTGTACGTTGCGGGCCGTCTCGGTGCGGGGCGACTCCGCGCGGTACCGGGGTGAGCCCCGCAGGGACTCGCTGCTCACGGCCCGGTTCGGGACAGGGGAGCGCGCGCTGCTGCTGGTGGCGATGGCGACCGGGGCCCGGGCCGCACCCGGTGCGCACCGGGCCGCCGCCGAGGCCTGCCACTGGATCGGCAGGGCCGTCGGGCGCAGCCACGCACGCCTGGTCGAGGACATAAGGGACGGCCGCCGCGGTGACCTGAAGTCCGGGCTGCACCGGCTCACCGACCGCAGTCTCGGCAAGCTGCGGGCCAGCGCCTCCGAACGGGGGCTCGACCCGGAGGAGTACGCGGCCAGCCTGCGCTGTCTGCTGCTGCCGGCCGATCCCGCCTGCCGCACCCGCGTGTTCTTCGGGGTCGGTCCGGGCGGACTGTTCCGGTTGCGGGAGGGGGAGTGGCAGGACATCGAACCGCCCGTCGCCGACGTCAGGGGCGAACCCGTCGTGGGGTTCGGCTCGCCGCCCTCCGAGACGCCCGAGGGCGACCGGCTCACCATGGACCTGGGCATCCCGACCCCGCCCAGCCCCTACGAACCGGCCCCGGAGCCGCCCCGCGAGCCCTTCCGCTTCCGCACCTCCGTCGCCCGCCCGGGTGACACGCTCCTGATGTGCAGCGGCGGCCTCGCCGAACCGCTGCGCGGTGAGCCCGAACTGGGCGAGTACCTCGCCGAGCGCTGGTCCCGCCCCGAGCCGCCCGGCCTCGCCGCGTTCCTCGCCGACTCCCAAGTACGGGTCAAAGGTTATGCGGACGACCGTACGGCCGCCGCGGTGTGGGAGGCGTGAGCGCGAGCGGTGTGACTTGATGGAACCCGGAGGGATCCCAGGAGACCGAAGGGGCAGACGAGAACCATGGCCAAACAGAACGTCGCGGAACAGTTCGTCGACATCCTGACCCGTGCCGGGGTCAAACGCCTCTACGGCGTCGTCGGCGACAGTCTCAACCCGATCGTCGACGCAGTCCGCCGTAACTCCGCCATCGACTGGATCCACGTCCGGCACGAGGAGACCGCCGCCTTCGCCGCCAGCGCCGAAGCGCAGATCACCGGCGGCCTCGCCGCCTGCGCCGGTTCCTGCGGCCCCGGCAACCTCCACCTCATCAACGGCCTCTACGACGCCCACCGCTCCATGGCCCCGGTGCTCGCCCTGGCCTCGCACATCCCCTCCAGCGAGATCGGCCTCGGCTACTTCCAGGAGACCCACCCCGACCGGCTGTTCGCCGAGTGCAGCCACTACAGCGAGATGATCTCCAGCCCGCAGCAGATGCCGCGGCTGCTCCAGACCGCCATCCAGAACGCCGTCGGCCGCAGCGGCGTCAGCGTCGTCACCCTGCCCGGCGACATCGCCGACGAGCCCGCCCCGGAGCAGGCCGTCGAGACCGCCCTCGTCACCTCCCGGCCGACGGTCCGCCCCGGTGACGCCGAGATCGACCGGCTCGTCGAGATGATCGACGAGGCCGGCAAGGTCACCTTGTTCTGCGGCAGCGGCACCGCGGGCGCGCACGCCGAGGTCATGGAGTTCGCCGGGAAGATCAAGTCCCCGGTCGGACACGCCCTGCGCGGCAAGGAGTGGATCCAGTACGACAACCCCTTCGACGTCGGCATGAGCGGACTGCTCGGGTACGGCGCCGCCTACGAGGCGACCCACGAGTGCGACCTGCTGATCCTGCTCGGCACCGACTTCCCCTACAACGCCTTCCTCCCCGACGACGTGAAGATCGTCCAGGTCGACATCCGGCCGGAACACCTGGGCCGCCGCTCCAAGCTGGACCTCGCGGTGTGGGGTGACGTACGGGAGACACTGCGCTGTCTGATCCCGCGGGTGAAGGAGAAGAAGAACCGCCGCTTCCTGGACCGGATGCTGAAGAAGCACGCGGACGCGCTGGAGGGGGTGGTGAAGGCCTACACGCGCAAGGTCGAGAAGCACACGCCGATCCACCCCGAGTACGTGGCGTCCGTGCTGGACGAAGTGGCCGCCGACGACGCCGTGTTCACCGTCGACACCGGCATGTGCAACGTCTGGGCCGCCCGCTACATCTCACCCAACGGCCGCCGCCGTGTCATCGGTTCCTTCTCCCACGGCTCGATGGCGAACGCGCTGCCCATGGCGATCGGCGCGCAGTTCACCGACCGCAAGCGGCAGGTCGTGTCGATGTCCGGCGACGGCGGCTTCTCCATGCTGATGGGCGACTTCCTGACGCTGGTGCAGTACGACCTCCCGGTCAAGGTCGTCCTGTTCAACAACTCCTCCCTCGGCATGGTCGAGTTGGAGATGCTGGTCGCCGGCCTGCCGTCACACGGCACCGCCAACAAGAACCCCGACTTCGCCGCCGTCGCCCGCGCCTGCGGTGCCTACGGGGTGCGCGTCGAGAAGCCCAAGGACCTCGCCGGGGCGCTGAAGGACGCCTTCAAGCACAAGGGCCCGGCCCTCGTCGACGTCGTCACCGACCCCAACGCGCTGTCCATCCCACCGAAGATCAAGGCCGAGATGGTGACCGGCTTCGCCCTGTCCGCCTCGAAGATCGTGCTGGACGGCGGCGTCGGCCGGATGCTCCAGATGGCCCGGTCCAACCTGCGCAACGTGCCCCGATTTTAGTCGTACGGCGTCCACGCGCGTGCCGAGGTGTCGTACACCCAGCGGGGCAGGCCCTTGATGCCGCTGGTCCGGAACGGGCGGCCGCCGTCGTCGATCCGGACCGTGCCCGTGCGTCCCTGGGAGGACCAGTCCAGCTCCAGGTACCAGCGGCAGTCGCACGCCTGGGTCCTGGCGTTGACGAGCAGCACCTCCGGGTCCCGGGCGGAGACGCGGTAGGGCATGCGCACCGCCGGGATCGGCTTACCCGTGTCGTTCCCGGCGACCGCCCGGGCGATGGGGCGGTCCTTGTCGAGGTTCACGTCGAAGGAGCGCGGGGTCAGGGCACCGCCGCACCCCCGGTCCATGGCGTAGGCGTTGCCCTGCGCGGGTGCCGTGCGTCCCACCACGCGCACCCGCAGCGCCTCCAGCACCACCGCCGTGTCGGTGCGCCCCTGGACGGACAGCCGCACGAGTGTCTCGCCGCCGTGCACCGCGTTCTGTGAGGCGGCCCAGACCCCGGCGTCCTGCGGGACCGGTGGCGGTGGCACCTCCCCGGGCGGCGCGGCGACGACGTAGTCGTGACCGCAGCCAAGCTTCCACGCCTGGGAGTCGGCCGACCAGGTGAGCGGGGCGGTGGAGTCGTCCGCGTCGGCGGGGGTGGCGCGGGCGGAGGAGGAGGGGGCGGGCTTCTTCGTCGCCGTGGCGGAGGGCGAGGGGCGCTCGGGGGTGGGGGAGCCGCCGTTCGGGGTGGGGGAGGCCGTGCCGGCGCGGTCCGGGGCCTTCGGCTCCGCCGTCACGGTCGGGGCCGGACCGGCCGACGGGGCGCGGTCGCCGGCGGACGCACGCCGCCCGTCCGGCAGCGCGGCGAGGCTCCCGAGTGCCGCGAGCACCGCGCAGGCCACCACCAGGCCGGCCGCGACGCGTCCGCGGCGGTACCAGGGACGGCGGGGGAGCGGCGCCGCCTCGCCGGCAGGGCCGTCGACGGCTCGCGGCGCGGGCCGCGGTTCCTCCGCCACCGCGGCGAGCGCGCCCTGTTCGTCCCCGGCCGTCACGGCCGGGGACGCCGCCCGGGGCCGCTGCCGTGCCGCCACCGCCAGGAGCCACCGGCGGTGGAGCTCCAGACGCTCCTGCGGGGACGCCCCGCACAGGGCGGCGAAACGCTCCACGGGGGCGAAGTCCACCGGGACCGCCTCGCCCGCGCAGTAGCGGTGCAGGGTCGAGGTGTTCATCGCCAGACGCCGGGCCAGCGCACCGTAACTGCGGTCCGTGCGCTCCTTCAGCGTCCTCAGCAGCGCCGCGAACTCCCCGACGTCGTCGACGTGCTTGTCTGCCGACACCGTTCCCCCGTCCTCACGGTCCGACCCGGCCCGGAACGGCATCCCAGGCACCTCATGTACCTGCACGTCAGACGGGCTGGGATGGTTCCACCGCGCCGGATCGGCCGGGGGCTGTTGCGTCCGCCCCGTGTGACCGCTGATGCTTGTGGTGTCGCACCGAGCGGGTCCGGGCCGACCAGCCGGACTCGCGGTGGCATCGACCATCCACGCATTCATTCCTGCACTCACGGGGGACACCCATGCCCAAGCACGTCCGAGCGAGCGCGCTCGCCGCACTCACCGTCGCCGCCCTCGCGGCGGGCACGGTCCTCACGGCACCGGCCGCCGGTGCCGCGCCGAAGGCCGCCGCACCGAAGTTCCTGTCGGCGTCCGAGCTGCCGCCGCACCCGACCTCGGCCTGGACGGCCGGCCCGGTCACCGAGGGCTTCCCGGAGTCGCTCGGCTCCTGCGTGAGCACGGAGGGCGTGCTCTCCTACACCTACCGGCACCGCGAGTTCCGGACCGAACTGGAGACGGGCGCCGTGCAGCTGACCGTCGTGACCGGCACAGCCGCTCAGGCCAAGGCCCTGGCGAAGCACTACGACGATCTGATCCGCACCTGCGCCGACCGGATCGAGAAGGCCGACCCGGACATCGAGGCCGAGGGCCGGGACTACGGAACGCTCCCCGTCGAGGAGGGCGCCCGCGTCCGCGGCCTGCACACCGAGACGTCCTGGGGTGCCACCGACATCTCGCTGCTGTCCGTCGGGCGCGACGGCAGGACGGTCACCGTCGTGAAGTGGGGCCAGATGGGCGACTTCGAGGACGCCCCCGTCGGTGCCTTCAAGAAGACGACGACCACCGCCGTCAACAAGCTGTACTGACCGCGCCCGACGCGAGACCGGGGGCCGTCCTCCCGCCACGGGGGTGGGGAGGGCGGCCCCCGCCCTGCTCGTGGCGGCCGTGCGGACCGTCGTACTTCGGCCAACTTCACGGCGGTGCCGCACACTCCGGCCCGGTGCCCCGGCCCCTCACCGCGTACGCAGGGATCGGCAGCCGGCCATCGGCCCATCGTCCGATCTCCGGCGGTCAGGATCCGTCCGGGGACGATGACCGGCTACCCTCTTGCCTCCCTCCCCTCCGTCGCCGTACCGCTCGGCGACCCGCCGCCCGGCCAGGCCGCGCCGTCCCGGTGGCCGAACACCCGGTCGTTGACGATCCGACATGACTGCCGCGTGCCCGTTGGGGCATGGATCCCCGTGAACGTGTTCGAGCAGGAGGGGAACCGACATCGGCGCGCGGGCGGGGGACATGGAGAGGCAGGCACGACGAGGCGGTCCCATAGCGATCGGGGGCTTCGCGACGAAGACGGTGGAGGACGGGACCGACGGCATCATCGAGCAGGCACCGGCGCCGCAGTTGCGGCGCAGACTCGGGCGGGCGGACCTGCGGGCCGTCCCGGAGGCCCGCAGAGCCCTGCGGGAACTGCTCGGGCAGTGGGGCAGGCACGGGCAGTCGGACGTGGCCGAACTGCTCACCAGTGAGCTCGTCACCAACGCGATCGTCCACACCGACCACGACGCGGTCCTGACGGCCACCGTAGGACCTCGCGGACTGCGGGTGGAGGTGCGGGACTTCGTGGCCCGCCTGCCCCGGCCGCGGGTACCGGTCGCCGACGACGGCACGAACGGGCGGGGCCTGTTCCTGGTGCAGTCCCTCGCCGACGCCTGGGGGGTCCGGCCGCACGGCGTGGGCAAGGCCGTCTGGTTCGAGCTGGAGGCGGAGGCGGCGTGAACGCCGAGAGGGCGCGGCCCGCAGGCCACGCCCCTCGCCGCTCCTGACGCGACTCGGCTAACCGAACTGCTGCTCAAGGTCCTTGAGCTTGCGCTCCAGGGAGTCCAGACGGGGCAGCGCCATGGTGTCGTCCTCCGCGGTGAGGTCCACGGTCACGGGATCAGTCCCTTTGCGCACCGGCTGAAGGGAGGGACGCGAGCGGACGGGCAGGGGCTCCGGCGCCGATATGGCAGGCTCCGCGGAGACCTGCGAGGAGCCGCGCTCCACCTGGACGTCCAGCTGCCGTCCGCCGCCACGGCCGAAGTGACCGCGGTGGCCGCGGCTGATCGCCTTCAGCTGGGCCCGCTCCACGCGCTGCTGGTCACGCCGCCGCTGCCGGGTCTCTTCCTTCTTGCGCTTGTCCTCGCGCACCTCGTCGACGGCCTCGTCCAGGCTGCGCACACCCTCGAGGAGCATCAGCGACCAGGCACGGTAGGTCTCCCGGGGGGCGCGCAGCCAGCGCACCATGCGGATCTGCGGCAGCGGGCGGGGCACCAGGCCCTGCTCCCGCAGCGCGGCCCGGCGGGTCTGCTTCAGCGCGCGGTCGAACAGGACCGCCGCCGACAGGGACATGCCCGCGAAGAAGTGGGGGGCACCCGCGTGGCCGGCGCCCCGGGGCGCGTGCACCCAGTTGAACCAGGCCGCGGCGAAGGCGAACGTCCAGACCAGTATCCGGGAGCCGAGCGCCGCGTCACCGTGGCTGGCCTCGCGCACCGCGAGGACCGAGCAGAACATCGCCGCGCCGTCCAAACCGAACGGGACGAGGTACTGCCAGCCGCCGGAGAGCCCGAGGTTCTGCTCTCCGAAGCCGACCAGGCCGTGGAAGGAGAGCAGGGCGGCGACGGCCGCACAGCAGAAGAGCAGGAGGTAGGAGAGGGTGCCGTAGAGGGCTTCCTTGCGTCTGCGGCGTTCCTCGCTGCGCTCCCAGGAGTCGTCCGCGCTCGCGTTCTTGACCGAGGAGCGCTTGCCGCGCGCGAGCACCGCCACCGCCGCCAGCATGCCCAGGAGCAGCACGGCGCCCGGAAGCAGCCAGTTCAGCGATATGTCGGTCAGTCTCATCTGGGTGGTCCCTTGCATTGGGATAGGGCGTAACGCCCGCCATAGTGGCCCAATCCCATCGGCCCTCAGAGGGTTTCGGGGCAAGAGGCCGCCAAGGAAGTGCAAGGGAATGCCCAGGGCGGCGTTCTGCTCGAACTGCCGCGTGAGGGGCGGGAGTTGAGTTCGAACAAGACTACCCGTACGAGTGGTTCCCCGGAAAGTTCCCGTGATCAGTGGGGAAGTTGTGAATCGCGGGTGGGCATGTGGGTGCCCGGTATCGCGATGATCTTACGGGACGGCGGGGGTGATCGGCCCCGCCCGTGCGTCAACCGGCCGTGGCCAGCAGCTTGGTGACACGCTCCGCGTCGCAGGTGCGCGGGCAGGTGGCGCAGGTGTCCTCGGGGCGCAGCGTGTAGAACATGCAGCAGCTCGCGCGGTCCCGGGTGAGAAGGGGCTCGCCGGCGGGGCCGGTCAGCTCCCGGAACGCCGGCGTCCCCACGTACGGCTTGGCCGCGCCCGGCAGGAGCAGCTCGAGCTCGCGCCTCGCCCGCCGCTCCTCGGTCTCGCCGAGCAGCTGGGCGACGTACCACAGGCCATCGACGATCTCGTCGGTCGCCATACCCCACAGGGCGCGTCCGCGGCGCCGCATCCGGGGGCCGAAACCGGTCAGGACCGGCTCCAGGTGCTCGGCGACCGCCGACCGCACTTCCGCGCGCAGCGCCTCCTCGTCGGGGACGACCCGGGCGCCGGGCAGTGCCGCCGCCTCGTCGCCGGGCAGGCAGGCGAAGCCCGCGGGGCGGACGGCCAGGTGCCCGATGGCGTGGCCGGGGGTGGTGCGGTCGTACGAGACATGGGTCACGGGGTAGCGGGGGACCCGGCGGTGCAGGAACCACGGCATGGTGATCAGCAGGCAGGCGGGCCAGGCGTAGCGGTGCAGGCCGAAGCCGGCGACGACGTCGGGGCGGGCCCGCCGGCCGTAGTCCCGTTCGATCTGGTCCACGTCCCACGCCAGGAAGCGGTCGAGGGCGGGACCCGCGGCCGCGAGGTCGGCGGCGGTGGTCCAGCCGCCGCCGTGCGGCGCCTCGTCGCCGGTGTCCAGCTCGGTGACGGCGAGCCCCGGGAGGATCTCGGCCAGGCGGGTGTAGGCGCCGGAGACGGCCGAAAGGGGGGCGGGCATGTGATCACCGATCCGTCGGGGTGAAACGGGGCTCTTGAAGGTAAGCCTAACCTTACCCAAGATCCGTAGACATCGAACTGGGATGTGAACGGAGGGCCGGTGCGCTTATGGTGCTTGACGGACGAGTAACAACCCGCCGTAATGACCCCAAGTACCGACACATCCGGAGGAGGCCCCGTGAGGCAGGGAGCGCAGGGCTCCGCGGGCACGGGGACGCCGTGGGCGGCGGCGCGGGCGGCGGCGGAACCGGCCGGGCCCGCGCGGGTTCCGCCCCAGGCCGCAGAGGTGCGGGGGGAGCACACGCACGGCGAGCCGGCCGCGCCGGGTGCCCCGCGGGTCCGGCCGGTGATCCAGCGGGCCTCGGTGCGCGGGCAGATCCTGGACGCGTTGCGCGCCGCGCTGGTGGCGGGGGACCTGCTGCCCGGAGAGGTGTACTCGGCGCCGGTGCTGGGCGAGCGGTTCGGGGTCTCGGCGACGCCGGTCCGGGAGGCCATGCAGCAACTGGCCCTCGAAGGCGCCGTCGAGGTCGTCCCCAACCGCGGGTTCCGCGTGGTCGAGCGGGGAGTCCGGGACCTGGCGGAACTGGCCGAGGTCCGGGCGCTGCTCGAAGTCCCGGTGATGCTGCGGCTGGCCCGCACCGTTCCCGCCGAGCGCTGGGCCGAGCTGCGCCCTCTGGCGGAGGCGACGGTCCGCGCGGCGTCCTCGGGCTGCCGGGCCACCTACGCGGAGTCCGACCGGGGGTTCCACCGGGCCGTGCTGTCCCTGTCGGGCAACGTACAGCTGGTCCGGATCGCGGAGGACCTGCACCGCAGGGCGCAGTGGCCGCTGGTCGGGGGTGGACACGGGGTCCGGGCGCGGGCCGATCTGCTGGCGGACGCCCATGAGCACACGGCATTGCTGGACGCGCTGGTCGCCCGGGACCTGGACGTGGTGCGGGCGCTGGTGGGCGAACACTTCGCGGGAGCGGGCGCGGGCTCCGCCTGATCGCCGGGTGGTGGGTCGGGGCCGCGCCGGGGGGTGTCCGTCCTCGGAACGGCGCGATGGGCTTGCGTGCCGACTGACTGTTCGTTGACGCGCCAACCGCTGCGGGCGGACACCCCCCGACACGGCCCCTTCTCGCCGTACGCGGGTGCGGGTCCGCTCAGCCTGCGGGCATGCGTGCCGCCTGGGGCGGCACGGGTGGGCGATGGGGGTCCCCCCTGCTCGAGCGAAGCCGAGAGCTTGGGGGAGGCACCTCGTTCCGCCGGGTTGCGAACCCACCCGGCCTCAGCGACAACGCCGAGTACCTCGCAGCCCCTCAAGCCGTCGCGGCCGGCGGAACCGGCGGAGCCAACTGGCGGGACAGCCACGTCGGCACGCCCCCGAGCAGCCGGAACAGCCGCCGGGCCTCCTCGCGCAGCCGGGACGCCTCCGGTTCCGTCTCGGTGTCGGCGAGGGACACCAGCGCCGGTGCCGTGCCGACGAGATAGCCCAGCTCCTCCCGGATCCGCAGCGACTCGGCGAACCCGTGCCGCGCCTCGGCCAAGTCCCCGTCCCGCAGGGCGAGTCCGGCGAGGTGGCGCCAGGTGAAGGAGAGCAGCAGAGGGTCGGAGTGGGCCGTCGCCCCCGCGTGGGCCCGGCGGTACGCGGCCCGCGCGGCCTGGGGCGCGCTCGTCAGGTTCTCCGCGAGGAGACCCCGGCGGAAGTCCAGCAGGGCCCGCGCCGGAGCCCCGGGAGGGACCAGCGCCGCCGCCCTCCCGAGCGCGGCCCGCGCCTCGTCGGCCCGGTCCCGCACCGCGAGCAGCGTCGCCGCGTAGGCCAGGTAACCGCGTTCACAAGCGGCCGCGCCGCGTTCGTCGTCGCTGTGGGCCATCGCCTCGGCCGTGCGCAGCGCGTCCTCGGCCTCCTCCCAGCCCCGCTCGGTGTACAGACACCGTTCCACCAGCAGCGACGCGCGTTGGAGCGCCGCCGCCGGTGTGGCCGGCAGCAGCAGGGCGGCCGCGTCGGACCAGCACCCGCGCGAGCGCAGCCGCCATACCGCGGTCTGGAGGGGATCGTCACCGGCGGTCGTTCCGTTACCAGACATGGCGGTATGCGCCACGTTGCCCTCCCCGAGCACGCCATCGAGCTGTTGAGTGGTGGCGGCATCTCAGCATGAATCGGCGGGCCGGGCCAAGGGGGCGGGTGAAGGATTTCACAAAGTCGTGGGACACGGGGGTGCCCCGGGTTTGCCGCCGGGACACCCCGTGTATCAGCTCATGCGCAGTGCCAGGAAGAAGTCCAGCTTGTCCTCGAGGCGCGACAGGTCACGACTCGTCAACTGCTCGATCCGGCCGATCCGGTAGCGCAGCGTGTTGACGTGCAGGTGCAGACGGGCGGCGCAGCGGGTCCAGGAGCCGTCGCAGTCGAGGAAGGCCTCCAGGGTGGGGATCAGCTCGGCGCGGTGGCGGCGGTCGTAGTCGCGCAGGGGGTCCAGCAGACGGGCCGTGAAGGCCCGGCGGACGTCGTCCGGGACGAACGGCAGCAACAGGACGTGCGAGGCCAGTTCCTGGTGGCCCGCCGCGCACACCCGGCCCGGGCGGGCCGCGGCGACGCGCCGGGCGTGGCGGGCCTCCTCCAGCGCGCCGCGCAGGCCCTCCGCCGAGTGGACGGCCGCGCTGACGCCCAGGGTGAGGCGGCCGTCGTCGTCGAGGCCCGCCGTGAGGGGGTCCCGTACGGCTTCCAGGAGTGTGTCCGCGAGGATCCCCACCTCCGAGCCGTCGTGCTCGGTCGAGACAGCCGGCAGGGGGACCAGGGCGATGGCCTCGCCGCCCGCGTGCGCCACGGCGATGCGGTCGGAGTGCTCCGGCCCGGCGGCCGCGGGGTCGACGAGGACCTCCTCCAGCAGGGCCTGCGCCACCGGACCGCCCTCGATGTCCTCGCCGTCCCAGTCGACGCGGGCCACGACCACCTGCCAGTGCGGCGCGGCGCCCAGGCCGGGCAGCAGCACCGGCGCCGCGACGCGCAGACGGGCGGCGATCTCGGCGGGGGCCGCGCCCGTCTGGACCAGTTCCAGGACCTCCTGGGCGAGGCGGCGGCGGACCGTGCGGGCCGCGTCGCGCCGGTCCCGTTCGACCGCGATCAGCTGGGTGACGCCGTAGAGCAGGTCCAGGCGCTCCTCGGGCCAGTCCGCGGCGTCCGCCTCGACGGCCAGCAGCCAGTCCGACAGGACCGACTCGCGGGCGTCCCGGGAGGGCTGCGGGGAGCGGCCCGTGGAGCGGACCGGGAACAGGGAGTACGTGGTGGCGCCCAGGACGGCGCGGTGCGGGCCGCGGCGGCCCGTACGGATGGCAGCCAGGTGTTCTCCCGCCAGCCTGGCGCACGTCCCGGCAGGCAGGGCGGGGCCGGCCGCCTTCGAGCCCGCGATCAGGCGGCCGGTGGGGGACAGGACCCACGCCCGCAGGTCCAGGTCGGTGCCGAGCAGGTCCAGGACCACGTCCGGGCCGCCGCCCGCCGGGCCGGAGGTCATCATCCGGCGGTGGCGGTCCACGACCGCCGCGAGGTCCCCGGCGCGCTCGCCGGAGACCTGCCGTACGACGTGCTCGGTGATCGTCGCGAACGCCACCGACTCGTGCACCGCGAAGAGCGGCAGGCGGTGGCGGGCGCAGGCGACGACCAGGTCCTCCGGGACATCCCCGAGCTCGGCCTCGCCCGCGGCCAGGGCGGTCACGCCCGCCTGCACCAGGATCCGGACGAACGGCTCCGAGTCGTCGGCGTCCCGGCGCCAGGCCAGCCCCGTGAGCACCAGTTCGCCGCCCGCGAGGTAGCGGCTGGGATCGCGCAGGTCGGTGGTCATCACACCCCGCACCGTGCGGTCCAGCTCCTCCTCGCCGCCGAGCAGCTTGAGGCCCAGCGCGTCGGTGTCCAGCAGTGCGCGCAGCCGCATTCTCGTCGCCGCCGTTCTTTGTCTCGAAATCAAGCCCTGCCCCGGCTGTGTTCCAGGTCACGCGGCCGTGTCGCGCGTTTCCACAGGAGAACGAGGAGGTTTCCCAGGGGCTCCGTTCATACGAATCTACAAGATGCCTTACCTGGCCAGCCAACTCCTTCATGGTTTCCGTGACTGACTCGCTCGGCGCAGCGCGCTGTGTACTGAGTCCACTACGCGTCAACAGCACAAGAACGAGCCGGGACCGCCGCACACGGATTGGCTCAATCTGAACGCCCCACGAGAAGACGAAGAAGAGAGCCGGTCATGGACTTCCTTCGCCCCGCCAGCTGGGAGGAGGCGCTCGCCGCGAAGGCGGAGCACCCCTCGGCTGTGCCGATTGCGGGTGGCACCGACGTGATGGTCGAGATCAACTTCGACCACCGCCGGCCCGAGTACCTCCTGGACCTGAACCGCGTCGGCGACCTGACCGAGTGGGAGGTCGGCGAGGAGAGCGTGCGGCTGGGCGCCTCCGTGCCCTACACGAAGATCATGGAGAACCTGCGCGCCGAGCTGCCGGGGCTCGCCCTCGCCTCGCACACGGTCGCCTCCCCGCAGATCCGCAACCGCGGCGGTGTGGGAGGCAACCTCGGCACCGCCTCCCCGGCCGGTGACGCCCATCCCGCCCTGCTCGCCGCGGGCGCCGAGGTGGAGGTGGAGTCGGTGCGCGGCAGCCGTCTCATCCCGATCGACGAGTTCTACAAGGGGGTGAAGCGCAACGCGCTGGAGCCCGACGAGCTGATCCGCGCCGTACACGTGCGCAAGGCCGACGGGCCGCAGCAGTTCTCCAAGGTGGGGACCCGCAACGCCATGGTCATCGCCGTGTGCGCCTTCGGGCTCGCCCTGCACCCCGCGACCCGGACCGTGCGCACCGGCATCGGTTCGGCCGCTCCGACACCCGTTCGGGCCAAGACCGCCGAGGAGTTCCTGAACGCCGCGCTGGAGGAGGGCGGCTTCTGGGACAACGGGCAGATCATCACCCCGTCGGTCGCCAAGCAGTTCGCGGACCTGTGCTCCGCCGCCTGCAACCCGATCGACGACGTCCGGGGCACGGCGAGCTACCGCCGCCACGCGGTCGGCGTCATGGCCCGCCGCACACTGACCTGGACCTGGGAGTCCTACCGCGGCGCCCGCCGCGCCACCGAGGGAGCTGCGTGATGCGCGTCAACTTCACGGTCAACGGCCGTCCGCAGGAAGCCGACGACGTGTGGGAGGGCGAGTCCCTGCTGTACGTGCTGAGGGAACGGCTCGGACTGCCGGGTTCGAAGAACGCCTGCGAGCAGGGCGAGTGCGGCTCGTGCACGGTCCGTCTGGACGGCGTGCCGGTGTGTTCGTGCCTGGTGGCCGCCGGGCAGGTGGAGGGCCGCGAGGTCGTCACCGTCGAGGGGCTCGCCGACTTCGCCAAGCAGCGCGCCGAGGGCGGCTGCGCGTCCGGCGCCTGCGGTACGTCGTTGCAGGACGCCCAGGGGTGGCAGGCCAGGAGCGCCGACTCGCAGACCGGCGAGGGCGGCGACCTGTCCCCGATCCAGCAGGCGTTCATCGACGCCGGCGCCGTGCAGTGCGGCTTCTGCACCCCCGGGCTGCTGGTCGCCGCCGACGAGATGCTGGAGCGCAACCCCAACCCGACCGACGCGGACATCCGCGAGGCGCTGTCGGGCAACCTGTGCCGCTGCACCGGCTACGAGAAGATCATGGACGCGGTCCGCCTCGCGGCCGCCCGGCAGTCGGAGGCGGTCTGATCATGGCGTCCCCCAGCGGAACCCCCACGAAGATCACCCAGGGCTCCCGGACCAAGGGAGGCATCGGCGAGTCCACGCTGCGCCCCGACGGCACCCTCAAGGTCACCGGCGAGTTCGCGTACTCGTCCGACATGTGGCACGAGGACATGCTGTGGGGGCAGATCCTGCGCTCCACCGTCGCGCACGCCGAGATCGTCTCGATCGACACGAGCGAGGCGCTGGCCACGCCGGGCGTCTACGCCGTGCTGACCTACGACGACCTGCCCACCGACGTGAAGAACTACGGGCTGGAGATCCAGGACACCCCGGTCCTCGCCCACGGCAGGGTCCGCCACCACGGCGAGCCCGTCGCCCTGGTCGCCGCCGACCACCCGGAGACCGCGCGCCGCGCCGCCGCGAAGATCAAGGTCGACTACCGCGAGCTGCCCGTCGTCACCGACGAGGCCTCCGCCACCGCCCCGGACGCGATCCTGCTCCACGACAACCGCGACGACCACCACGCCGGTCACGTCCCGCACCCCAACATCGTGCACCGCCAGCCGATCGTCCGCGGGGACGTGGCCTCCGCCCGCGAGCGGGCCGACGTGATCGTCACGGGCGAGTACACCTTCGGCATGCAGGACCAGGCCTTCCTCGGCCCGGAGTCCGGGCTCGCCGTGCCGGAGGAGGACGGCGGCGTCCACCTCTACATCGCCACCCAGTGGCTGCACAGCGACCTGCGCCAGATCGCGCCCGTCCTCGGCCTGCCCGAGGACAAGGTGCGGATGACGCTCTCCGGCGTCGGCGGCGCGTTCGGCGGCCGCGAGGACCTGTCGATGCAGATCCACGCCTGCCTGCTGGCCCTGCGCACCGGCAAGCCCGTCAAGATCGTCTACAACCGTTTCGAGTCCTTCTTCGGGCACGTCCACCGCCACCCCGCCAAGCTGTACTACGAGCACGGGGCCACCAAGGACGGCAAGCTCACCCACATGAAGTGCCGGATCGTGCTGGACGGCGGCGCCTACGCCTCCGCCTCCCCGGCCGTCGTGGGCAACGCCTCCTCCCTGTCCGTCGGCCCCTACGTGGTCGAGGACGTGGACATCGAGGCCATCGCCCTCTACACCAACAACCCGCCCTGCGGCGCGATGCGCGGCTTCGGCGCGGTCCAGGCGTGCTTCGCCTACGAGGCGCAGATGGACAAGCTCGCCGCGAAGCTCGGCATGGACCCGGTGGAGTTCCGCCGGCTCAACGCCATGGAGCAGGGCACGCTGCTGCCGACCGGGCAGCCCGTCGACTCCCCGGCCCCCGTCGCCGAACTGCTGCGCCGCGTCAAGGCGATGCCGATGCCGCCGGAGCGCCAGTGGGAGTCCAGCGAGGGCGCCGACGTACGGCAGCTGCCGGGCGGCCTGTCCAACACCACGCACGGCGAGGGCGTCGTCCGCGGGGTGGGCTACGCGGTCGGCATCAAGAACGTGGGCTTCTCCGAGGGGTTCGACGACTACTCCACCGCCCGGGTGCGCCTGGAGGTCGTCGCCGGCGAGCCCGTGGTCACGGTGCACACCGCTATGGCGGAGGTCGGCCAGGGCGGCGTCACCGTCCACGCGCAGATCGCCCGCACCGAGCTGGGCGTCACCCAGGTCACCATCCACCCGGCCGACACCCAGGTGGGCAGCGCCGGTTCGACGTCGGCCTCGCGGCAGACGTACGTCACCGGCGGCGCGGTGAAGAACTCCTGCGAGCTGGTCCGCGAGAAGGTCCTTCAGATCGGGCGCCGCAAGTTCGGCTCCTACCACCCGGCCTGGGCGACGGCCGAGCTGCTCCTGGAGGGCGGCAAGGTCGTCACCGACGGCGGTGAGGTCCTCGGCGACCTCGTCGACGTCCTGGAGGACGAGGCCGTCGAGGTCGAGGCGGAGTGGCGGCACCGGCCCACCGAGCCCTTCGACCTGCGCACCGGGCAGGGCAACGGGCACGTGCAGTACTCCTTCGCCGCACACCGGGCCGTCGTCGAGGTCGACACCGAACTCGGCCTGGTCAAGGTCGTCGAGCTGGCCTGCGCCCAGGACGTCGGCAAGGCGCTCAACCCGCTGTCGGTGCTCGGCCAGATCCAGGGCGGCACCACGCAGGGCCTGGGCGTGGCGGTGATGGAGGAGATCGTCGTCGACCCGAAGACGGCGAAGGTCAAGAACCCCTCCTTCACCGACTACCTGATCCCGACCATCCTCGACACGCCGACCATTCCGGTCGACGTCCTCGAACTCGCCGACGAGCACGCCCCGTACGGGCTGCGCGGCATCGGCGAGGCCCCCACCCTGTCGTCGACCCCGGCCGTGCTCGCGGCCATCCGGAACGCGACCGGGCTCGAGCTGAACCGGACCCCGGTGAGGCCCGAGCACCTGACGGGCACCCAGCTCTCCGAGGGCTGAGCAGTCACGTTGCCCCGGGGGGCATCCGCCCCCCGGGCCCCTGTTCGTCTCGGGCCGTCCCCCGGGTCGTGAACATCCCAACCCCCTTTGAAACTTGGGAGACGGCACCCATGACCCAGCAATCACTGGAGCCGAGGGCCACAGCCGAAGACGCGGGTGAAGGCACCCGCGTCCCGGCCGGACGGTCCTGGCTCGACCGGTACTTCCACATATCCCACAGAGGGTCCACGGTCGCCCGTGAAGTGCGCGGCGGCATCACGACCTTCATGGCGATGGCGTACATCCTCCTGCTCAACCCCCTGATCCTGTCGGGCAAGGACGCGGCCGGGGCCACGCTCGCCCAGCCGGCCCTGATCACCGCGACCGCGTTCGCCGCGGCCTTCACCACCCTGCTCATGGGCTTCGTCGGCAAGGTGCCGCTCGCCCTCGCCGCGGGTCTGTCCGTCTCCGGGGTCCTCGCCTCCCAGGTCGCGCCCGAGATGACCTGGCCGCAGGCGATGGGCATGTGCGTGATGTACGGCGTGGTCATCATGCTGCTGGTCGTCACCGGCCTGCGCGAGATGATCATGAACGCGATCCCGCTCGCGCTCAAGCACGGCATCACCATGGGCATCGGGCTGTTCATCGCCCTCATCGGCTTCTACAAGTCCGGCTTCGTGCACCAGGGCAAGGCCACGCCCCTCGCGCTCGGACCGGCGGGCGAACTGGCCGGCTGGCCCGTGCTGCTGTTCGCCGGGACCCTGCTGCTGATCTTCATGCTCCAGGCCCGGCACGTCCCGGGCGCCATCCTCATCGGCATCGTCAGCGGCACGGTCGTCGCGGCGATCCTCAACGCCGCCGGTGTCATCGACCCCCGGCAGTGGGCGGGCGGCGCACCCGAACTGCACGGCAGCGCCGTCTCCATGCCCGACTTCTCGCTCTTCGGGGACGTGGAGTTCGGCGGCTGGGGCGAGGTCGGCGCGATGACGGTCGGCATGATCGTCTTCACGCTGGTGCTCGCCGGGTTCTTCGACGCGATGGCCACCATCATCGGCGTCGGCACCGAGGCCGAGCTCGCCGACGACAAGGGCCGGATGCCGGGCCTGTCCAAGGCGCTGTTCATCGACGGGGCCGGCGGCGCGATCGGAGGCGTGTCCGGCGGCTCGGGCCAGACGGTGTTCATCGAGTCGGCCACGGGCGTCGGCGAGGGCGCCCGCACCGGCCTGGCATCCGTGGTGACGGGCTCGTTCTTCGCCGCCTGCCTGTTCTTCACGCCGCTCACGGCGATCGTTCCGCAGGAGGTCGCCTCCGCCGCCCTCGTCGTCATCGGCGCCATGATGCTGATGAACGCCCGGCACGTGGACTGGGCCGACCGGGCCACCGCCGTCCCGGTGTTCCTCACGGTCGTGCTGATGCCGTTCACCTACACCATCACCACCGGGGTCGCGGCGGGCGTCATCTCCTACGTCGCCATCAAGACCGCCCAGGGCAAGGTGCGCGAGATCGGCGCCTTCATGTGGATCCTCACGGCGGTGTTCCTCGTGTACTTCGCCCTCAACCCGATCGAGAGCTGGCTGGGCGTCCACTGACGCCCCGCCCGCCGCAACCCCGAGGAGACCGAGACAGATGCTGGACATCGCCGAGGAGCTGGACCGGTGGGTCGAGCAGGGCCGTGACTTCGCCGTGGCCACCGTGGTGGCCGTCGGTGGCAGCGCGCCCCGGCAGCCCGGCGCCGCGCTCGCGGTGGACACCGAGGGCACGGCCATCGGCTCGGTCTCCGGCGGCTGCGTGGAGGGAGCGGTCTACGAGCTGTGCGAGCAGGCGCTGCGGGACGGCGAAACCGTACTGGAGCGCTTCGGGTACAGCGACGACGACGCCTTCGCCGTGGGCCTGACCTGCGGCGGCGTCATCGACATCCTGGTCACCCCGGTGCGGGCCGCCGATCCGGTCCGCCCGGTGGTCGCGTCCGCGCTCACCGCCGCCGCCCGAGGGGAGGCGGCGGCGGTGGCGCGGATCGCGTCGGGCCCGCCCGAACTGACGGGCCGCGCCCTGCTGGTCCGCCCCGACGGTTCGTACGACGGCGGTTTCGGCGCCCATCCGGAACTGGACCGCACCGTCGCCGCAGAGGCCGGCGCCTTCCTCGACGCCGGCCGCACCGGCACCCTGGAGATCGGCGCACAGGGCTCCCGCTGCGGAGCGCCCCTCACGGTCCTGGTCGAGTCGTCGGTCCCCGCGCCCCGCATGATCGTGTTCGGGGCGATCGACTTCGCCTCCGCCCTGGTCCGCATGGGCAGGTTCCTCGGCTACCACGTCACCGTGTGCGACGCGCGCCCCGTCTTCGCGACCCGGACCCGCTTCCCGGACGCCGACGAGATCGTCGTCGACTGGCCCCACCGCTACCTGGAGCGCACGGACGTCGACGCCCGCACGGTCCTGTGCGTGCTCACCCACGACGCCAAGTTCGATGTGCCCCTGCTGAAGCTGGCACTGCGGCTGCCGGTGGCGTACGTCGGTGCCATGGGCTCCCGGCGAACCCACCTGGACCGCAACGCCCGCCTGCGGGAAGTCGGCGTCAGTGAAAGGGAGTTGAGCAGGCTGCACTCGCCGATCGGCCTGGACCTCGGAGCCCGTACGCCCGAGGAGACGGCCCTGTCGATCGCGGCGGAGATCGTCGCCGGGAAGCGGGGCGGCAGCGGGGTCCCGCTGACCGGGGCGCACACGCCGATCCACCACGAGCCGCGGTCGAAGACGGCCGGGCGGATCGGGTCGGTCGCCTGAGCCGTCAGGGCTGTCGGAGCAGGCGGTTGAGGGCCCGCCCGAACACGTACCGCGAGGAGCGCCGCACCACACCGTCGAAGAGCGACGGCAGGAACCTGACCCGGATCTCCTCCCGCCAGATCACCCGCGCGCGGCCCCCCGGCCCCGGCCGCACCTCCAACTCGGCCCACCCGAGCACCACACGGCCCCGCTTCTCCAGCCGGCACACTCCCGCGGCCCCGCCCTCGGGCGGCTGCCACACGGTGACCTCCATCGGATCGTCGAAGAACAGAGGCCCGGCGCCCGAGCGGGCCACGACCAGGGTGCCCTCGCGGGTCGGCCCCGGCGGCTCCACCCGGACCACGGTCAACGGCACCGCCCCACCGTGCCGGGGCCACCGCGTGATCCGCCGCCACGCCTCGTCGAGGGGGAGCGGGGCCGTGCGTTCGAGCTGGATGTTCGCCACGTCCCGATCGTAGGGAACCCGCAGAGCGTCAGCGGTACACCTCGCCCGGCTCCGCCTTCCCCGGCGCCAGCAACTGGGGCACCGTGACGAAGACGTACCCGCGCTCCTTCAGCGCGTCGATGATCCCCGGCACGGCCGGCACCGTGCCGTCGTAGAGGTCGTGGAGGAGGATGATCCCGTCCCGGGAGGACTGCTTGAGGACCCGGCGGGTGATCAGGTCGGAATCGGTCGTCTGGTAATCCTTGGCCGTCACGCTCCACAACACCTCGGACAGGCCCAGTTCGCGGCAGATGGCGTGCACGGTGTCGTCGGTGCGGCCCTGCGGCGGGCGCATCAGGGTGGGGCGCCGGCCGGTGAGACGTTCTATCTCCTCGTTGGGGCGTTCCAGCTCCTCGCGTATCTCCTCAGGTCTCAGGCCGGTCAGGATCTTGTGGTCCCAGGTGTGGCTGGCCACCTCGTGCCCCTCGTCGGCCATGCGCCGCACCAGCTCCGGGTACTTCACGATGTGCCGCTTGCCGAGGAGGAAGAAGGTCGCCGGGACCTTCTTCTCCTTGAGGATGTCCAGCAGCCGTGCGGAGTGCTCGCTCGGCCCGGCGTCGAAGGTGAGGGCGATGCACTTGACCTCGCGGCAGTCGGCGGTGCCGAAACCGGCCGCCCGGAAGTCGGCGGCCGGCCGGGCCCGGACGGCGCTGGGGGCGGTGGGGTCGGTCCCCGCGCAGCCGGTCAGGGCGAGGGTGAGGGCGGCGGTCGCCGCGAGCGCTCCGGCCGTTCGGAACGCGGTCCCCGTTTTCTTCATCTTCTTGGTCGGAGAAGGCATGCCGGGACTGTACATCGCGCGTATACACGCACTGTATAGTCCCTTCGGCGTTCCCCGACGGGCCTGACGCGGAGTTTGAGCGCGCCCTCGCGCGGCACTCGCGAGCACGGCAGTCCCACCGCGACCCGGCACCGGCCGGCAGGTGCCCGGCGCCACCGACCCACCCCCGCCCGGCAGGAGGAGGCCACCCCGTGAGTCCGGTCAAGGCCGTGCTGTTCGACCGCGACGGCACGCTCGTCGAGGACGTCCCCCACAACGCCGACCCCGACCGCGTACGCCCGGTCGACGGTGCCCGCGAGGCACTCGCCCTGCTGCGCGAGCGCGGCATCCGCACCGGCGTGATCACCGACCAGCCCGGTGTCGCGGACGGGCGGCTCACCGACGCCGACGTGCGCCGCGTCAACCACCGCGTGGACGAACTCCTCGGCCCCTGCGACGTCTTCGCCGTCTGCTCGCACGGCCCCGGCGAGGGCTGCCGCTGCCGCAGGCCGCAGCCCGGCATGCTGCTGTGGGCGGGCGGACGCGTCTGCACCGGGCCCGCCGAGCTCGTCGTCATCGGCTCCGGGGCCGCCGACGTCGAGGCCGCGCGCCGGGCGGGCGCCCACGGCATCCTGGTCCCGAACGGCCGCACCCGCCCCGAGGAGGCCACGCGGGCCGACCACGTAGCCCCGGACCTGCTCACCGCCGTCCGCGCGGTACTGGACGGCCCGCCCAAGGGCCGCGTCCTCGCCGACGAACGCCCCATCCAGGAGGCCTTCACGACCGGCCAGGGGCCCGGCGGGCGCCGGTGAGGGGCTCGGGCGCATCGGGCGGTCGCCGGGCCGGTGTGGTGCCGGCCTGACCGGTCGGGACGTGCGGGGGCGCCCGGCCGAGCCGACGGGTGCCGGTGCCGTGAGGGCCTCGGGCGTATCGGTCGGCTTCCGGTACTGACGGGGCGTGCGGGCCGCTGACAGGCGTGCGGGTGTGCCGGTGGGCACCGGTTGGGTGGTCTGCGGCGGCGTACCCGGTGCGGGCACGGCAGGCTGCTGGCATGACCCCGGAACGGACAGCGCAGAGTGCCCGCCCCCGTCTGCTCGTCCTGCGCGCCCTCGGGCTCGGCGACCTCCTCGCCGGTGTGCCCGCGCTGCGCGCCCTGCGGAGTGCCTACCCGGCGCACGAGCTCGTCCTCGCCGCACCCGCGGAACTCGCGCCGGTAGCGGCGGCGACCGGGGCCGTGGACCGGCTGCTGCCCGCCTCCGCCCCGGGCCGGGCCGTCCCGCGCACCCTCGACTGGACCGGCCCGCCCCCGGACATCGCCGTCGACCTGCACGGCAACGGCCCGCCCAGTCACCGCCTGCTCCTCGGCCTGCGCCCGCTGAAGCTGCTCGCCTTCGCCCACCCCGATCTGCCCGAGATCGACGGCCCGCCCTGGTACGCGGAGGAACACGAGCGCGACCGCTGGTGCCGGCTGCTGCGGGCCTACGGCATCGAGGCCGACCCGGGCGATCTGCTGCTGCCCCGCCCGCGGGCCGCGTCCCCGGCGCCCGGCGCGGCCGTGCTGCACCCCGGCGCCGGATCGCCCGCGCGCTGCTGGCCCGTCGAGCGGTACGCGGCCGTCGCGGCGGGACTGCGCGACCGGGGCCTGCGCGTGGTGGCGACCGGCGGCGCGGCCGAGGGAGACCTAATGGCCCGGCTCGCCAAGCGGGCCGGCCTGCCCGACACCGACGTGTTCGGCGGCGGACTGCCCTTCGACCGGCTGTCCGCCCTCGTCGCGGGCGCCCACGTCGTGATCAGCGGCGACACCGGTGTCGCTCACCTCGCGGTCGCCCACGCCACGCGTTCCGTCACCCTGTTCGGGCCGGTCGCACCCAGCCGCTGGGGCCCGCCGCCCGACCCGCGGCACCGCGCCCTGTGGTACGGCCCGGAAGGCGACCCGCACGGCCGCCGGCCCGATCCCGCACTGCTGCGGATCACCGTCGGGGACGTCCTGGGAGCCGTGGACGAACTGCCCGGCGCCGGGCGGCCTTAGCGGAAGGAACCCCCGTCAGTGCTCCCGCACCACCGGCACATCAGCCGGAACGCGGCGAACAGCGTCACGGGCCACAGCGCGGCGAACGCCCAGATCACACCCGGCTCGGACGTGACGATCCCGGCCACCATCAGTGCGACCGACACCGCAAGCAGGGCCGCCACGGTCCAGCCACGGGGACGGTAGGAGCCCAGACGGGCCAGGACGCGGGCGGGGTCGGGGCGGCGGCTCACTCGGTGGGCGCGCAGCCTGCGGGCGAGGCGACGGTCGCGACGCAGGGCCCGTTCCATCTCGTCCAGGATGCGCTGCTCGTTCTCGGGAAGTCGGCCGATGGACACGCTTACTCCTTCCGGGCGGCCGGACCGTCTCTCCTCCCGGGGGGACGTGCGGCAGGGGAAGCACAGCGGGGGACGTACAAGCGGATGCCCCGTGGTGGCCCCGCGCTAACCGGGTCCCGACCGTGCCAGCGCCTCGACGAGCCGGTCCGCGCTGTCCGGCACGGTGCCCTCGCGGAACCCGTCCCGGATCTGCCGGGCGGTCACCCGGCCGCCGGTCAGGCACCAGTCCCACCAGCGGTCCAGTTGCCGCACATCCAGCCGCTCGGCGGGCACCAGCGCGGGCCAGCCGCAGGCACGGGCCTGCGCGGTCAGCTTGGCGCCGCCCGCGACCGGGTCGACGGCCAGCACCGGCGTACCGACCCGCAGCGCGATCACCAGCCCGTGCAGCCGGTCGGTGACGACGAGGTCCAGCCGGGCCAGCACGGACTGCAACTGCGCGGGCGTGGCGCTCAGATGCCAGTCGTGCGTGTCGAGCCGGGTCTCCAGCTCCAGCCGGCCGCAGTCCTTCGCGGCGAGCCAGCGCGTCACCTCCTCGGCGACCTGCCCGTGCCGCCGCAGCTGCCCGTACTCGTGCTGCCCGTGCGCCAGGATCACCCCGACCACGGGCCGCGCCGGCACGTCCGGGGCGCGGGCCGCCAGGTCCTCCACCGGCTCGCTGTCGGGCCCGTCCCGGGGCAGGACCCGGTGGAAGCCCGTGACGGCGGCGCTGCCGGGGTCGATCACCGAGGTGCCGACGGCGATCCGCACACAGTGCGCGAACCGCCGGTGCAGTTCCTCCACCTGCGGCCCGTGCAGCGGGCCGCACACGAACACCAGGTGGCTGTAGTCCTCGGGCCACAGCCGGTCCAGATGCAGCGCCTCGGGACGGAAACGTGGACTCCAGGCGACGTCGTAGGGGATGCCCGTCCCCATCAGTACGTCCTCCACCCGGCGCAGGGCCAGCACGTCCCCGGCGGTCGCCTCCCTGTCCCGGAAGCTGAACCACCCGGTGAGCAGCACCCTGCGCGGTCGCTTGCCCTGTGGTGTGTGCACCTGCCCCGAGTGCCCGCCCATGGTGCGGGCATTCAGGGCATTCAGTGCATTACCGGCACCGGTCGTGTCGTCACTGGGCGTAGAAGGTGGCGTCCGCGCGGTCGGTCGCCGTGCTCACCGCCTGCACGTTCAGCAGGTACTCCCAGTGGCGGACGTAGCGCCCGGGGTAGTTGTAGGACTCGTACGAGACGCCCGCGGAGTCCGCCAGCCCGGCGCGCTGGTGGAACGTGGCGTCGGACGCGAACTGCGCGCTGCCGTCGTTCTTCTCCAGCCACACCTCGAAATTCTTGTGCCGCAGGTAGAAGCCCGGGAAGTTGGCCGACTCCAGCGAGACGGTGCCGCTGCCGGCGAGGCCCGGAACGACGCGGAACTGCGAGTCGGCGAGCTTGGTGACGTTCGCCTCGATCCTCGCCCGGTAGTCGTAGTGGCGGATGAACCGGTCCGGGACGTTGTACGAGGAGAAGCGCTGCGGGGTGACCCCGTCGGCCACCGGGATTCCGAAGTTCGGGGTGCCGTCGGCGTTCCAGTAGACCTTCTGCACGCGGGTGCGGCGGTTGGGGTCGTTGAGCGGGTCGCCGCTGATGTCCTTGTAGCTGCGGTCGTGGTAGACGAGGATGTCGCTCTTGCCGTCCTCGGAGACGGTGAACGAGTTGTGACCCGGGCCGTACTGGCCGGTCGTGGCGTTGCTGGTGAACACCGGGGTCGCGCTCTTGCTCCAGGACGCCTGCGTGAGCAGGTCGGCGCCCGCGGAGGCGGTGAGCATGCCCAGGCAGTAGTTGGAGTCGGTGGCGCTCGCGGAGTACGTCATGAAGACCTTGCCGCCGTGCTGGATCACGGCCGGACCCTCGTTGACCTTGTATCCGACGGTCTCCCAGGAGTAGGTGGGCCGCGACAGCATCACCGGAGTGCCGGTGATCGTCCAGGGGTTGGCCATCTTCGCGAGGTAGATGTCGGTGTTGTTGTTCACGGACGGGTCGCGCTGCGCCCAGGCCAGGTAGCGCACGCCGTTCACGACGAAGGTCGTGGCGTCCAGGGAGAAGCTCTCCCACTGGGTCTTGATCTGGCCCTTCTCCGTCCAGGAGGCGGTGAGCGGGTTGGCGCCGGTGCCCTCCAGGACGTACATCCGGATCGCCCAGATGTCGTTGGTGGCGCCCGCCGCGAAGTACACGTACCACTTGCCGTCGATGAAGTGGATCTCCGGTGCCCAGATGTGGGCGCCCATCACGCCGCTGGCGTGCTTGGTCCAGATGGTGGTCTCGGGCGCGGTCTTCAGGCCCTGGATGGTGGTCGCGCGGCGCAGCACGATGCGGTCGTACTCGGGGACGGTCGCGGTGAAGTAGTAGTAGCCGTCGGTGTGTTTGAAGATGTGCGGATCGGCCCGCTTCTCCGCGATCGGGTTGGTGTACGTGACGCCGGGGGAGTCGGGCACGGCGGCCTGGGCGGGCGCGCCGGCGAGGCAGGTCGTGAGGGCGACGAGGACGGCCAGGAGCAGCCGTACGGCGGTGGGTCTCAAGGAGGTTCTCCGGAATAGGGGAGCGAGGACAAGGAGCTTGTCCGTGATATCGAACGCAGTTCGTCAATTCGACCAGGAGGTGGGTCAGAAGATAAGGGGGGTCCCAACCCCCGTCAACGGTTCGGACGAAGGGTCCTGTCCGAGGGGCCTTAGGCTGGACGCATGGCCCGTACGGCGGGGGAGCCGCCCGTCTCGCTCATGGTCCGCCCCTCGGCGCCCGCGCTCGTCGCGCTGATCGGCGCGATGGGCTACGCACAGGGGCGGTTGGCGCACTCCGCGGAGCTGGCCCTGCCGACCGGCGGGGCGCAGTTGCTGGTGAACCTCGACGGGGACACCCTGTCCTCCTCCCCGTTGCGGGGCGCGGACCAGCGCACCGGCGGCGCGGCCCTGCACGGGCCGTCCTCACAACCGGCCGTGATCGACTCTGCGCAGCAACGGGCGGTGCTGTGGGTGGCGTTCCGGCCCGCGGGCGCCCGCCCCTTCGTCACCGCGCCGGTCTGCGACGTCCGCGACGAACTCGTCGGCCTGGACGAACTGTGGGGCACGGACGGCGCGGTGCTGCGCGAGCGGCTGCTGGAGGCCGTGGCCGGCGGCGGCCCGCGGGCCGGGCTGCGTGTGCTGGAGACCGTCCTGCTGGGCAGGGCCGTAGGCGCCCCGGGGCCCGACCCGGCCGTCCTGCGCGCCGCGGCCCTGCTCGACCGCGGCACCCCCGTGGGCGAGGTCGCCGACCGGCTCGGCTGGACCGCCGGACGGCTGACCCGCCGCTGCGCCGGACACCTGGGCCTGAGACCCAAGCGGTACGCGCGCATCCGCCGCTTCCAGCGCCTGCTGGGCCGTGTGAACGCCGGGCACGGGCCGCCGGACTGGGCGGCCCTCGCCGCGGACTGCGGCTACCACGACCAGGCGCATCTGATCCACGAGTTCCGGGCGTTCGCCGGGATCACCCCGACCGCGTACGCGCCCCGCTCGCCGCGGGAGGGCAACCACGTACCGCTCCCCGGGTGAGGCCTGCCGGGACTGGCCGTTTTCTACAATCCACCGCCCCGGTGCACCGGCCATCGTGGCGGCATGACGAACGCAAGCGGCAAGCCCGCCCTCACCCGGCTCTACCCCCGGCTCGTGGTCTCCGACGGGTCCGGGGCCGTCGACTTCTACCGCACCGCGCTCGGCGCCGAGGAGATCGAGCGGTACACCGGCCCCGGGGGCCGGATCGTGCACGCCCTGCTGCGGCTCGGCGACGCGGTGATCGCCGTGAAGGACGCCGGCGACGGCGACCCGGCGCCGCCCGATCTCGGCGGCACCCCGGTGATCATGGCCCTCGACGTGTCCGACGCCGATGCCGTCGCCGACGCCATGCTGCGCGCCGGCGCGAGCGTCGTGCACCCCGTGGCCGACCAGCACTACGGGCAGCGCGGCGGGCGCCTGGCCGACCCGTTCGGGCACCAGTGGATGATCTCCCAGCAGATCGAGGACCTGACGCCCGATCAGATCCAGCGGCGCACCGACGACTTGTTCTCCGCCTGAGGCGGCCCGTCCCCGGGCGGCGGTCAGAGGCGGCCCGCGACCGGCTCCTCGGCCGGGGCCCGCGCGTCCACCTTGCCGCCCGGGTGGCGCAGGGCGCACAGGAAGGCGATGCCCAGGGCGACGGCCATGCCGTAGAACACCCACTGGTTGGCCTCCGCGAAGTCCACGCGGATCGCGGACATCGCGTCCCGGGTCGCCTCGGCGGCGGGGCCGGTGCCGGTGGGCGGCCGGGCGTCGCCGTTGCCCGTGACCGACTCGGTGACGTCACGCGCCACGCTCCGCGCCGTCCCGGCCGGAACGCCCCGGGACTCCAGGGTGCCCGTCACGTTGTCGGTCGTGACGTGCGTCAGGATCGTGCCGTAGACCGCCATGCCCACGCTGGCCGCGAAGTTGCGCACCGTCTGGGTGATGCCGGTGACCTCGCCGTAGGAGGTGCCGATGGCCCGGTTCACGGCGTCCGTCGACGCCGGCGCCAGGATGAAGCCGATACCGGCCCCCGCGAGCGCCGCGTAGAGCCACTGGTCGTGCATGCTCAGGTTGGTCAGCTCGCCCGCCCACAGCGCGAACCCGACGGCGCCGACCACCGCGCCCAGTTTCAGCGCCGGACGGGCGCCGCGTGTGTCGAGGATCCGGCCGCCCCACTGGGAGGCGATCGCGAAGCCCACGAAGAAGTACAGCAGGAACAGCGCCGCCTGGTTCGGCGAGGCGCTCAGCGACACCTGCGCGTAGACGGAGGCGAAGAAGAACAGCGGGACGAACGCGAGCATCGCGAAGAACAGCACCAGCGCGTCCACGCTGAACGCCTTGTCGCGGAAGACCCGCAGGTCGATCAGCGGGTGCTCCACCCGGCGTTCGTAGCGGACGAACCCGGCCAGCACCGCCAGGCCCCCGACGATGCACACCCAGGTCGCCCAGCTGTCCCAGCCCCAGGAGAACGCCTGCTGGAAGCCGAGGACGCTCAGCCCCATGCCGAGGGCGATGAGGACGGCACCCGGCACGTCCAGCGTGCCGGACCGCCGCCGGTCGGGGATGTGCGCCAGGGCCGTCAGCACCAGCGCCACGATCGCCACCGGGACGTTGACCCAGAACACCGCCCGCCAGGTCCAGCCGGTCAGCCAGCCGCCCAGGAGCGGGCCGACGGCCGTCAGCGCACCGGTGACGCCGAAGAACAGGGCCAGGGCACGGCCGCGCCGCTCGACCGGGAACACCGCCACCACCACGGCCAGGGCGGCGGGGAACAGCAGAGCGGCCCCCAGTCCCTGGGTCGCCCGGAAGACGATCAGCCAGGCCTGCGCGGCGTCGATCTCGGGGACGCAGCCGCACAGCACCGACGAGACGACGAACACCAGCGTGCCGACGACGACGACCCGGCGTGGCCCGTACAGGTCCGCGAGCCGCCCGCCGAGCGCGAAGAACGCCGCGAGGGCCAGCAGATAGGCGTTGACCACCCACTGCATCCCGGAGGACGACAGACCCAGCTCGCGCACGATGTCCGGAGCGGCGATCGACACGATGGTCTGGTCGATGAAGGTCATGGCGACGGCGAACATCATCGCCGCCAGCGCCAGCGTCTGCTGTGGCGCGGTTCGGGAGGGGGACGCGGTCCCGCGCCCCGGGCGCACGTTGCTCACACGCTCAGTCTGCGCCCGCCGGAAACATGCCGCATCACGGGGCAACTGCCGCCTCTCCCGTCACGGCAATACCGCCGGACGGCCCAACCGGCAACCCCTCGGTCGTGTGAGGACGGCCTCCCCGGCCATGTGACCGTGGTCCGCCACGGATGCCGCGTCGACCGTGCAGGATGCGGGCACCAAGGAGGACAGACACATAAACGAGGAGAGGCAGACGATGGTTCCAGCGGAAGCTGAACCGCAGAGGATCGGCATTCCGGCCGAATCGACTGCGGGCGAGACCAGGGTGGCGGCCACACCGGCCACCGTGGGCAGACTCGTCGCGCTCGGGTACGACGTGGTGGTCGAACCGGGAGCGGGAGCCTCGTCCCGCTTCTCCGACGCGGCCTACGAGGAGGCGGGCGCCCGGCTCGGCGACCCCTGGCAGGCGGAGATCCTGCTCAAGGTCAACGCCCCCTCGGGCGAGGAGACGGCCCGGCTGCGCGACGGGGCGACGCTGATCGCGCTGATCAGCCCCGCCTTCCATCCGGAACTGGTCGAGGAGCTGGCCCGGCGGCCGATCACCGTGCTCGCCATGGACGCCGTGCCGCGCATCTCCCGCGCCCAGTCGCTGGACGTCCTCAGCTCGATGGCGAACATCGCGGGCTACCGGGCCGTGGTCGAGGCCGCGCACGCCTTCGGCCGGTTCTTCACCGGCCAGGTGACCGCCGCCGGCAAGGTGCCGCCCGCCAAGGTCCTGGTGGCCGGTGCCGGAGTGGCCGGCCTCGCGGCGATCGGCGCCGCCCGCAGCCTCGGCGCGGTGGTGCGCGCCACCGACCCCCGGCCCGAGGTCGCCGAACAGGTCCGCTCGCTGGGCGGGGAGTTCCTCACCGTCTCGACCGAGCAGGAGGTGAGCACCGACGGCTACGCCAAGGCCACCTCGCAGGACTACGACCGGCTCGCCGCGCAGCTGTACGCCGAGCAGGCCGCCGACGTCGACATCATCATCACCACCGCCCTCATCCCGGGCCGCCCGGCGCCGCGGCTGATCACCGCCGAGGACGTCGCCCGCATGAAGCCCGGCAGCGTCATCGTCGACATGGCCGCGGCCCAGGGCGGCAACGTCGAGGGCACGGTCGCCGGGAAGGCCGTCGTCACCGACAACGACGTGACGATCATCGGCTACACCGACCTGCCCGGCCGGCTCCCCGCCCAGGCCTCGCAGCTGTACGGCACCAACCTCGTCAACCTGATGAAGCTGCTCACGCCCGGCAAGGACGGCCGGCTCGTCCTCGACTTCGACGACGTGGTGCAGCGTTCGATGACCGTGGTCCGCGACGGCGAGAAGACCTGGCCGCCGCCCCCGGTGCAGGTGTCCGCCGCGCCCGCCCCCGCCGCGAAGGAACCGGCGGCGCCCGCGGCCGAGGCACCGGCGAAGCCCGCCCGCCCCGCGTGGGCCTCCTACGCCCTGGTCGCCGCCGGGGCCCTCGCGCTGTTCCTGGTGACGGCCTTCTCCCCGAGCGAACTCCTCGGCCACTTCACGGTGTTCGTCCTGGCGATCGTCATCGGCTTCTACGTCATCGGCAACGTGCACCACGCCCTGCACACCCCGCTGATGTCGGTCACCAACGCCATCTCCGGGATCGTCGTGGTCGGCGCGCTGCTGCAGATCGGGCGGGGGGACACCGCCGTCACCGTGCTGTCGTTCGCCGCGATCCTGCTGGCGAGCATCAACATCTTCGGCGGATTCGCCGTGACCCGCCGCATGCTCGGCATGTTCTCGAAGGGCTGATCAGGATGACCACAGACACGGCCGCACAGGCCGCCTACGTCGTCGCGGCGCTGCTGTTCATCCTCAGCCTCGCCGGTCTCTCCCAGCACCGGACCTCGCGTTCCGGAGTCGTCTGGGGCATCGCGGGCATGGCCGTCGCGCTCGCCGCGACCGTCGGGCTCGCCTCGCGCGGCATCACCGCCACCGGACTGGTGCTGATCGCCGTCGCCACCGCCGCCGGAGCGGGCATCGGCCTGTGGCGGGCCCGGGTCGTCGAGATGACCGGCATGCCCGAACTGATCGCCATCATGCACAGCCTCGTCGGCCTGGCCGCCACGTTCGTCGGCTGGAACGGCTACCTCGACGTCGACACCGAGCTGTCCGGCTCGCTGCTCGGCATCCACCACGCCGAGGTGTTCATCGGGGTGTTCATCGGCGCCGTCACCTTCACGGGTTCCGTCGTCGCGTATCTGAAGCTCTCGGCGCGCATCGCCTCCCGTCCGCTGACCCTGCCGGGCAAGCACGTGCTGAACATCGGCGCTCTGGTCGCCTTCGTGGGGCTGACCATCGCGTTCGTGGCCCGTCCGAACATGGGGCTGCTCATCGCGGTCACCGTGGTCGCCCTGGCGCTCGGCGCGCACCTGGTCGCCTCCATCGGCGGCGGCGACATGCCGGTGGTGGTCTCCATGCTGAACAGCTACTCGGGCTGGGCGGCGGCCGCCTCGGGCTTCCTGCTCGCCAACAACCTCCTCATCGTCACCGGCGCGCTGGTCGGCTCCTCCGGTGCCTACCTGTCGTACATCATGTGCAAGGCGATGAACCGGTCCTTCATCTCGGTGATCGCCGGCGGCTTCGGCACCCCGGCCGCGGCGGCCGAGGAGGGCGAGCAGGGCGAGCACCGGGAGATCAGCGCCGAGGAGACCGCGGAACTCCTGCGCGACGCCTCCTCGGTGATCATCACCCCGGGCTACGGCATGGCAGTCGCCCAGGCGCAGTACCCGGTCGCCGAACTGGCGCGCAAGCTGCGCGAGCGGGGCGTCGAGGTGCGCTTCGGCATCCACCCGGTCGCCGGCCGGCTGCCCGGGCACATGAACGTGCTGCTCGCCGAGGCCAACGTGCCCTACGACATCGTCCTGGAGATGGACGAGATCAACGACGACTTCGCCGCCACCTCGGTCGTCCTGGTCATCGGCGCCAACGACACGGTCAACCCGGCCGCCACCGACAACCCGTCGAGCCCCATCGCGGGCATGCCGGTGCTGCACGTGTGGGAGGCGGCGAACGTGGTCGTCTTCAAGCGGTCCATGGCCGCCGGGTACGCGGGCGTGCAGAACCCGCTGTTCTTCCGCGAGAACACCCAGATGCTCTTCGGCGACGCCCGGCAGCGGGTGGAGGACATCCTGCGCGGCCTGGATGCCCTGGACACCCCGGTCCGGGAGATGGCGGGCACGACAGGATGAGCGCGCTGCCCCGCCGGTACGGTCCGGCGGGGCACGGGGTTCGGGGATGCGGGCGGCGACGTATCGGCGTTGACTGGTGGGGAGAGGCACCGCGGCAACGCCCGGTACGCACGAACTGACGCTGCCACGGGGAGACATCGTCCTGTTGCGGAGTCAACGATGGCCCATCAGCAGCGGATGCGCGTGTGCGCGGCACTGGCCGCCGCGGCGCTGAGCGTTTCCGGTGGTCACGCCTCCGCCGAGCCGGCCGACACGATGGCGCAGGACATCGAGTCGGCGGTGCGGGGCGTCGACGCGTTCTGGGACGGGCACTGGTCCGAATACTTCACGGGAACGTACGTCCCGCCCGCCGTCCTCGGAGCCTACGACGGCGCCGCGCCGGACGTCCCCACCTGCGGCGGCGAGCCCCTGGCCGACGACAACGCCTTCTACTGCACCACCACCGAGGACTACGTCGCCTGGGACACCGACCTCATGAGCGACGGCTACCGGTACGGGGACGCGTTCGTGTACCTGGTCGTCGCACACGAGTGGGGGCACGCCATACAGAACCGTCTCGACGTCCAACTGCGGACGATCGACGGTGAGTTGCAGGCGGACTGTCTGGCGGGGGCGGAACTGGAGGGCGCCGCCCGGGACGGCACGGTCGTCTTCGAGTCCGGGGACGCCGAGGAGGTGGAGACGGCGTTCGTCCGCGACGCCGACAAGACCCCCTGGACGAAGGTCGGGGACCACGGAAGCGCCTCCGAGCGGGTCGACGCCTTCGCCCTGGGGCAACAGCAGGGGGTCGAGGGATGTCTGCCGCAGGAGGTGTCCACCGAAGGCGCGGCGGCCCGGTAGGTCCGATGACGCCGGAGGCCGGCCCGACGCGATGTCGGTCCGGCCTCTCGGCGGTGTCGAGGGGTCAGTCCGTGCCGGACTCCATCGCCGCGCGGTCCAGCCAGGCGTCCTCCTCCGAGACCTCGCCGCGGGAGGCGATGGCCTCGGCACCGCCCTGCGGCAGCTCCGGCATGGTGCCGATCAGCCCGGTCGCGGCGGCCTGGGAGGCGCCGATGGTGGGGCTGCCGGTGCCGATCAGACCGATGCCGGCGTACTGCTCCAGCTTGGCGCGCGAGTCGGCGATGTCCAGGTTGCGCATGGTGAGCTGGCCGATGCGGTCCACGGGGCCGAACGCGGAGTCCTCGGTGCGCTCCATGGACAGCTTGTCCGGGTGGTAGCTGAACGCCGGGCCGGTCGTGTCGAGGATCGAGTAGTCCTCGCCGCGCCGCAGCCGCAGTGTCACCTCGCCGGTGACGGCGGCGCCGACCCAGCGCTGGAGCGACTCGCGGATCATCAGCGCCTGCGGGTCAAGCCAGCGGCCCTCGTACATCAGCCGGCCGAGGCGACGGCCCTCGGTGTGGTACTGGGCGAGGGTGTCCTCGTTGTGGATGGCGTTGACGAGGCGCTCGTAGGCGGCGTGCAGCAGGGCCATGCCCGGGGCCTCGTAGATGCCGCGGCTCTTGGCCTCGATGATGCGGTTCTCGATCTGGTCGGACATGCCGAGCCCGTGCCGGCCGCCGATGGCGTTGGCCTCCATGACCAGGTCGACGGCGGAGGCGAACTCCTTGCCGTTGATCGACACCGGGCGGCCCTGCTCGAAGCCGATCGTCACGTCCTCGGCGGCGATCTCCACCGACGGGTCCCAGAACTTCACGCCCATGATGGGCTCGACCGTCTCGACGCCGGTGTCCAGGTGCTCCAGGGTCTTCGCCTCATGGGTGGCGCCCCAGATGTTGGCGTCGGTGGAGTACGCCTTCTCCGTGCTGTCGCGGTAGGGGAGGCCGTGGGCGAGCAGCCACTCCGACATCTCCTTGCGGCCGCCGAGCTCGGTCACGAACGCCGCGTCCAGCCAGGGCTTGTAGATCCTGAGGTGCGGGTTGGCGAGCAGGCCGTAGCGGTAGAACCGCTCGATGTCGTTGCCCTTGAAGGTAGAGCCGTCGCCCCAGATCTGGACGTCGTCCTCCAGCATCGCCCGCACCAGCAGCGTGCCGGTGACGGCCCGGCCGAGCGGGGTGGTGTTGAAGTACGCCCGCCCGCCCGAGCGGATGTGGAACGCGCCGCAGGTCAGCGCGGCCAGGCCCTCCTCCACCAGCGCCGCACGGCAGTCGACCAGGCGGGCGATCTCGGCCCCGTAGGTCTGGGCACGGCCGGGCACCGAGGCGATGTCGGGCTCGTCGTACTGGCCGATGTCGGCGGTGTAGGTGCACGGGACGGCGCCCTTGTCGCGCATCCACGCGACCGCGACGGACGTGTCGAGGCCGCCCGAGAAGGCGATGCCGACGCGCTCGCCGGCGGGCAGGGAGGTGAGGACCTTGGACATAGAAAGAGTATGTCTCACTTTGCATAGTCATGCAAGCCGGGTATGCGAAAACGCCGTCCCCACCGGCCGGAGCTCAGGAAGACGGCGTTCCGGTACCGTCCAGCGCGCCGAGGATCCGCTCGGCCGCCAGGGTCGGGGTCAGCTCGCCCTCCCGGACGCGCTGCTCCAGCACCGGCGCCAGCGCCCGGACCGCCGGGTCGGCCCGCAGCCGGCCGAGGAGTTCGTCGCGGACCATGGTCCAGGTCCAGTCGACCTGCTGGTCGCGGCGCTTTGCGGTGAGCCGGCCCGTGGAGTCCAGCAGGGTGCGGTGCTGCTCCAGGCGCTCCCACACCGCGTCCAGGCCGGTCGACTCGCGGGCGCTGCAGTGCAGCACCGGCGGCGTCCAGAAGGCGTCCTTGCCGTGCATCAGCCTCAGCGCGCCCGCCAGTTCCCGTGCGGCGGCCCGGGCGTCGCGCTCGTGCGGCCCGTCCGCCTTGTTGACGGCGATCACGTCGGCCAGCTCCAGCACGCCCTTCTTGATGCCCTGGAGCTGGTCGCCGGTGCGGGCGAGGGTGAGCAGCAGGAAGGTGTCGACCATGTTCGCGACGGCCGTCTCCGACTGGCCGACGCCGACCGTCTCCACCAGGATCACGTCGTAGCCGGCCGCCTCCATCACCACGATCGACTCGCGGGTGGCCTTGGCGACCCCGCCCAGCGTGCCCGCGGTGGGGGAGGGGCGCACGAACGCCGCCGGGTCCACGGCCAGGCGCTCCATCCGGGTCTTGTCACCCAGGATGGAGCCGCCCGTGCGGCTGGAGGACGGGTCGACGGCCAGTACCGCGACCCGGTGCCCGAGCGAGGTGAGCAGCGTGCCGAACGCGTCGATGAACGTCGACTTGCCCACCCCCGGCACCCCGCTGATCCCGATCCGCCGGGCGCGGCCGCTGTGCGGCAGCAGCGCGGTCAGCAACTCCTGGGCCAGCGCGCGGTGTTGCGGCCGGGTCGACTCGACGAGTGTGATCGCGCGGGCGATGATCGCCCGCTTGCCGTCGAGCACGCCCTTCACATACGCGTCGACATCGATCACAGGTCGTGCCCGAGGTCGTCCGACAGCCGCTTCACCAGGTCGTACGCCGCGTCCGGGATCACCGTCCCGGGCGGGAAGACGGCCGCCGCGCCCATCTCCAGGAGCGTGGGCACGTCCTGCGGCGGGATCACCCCGCCGACCACGACCATGATGTCCTCGCGGCCCTCCTCGGCCAGCGCCTCGCGCAGCGCCGGGACGAGGGTGAGGTGACCGGCCGCCAGCGACGAGACGCCCACGATGTGCACGTCCGCCTCGACGGCCTGCCGGGCCACCTCGGCGGGCGTCTGGAACAGCGGGCCGACGTCCACGTCGAAACCGAGGTCGGCGAAGGCGGTGGCGATCACCTTCTGGCCGCGGTCGTGGCCGTCCTGGCCCATCTTGGCGACCAGGATGCGCGGGCGGCGGCCCTCGGCCTCCTCGAAGGCGGACACCAGGGTGCGGGTGCGGTCCACGCTCGGGGAGTCTCCCGTCTCGTTGCGGTACACGCCGGTGATGGTACGGATCTGGCTCGCGTGCCGGCCGTACACCTTCTCCAGGGCGTCGGAGATCTCGCCCACGGTGGCCTTGGCGCGGGCCGCGTGCACGGCCAGCTCCAGCAGGTTGCCCTCGCCCGCGGCGGCCCGGGTCAGCGCGTCCAGCGCGTCCCGGCAGGCGCTCTCGTCGCGCTCGGCGCGCAGCCGCCGCAGCTTCTCGATCTGCTGGGCGCGCACCGAGGAGTTGTCGACCTTCAGCACGTCGATCTGCTCGTCGGTCTCCACCCGGTACTTGTTGACGCCGATGACCGGCTGGCGGCCCGAGTCGATCCGGGCCTGGGTGCGGGCCGCGGCCTCCTCGATGCGCAGCTTGGGGATGCCCGCGTCGATGGCCTTGGCCATGCCGCCCGCGGCCTCGACCTCCTCGATGTGCTGCCAGGCCCGCCGCGCCAGGTCGTACGTCAGCCGCTCCACGTACGCGCTGCCGCCCCACGGGTCGATGACCCGGGTCGTGCCGGACTCCTGCTGGAGGAGCAGCTGGGTGTTGCGGGCGATGCGCGCCGAGAAGTCGGTCGGCAGGGCGAGCGCCTCGTCGAGGGCGTTGGTGTGCAGCGACTGGGTGTGGCCCTGGGTGGCCGCCATCGCCTCGACGCAGGTGCGCGTGACGTTGTTGAACACGTCCTGCGCGGTGAGCGACCAGCCGGAGGTCTGCGAATGGGTGCGCAGCGACAGCGACTTGGCGTTCTGCGGGTCGAACTGCTTGACCAGCTTCGCCCACAGCAGGCGCGCCGCGCGCAGCTTGGCGACCTCCATGAAGAAGTTCATGCCGATCGCCCAGAAGAACGAAAGGCGCGGCGCGAACGCGTCCACGTCCAGGCCCGCTTCACGGCCCGCCCGGATGTACTCCACGCCGTCCGCGAGGGTGTACGCCAGCTCCAGGTCGGCCGTCGCACCGGCCTCCTGGATGTGGTAGCCGGAGATGGAGATGGAGTTGTAGCGCGGCATCCGCTGCGACGTGAAGGCGAAGATGTCGGAGATGATCCGCATCGACGGCTTCGGCGGGTAGATGTAGGTGTTGCGGACCATGAACTCCTTGAGGATGTCGTTCTGGATGGTCCCCGCCAGCTTCTCCGCCGGTACGCCCTGCTCCTCCGCCGCCACGATGTACAGCGCCAGCACCGGCAGCACGGCGCCGTTCATCGTCATCGACACGGTCATCTTGTCCAGCGGGATCCCGTCGAACAGCTGCCGCATGTCGAGGATCGAGTCGATGGCCACGCCCGCCATGCCGATGTCACCGGTCACCCGCGGGTGGTCGCTGTCGTACCCGCGGTGCGTCGGCAGGTCGAAGGCGACCGACAGGCCCTTCTGCCCGGCCGCGAGGTTGCGCCGGTAGAAGGCGTTGGACTCCTCGGCCGTGGAGAAACCGGCGTACTGGCGGATCGTCCAGGGCTGGTTGACGTACATCGTCGGGTACGGGCCGCGCAGGTACGGCGCCGCTCCCGGATAGGTGTCCAGGAAGTCCAGGCCCTCCAGGTCACGGCCGGTGTACAGCGGCTTGACCGCGATGCCCTCCGGGGTCTCCCACAGCAGGTCGTCCCCGCCGGAGGCGTTCTTGACCGCCGCGCGCCACTCTTCGGGGCCGCCGTCGGCGGCCGGGGTACCCAGCTCGATCCCGGAGAAGTCGGGGATGCCATGCGGGGCGGTCATCGGGCAACTCCCATGCGGTCGAGGGTCGCGGACAGCACGGCCACGGCGTCGCAGCCCGCGAAGACATAGCCGTCGACGCCCGGGTACTCCCCGGGACGCCCGGCGAGGAACACGTGCGAGGCACCCGCCTCCTTCAGTTCCGCCGCCCGGGCCGCGGCCTGCTCCTCGTACAGGGCGTCGCTGGAGCACAGCACGGCCTCGCTCGCGCCGCTGTCCGCGAAGGTGCCCTCGGTGACCGGCTCGATGCCGCCCGCCTGGAACAGGTTCGCGGCGAAGGTCAGGCGCGCGGTGTGGGCGGCTGCCGGGCCGAGCGCGGCCAGGTGGATGCGCGGCCGGGAGCCGGTCGCGGCGAGGTGGGCGTCGGACCGGGCGCGCAGCGCCTCGAACGCCTCGTCGCGCCGCACCCGCGGCAGCCCGCCGGACGGCCGTTCGGGCGCGGGCTCGCGCACGACCGGCTTCTCCGCGAGGAAGGGGAACTCGCTGACACCGGTGACGGGTTCGCGCCGCCTGGCCAGCCGGCCGGTGCGCTCCCGCCAGGTCTCGGCGAGATCCCGCTCGACGTCCCCCGAGCGCAGGGCGGCCGCCATGCCGCCGAGCCGCTCGATGCGCTGGAAGAACTCCCAGCCCGCGTGGGCGAGTTCGTCCGTGAGCCGCTCCACGTACCAGGAGCCGCCCGCCGGGTCGATCACCCGGGCCAGGTGCGACTCCTCGATGAGGATCGTGGAGGTGTTGCGGGCGATGCGACGGGCGAACGCGTCCGGCAGGCCGAGGGCGTGGTCGAAGGGCAGCACGGTCACCGCGTCGGCCCCGCCCGCACCCGCGGCCAGCGTGGCGATCGTCGTGCGCAGCATGTTCACCCACGGGTCGCGGCGCGTCATCATCACCGGCGAGGTGACGACGTGCTGGAGCTGCGCTCCGGCGCCCGGCGCGCCGCACACCTCGGCGACCCGTGCCCACAGCCGGCGCGCGGCCCGCAGTTTGGCGATCGTCAGGAACTGGTCGGCGGTCGCGGCGTAACGGAACTCCAGTTGCGCACAGGCCTGTTCGACACTGAGCCCGGCGCCGGTCAGCTCCCGCAGGTACGCCACGGCGGTGGCCAGTGAGCAGCCCAGCTCCTGCGCGGCCGAACCACCGGCCTCGTGATACGGCAGCGCGTCCACGGTGAGCGCCCGCAGTCCCGGGTACTCCCCGGCACACAGCCGGGCGAGTTCCACCGAAGGCCCGGCCTCGCAGCGCTGCCCGGTGCGGGCTTCGTGCCCGAGCGGATCCGCGCCCAGGTTTCCGCGCGCCGCCTGCGGGGCGACCCCCCGCTCCTGGTGGATCCGCAGCAACTCCCGCGCGGCGGGCTCGCTGTCGCGCCCCGCGTCCAGGACGACGGGCGCCAGGTCGAGATACACGCCGTCGAGGACCCGGCCGAGGTCCGGCACCGCGATGCCGCCCTCCCCGACCGTCAGCCAGAGGGAGGTGACCCCGTTCTCCAGGTCCCCGAGCACCGCGTCACGGTCGGCAGCGGAGTGCCGTTGCCGTACGTCCCAGCCGCCGACCGTGTTCCCCTCCGCACGACCACCGCGCACAAAGGGGGTGAAACCGGGAAGGCCCGGCTCCGGCGCGGCATCACGGGAGGTGTACAGGGGACGGGTGCGCAACCCGTCCTCCAACGCGGTGGACAGGGCTTCCTCGGCCTCGGCGCCCTCGACGTCCTTGCCCGACCTGCGCAGCACACCCGCCACAAGGCGCTGCCACTGCTCATGGGGCACGTCAGGGAACTCGCCGGCCAGCTCAAGCCCGTCGTCAGGCAGGACCGTCATGCTCGGATGCTAGGTCACGGACACGAACGAGCAGCAGAGGGTGCGGCTGTGACCTTGCCCTCGCCGAGAATGTGGCCCCGGTCTCTCCCGCCGCCCCGGAACCCGCGCGGGGAAGGACGGCCGGGCGCGGGGCGGGGGAGTGCGGCGCAGAGCACACCGTATCGGGGGGTCATCGGCAGTATGTGCGGTCCGCGTCTGGGTAAGCGAACGACCGAAAGACCCCGGCAACACGAACAACAACGAAAGAGCCCCCATGGTCATCCCGCTTATGAAGCAGGCGGAAGATGAGCCGGGTGCGGACGAGCGGGCCCCCTTGCGCTGCGGCACGGTCTGGGCCGAAGGCGCGACGTGCGCGGTCGAGGCCCGCCGTGCCCTGCAGGCGTTCCTCGCGCATGTCCCCCGCACCGGCCGCCCTCCCGTCCCGGCACCCCTGGCGATCGACGCCGAACTAGTCGTGAGCGAACTGGTCACCAACGCCATCCGGCACGCTCCCGGCCCCTGCGGAATGATCCTCGTGCTGTCCGGCCGAGGTCTGGCCATCACCGTGTGGGACACCTCCGGTGAGCTGCCGGTGGTCAGGCAGCGCGACGGGCGGCGTTTCGGCGGCCACGGGATGCACGTGGTGCACGCCGTCAGCGCCGACGTCACCGTGGCGCCCCTCGGTGAGGGCAAGCAGATCACCGCCCATCTGCGCCCGGACGAGGGCGCGGCGGACGCCGGGCCGGGTGCCGGCCCGGTGACCGACGTCGGCCCGGCGGCCTGACGCCCGGCGCGGGGAGCCGCTGCCGGCAGCCGTCACCATCCGGTGAGCAGCAGATGGTTGAGGAGCAGGGCGAGCAGCGCCTGGACGGCGAGCCAGGCGCGGGGGCGGGTGAGGAACGCGCACGCCGGGAGCAGCCACAGGGCGAAGGGGAGCCAGATGCGTTCCGTCTCCGCCTTGCTCATGCCGCTCAGGTCGGCGACGAGCAGGGCGAGGAGCGCGGCGGCCACGAGGAACGCGAGACGGGCGCAGGCCCGCGCCTCGGTGCGACGCCGGGCCAGGACGGCCCCCGCGCGCCGCAGCCCGGCCGCCGTCGCCGGCCCGGTGATGAGCACCGTGCAGGCCAGGTTGGCCCACACCCAGTAGCCGTAGGGCCGGATGCCGCCCGCGCCCTGCCCGTAGCGCGTGACCAGCAGGTGGTAGCCCTCCCACCAGTCGAAGCCCCCGAGCGTGAACACGGTGGCGACCACGGCCGGTCCGGCCAGCAGCGGCACCAGCAGGGCCGGGCGCTCCCGGACCCCCTGACGGCCGAGCAAGAGGACCGCCGCCGCGATCACCGCGACGAGCGTGAGGCCGTACGACAGATAGCAGGACAGTCCGAACAGCAGCCCTGAGCCCCCCGCCCACCCGAGGGAGGCCCGGGTGACCGCCAGAGCCAGCAGTGCCACGGCCCACGCCGCCACCGCCGCGAAGTACGCGTCGGCCGAGGTGCCCATCCACACGGCCGCCGGGGCCAGGACCAGGAAAGGAGCCGCCCGGCGGGCGAGCGCCTCGCCGGCCAGGGCGCGGAGCGTGACCAGCACGGCCACGCAGGCGGTCGCCCCCACGATCACGCACCACATCCCGGCCCAGCCCCCGCCCCGCAGCCCGGCCCGGTCGAGCAGCACGAAGGTGAGGGTGGCGCCGGGCGGGTGCCCGGCGACGTGGGCGGGCCAGTTGTCGGGGGAGTCGAGCAGGATGTGCCCGGTGAAGTCCCGCAGCGCCGCCGGGATGTCGTGGAAGCGGTCGATGACCTGGAGGTACTCGTAGCGGGTGGTGAGCCTGCGCGCGATGCCCCGGTGCCAGCCGTCGACCAGGGCGAGGGAGAAGGTCCATGCCAGGGCCGTGCCCCAGGCCGCCGGCAGCAGGGCGCGCCAGGGGAGACGGGCCGCCAGGGCGGGACCCTGGGCGACGGTGGCGACGGCCACCAGGAGGGCCGCCGGAGTACCGGGCCCCGCGTGCGGCCCCCAGGACGCCAGCAGCGGGGGCCAGTCGACGAACAGCGTCCGGCTGGTCTCCTGGACGCGGCGCCCGGCGAGCACCGCCGCCGTCACGAGCAGCACGGCGGCCCCGGCCGCGTACAGATCGCGGCGCGGGCCCGGGGACGGTGTGGTGGAGGACGGGGTGCGGATCACACCGGAACGCTAGGCCGCCCGCCCGGCCGCGGGCCGCCGGCCGGGCCCGATGTCAGCGTTTCGTCATGGGTCGCGCACCCTCTCGGGGGGCGGCCCGGGCCTACCGTCGGCTCATGCGAGTCGACCCCCGCGATCCGCGGCTTCCCACGTCCCCCGGCTTCTGGCGCAGCCCCCTGCGCGGCCCCTGGTTCACCTCGGTGCTGGGCCTCGTCCTGCTCGCCGGCATCACCGTGCTGTTCGTGACGGGGCTCGTCTCGTACGCCGCCTACAACCCGGACCTGTCGCCGGTCAACGACAAGACCCCGGACAAGGGCGTCCTCGGCTTCTACCTGTTCGCCTGGCCGACGAACCCGCACTGGCTGTACCGGCTGAACCAGGGCGTCCACGTCACCCTCGGCATCACCCTGATCCCCGTCCTGCTCGCCAAGCTGTGGTCCGTCGCGCCGCGGCTGTTCGTCCTGCCGCCGGTCCGCTCGCTCGCCCACGCCCTGGAGCGGATCTCGCTGCTCCTGCTCGTCGGCGGCGGTCTCTTCGAGTGCGTGACCGGCGTCCTCAACGTCCAGCTCGACTACGTCTTCCCGGGCTCGTTCTACCCGCTGCACTTCTACGGCGCCTGGGTGTTCTTCGCCGCCTTCGTGGCCCACGCGGTGCTGAAGACGCCCACCGCGCTGCGCAATCTGCGGCGGCTGCGGGAGGGCGGCGACGACCTGGTGTCCCCGCGTCCCGCCGAGCCGACCGTCTCCCGGCGGGGCGCCCTGTGGCTCGTCGGGGGCGGCTCGCTGCTGCTGTTCGCCACGACAGCGGGGCAGAGTCTGGGCGGCGCGTGGCGGCGTACCGCGCTCCTCGCCCCGCACGGCGGCGGTGAACCCGGCAGCGGCCCGAACGGCTTCCAGATCAACAAGACGGCCGCCTACGCCGGGATCGACGCGGCGGAAACGGCCGGGGACGCCTGGCGGCTGGTCGTGACGGGACGCACGGGCACCATCCGCCTCAGCCGTGCCCGGCTCGCCGAACTGCCTCTGTACGAATCGGCGTTGCCCATCGCCTGTGTGGAGGGCTGGTCCACGCCGGACCAACGGTGGCGCGGGGTGCGGCTGCGTGATCTCGCGGCCCTCGTCGGCTACGAGGACGACCCGCCGGATGTGTTCGTCGAGTCGCTCCAGCGGCACGGCGCCTTCCGCAAGGCCGCCCTGCGCGCCAATCAGGTGGCCGACCCCCGGTCCCTGCTCGCCCTGTACGTCAACGGCGCGGACCTGTCCCCCGACCACGGCCACCCGGCGCGGATCATCGTGCCCGCGGCGCCCGGTGTGCTCAACACCAAGTGGGTGGCCCGGATGACGTTCGGAGACCTGTGATGCGAGGACGCCCCGTCATCGGCAGCCCCCTGCGCATCCTGCTGCTGTCCTGCTCGTTCGCCCTCGCGGCCTACGCGGGGGTGCGCCTGCTCGCCGGTGACCCGCTCGGCGTGGCGCTGTGGGTCGTGGGCGCGGCGCTGCTGCACGACCTGGTGCTGCTGCCGCTGTACGCGGCGGCGGACCGGGCGGTGGCACGGGGGCTCGGCGCGGCCCGCCGCCGGGAGTGGGTGATGTACCTGCGCGTACCGGCCGTCCTCTCCGGGCTGCTGCTCCTGGTGTGGTTCCCGCTGATCAGCGGCCTGGTGGAGCGGCGCTACCGGTCCGCCACCGGGCTGCCCGCCGAGGTGTTCCTCGCGCGCTGGCTGCTGATCACCGCGGTCCTCTTCGGCGGATCGGCGCTGCTGTTGGCGCTGCGGTGGTGGCTGCTGCGCAGGGCGGCGAAGCGGCGTGCCCCGGCCGCCCACTGACCGGCCGGCTCCCAGCCCCGCGCGTGCCGCAGCAGCGCGCGGGTGCCGAGCCGCGCCCAGGGAAAGGGGTCGCCGCTGAGGGTCAGGGCATCGGTGAGGTGGACGCGCACGCGTTCGTCGACGTCCGCGGGGGCGGTCTCGGCGATCAGCAGACCGCCCGGGCGCAGCAGCCCGCAGACCCGGTCCAGCAGGGCGCGCGGGTCGCCTCCGATGCCGATGTTGCCGTCCATGAGCAGGACGGTGTCCCAGCGGCCCTCACCGGGCAGCGGCTCGAAGACCGACCGGCGCAGCGCCTGTCCTCCGAGCCGCACGGTGTGCTCCACCGCGGCCTCGCTGACGTCGATCCCGAGGGCGGCCCGCCCCCGGGCGGCGAGTTCCGCCACCAGCCGCCCCGGCCCGCACCCCACGTCCAGCACGGCACCCTCGCACCGGTCCAGCACCTCCTGGTCGACCGGGTCGGCCCGGGCGCACCAGCGCTCCACGTCGAGCGGCAGCAGCCAGCCGTCGGCGCGCCGCAGGAACAGGGGGCCGCGGCCGGCGCGCAGGGCGGCGTCGTAGGGGTCGGCGGCGGCCCAGGCCAGGGCCGGGGAGGAGGCGGCGCTCATCGGGGGCCGACCGGACGGGAGCCCGGCTCGCCGACCGGCGTCCCGGCCGGGCACCGGGCCAGCCGCGCCGCGAAGCGCCCTCGCGGGGCCAGCGCGGCGACCGCGTGGGCGTCGGCGGCGGTGTCGACGTCCCGCAGCAGCGGCAGATCGCGCACGCGCAGCCCCGCGGCGGTCAGCCGGGCCCGCTGCACGGCACCCGTCACCGGCACCGACATGGGAACGCCCCGCAGCAGGGCCGGGTCCGCAGATGCCAGGCCGAGGGCCCAGAAACCACCGTCCTCGGCCGGGCCGAACCAGGCGTCGCAGCCGGAGAAGTCCACGCAGAGCAGGTCCGGGGTCACCTGCGGGGTGTCCATGCCGATGAGCAGTGCCGGGCCGGCGCAGCCGGCGAATGCCTCGGCCAGCCGCTCGTCCAGACCGCCCGCGCACTGCGCCACGACGTCGAATCCGGGCGGCAGCCAGGGGCCGGGGGCACCGTCGAGCACCAGGACGCGCCGGGTGGCGGGCGTGGCCGCCACGGCGTGCAGCGTGTCCGCGAGGGCCGCTTCGGCCAGTTCGGCCGCCTGCCCGGGCGTGAACGGCGGCGTGAGCCGCGTCTTCACCCGGCCCGCTCGCGGCTCCTTGGCGATGACGAGGAGCGTGGTCAACGAACGGTCCCCCCTTCCCGCGCGGGCATCTCGGCCAGCACGCGGCTCATGTCCCGTACGGCCTGCCAGGTGCCGCGCCAGGTGCCGGTCACCTTCGACGCCCCGGTCCGCGGCAGATACGGCACGTCGTGCTCGGCGATCCGCCATCCCGCGTCGGCCGCGCGGACGACCATCTGGAGCGGATAACCGCTGCGCCGGTCGCTGAGGCCGAGGGCGAGCAGCGGCTCCCGGCGGGCCGCGCGCAGCGGACCGAGGTCGTGCAGACGCAGCCCGGTGCGGCGGCGCAGCATCCGGGCGAGCGCGAGATTGCCGGCCCGGGCGTGCGGCGGCCACGCCCCTCGCCCCTGCGGGCGCCGCCGTCCGAGCACCAGGTCGGCCGCACCGTCGCGCACCTCGCGCACGAAGGGGACCAGGAGCGCCGGGTCGAGCGAGGCGTCGCAGTCGCAGAAGCACACCACGTCGGCGGTGGCGGCCGTCAGCCCGGCGTGGCAGGCCGCGCCGAACCCCCGCCGCGGCTCGGTCACCACCGTCGCGCCGTGGGCGCGGGCGATGTGGGCCGAGCCGTCCGTGGAACCGTTGTCGACGACGAGTGCGCGCCAGCCCGGCGGAATCCGTTCGAGCACCCAGGGAAGGGCCTCGGCCTCGTTCAGGCAGGGCAGCACCACGTCGACGTCCGAAGGTGTCGTCGTCACGGTCTCACCCTACGAACGCGAATCGGGCATACCGGACCGACGGTCCTTACGAAACGCGGACGTCGGAGGCCGGGGCGGTGCCCGCACCCCCGTGGGCGGCGGCGCGGTGCCAGTCTGGAGACATGCAGCAGCCGTACGAGCCCCCCAGAACCGCGGACGGGGCCCCCAGGGTCCTGGTCGTCGACGACGATCCGACCGTCGCCGAAGTCGTCGCCGGCTATCTGGACCGCGCCGGTTACGCGGTCGACCGCGCCGACGACGGCCCGGCCGCCCTCGCCCGTGCCGCCGCGCACCGGCCGGACCTGGTCGTGCTCGACCTGATGCTGCCCGGCATGGACGGCTTGGAGGTGTGCCGGCGGATCCGCGGCCACGGTCCGGTGCCCGTCATCATGCTCACCGCCCGGGGCGACGAGGACGACCGCATCCTGGGCCTGGAGGTCGGCGCCGACGACTACGTCACCAAGCCCTTCAGCCCCCGCGAACTCGTCCTGCGCGTGGAGTCGGTGCTGCGCCGCAGCCGGCCCTCCGCCACCGGGGGACGGTGGGAAGCGGCCGGCCTCACCGTGGAACCGGCGGCGCGCCGGGCCACCAAGAACGGCACCGAACTCGCCCTCACCCTCCGCGAGTTCGACCTGCTCTCCTTCTTCCTGCGGCACCCGGGACAGGCCTTCGGCCGCGAGGACCTGATGCGCGAGGTCTGGGGGTGGGACTTCGGCGACCTGTCGACCGTCACGGTCCATGTCCGCCGTCTGCGCGGCAAGGTCGAGGACGACCCGGCCCGGCCCCGCCTCATCCGGACGGTGTGGGGCGTGGGCTACCGCTTCGAACCGGGCGAAGGGGACGACTGACCGTGCGCGACATCCTCCTGATCGCCCTGTACGCCTTCGCGGGCGCCGCCGTGTCGGGGCTGGCCGGAGCGGGCGTCCTGCGTCTGATCCGCCGCCGTTCGCTGACCGTCTCGTTGGCGGTGGTGGCGGGGGTCGGCGTCGTCGCCATGCTCGCGGGCACGCTCGCCGTCGCCTGGGCGATGTTCCTGTCGCCGCACGACCTGACCGTCGTCACGACCGTCGTCGCCATGGCGGCCGTCGTCTCCCTGGCCACCGCGCTGCTGCTGGGCCGCTGGGTCGTCGCCCGCAGCCGCGAACTCGCCGTGGCCGCGCGGTCCTTCGGCGACGGCGGGCACTTCGCCGCACCGGACGGCCCCGCCACCGCCGAACTCGCCGCGGTGAGCCGCGAGCTGGCGGTCACCAGCGCCCGGCTCGCCGAGTCCAGGGACCGGGAACGCGCCCTGGAGACCTCCCGCCGGGAACTCGTCGCCTGGATCTCGCACGACCTGCGTACCCCGCTGGCCGGTCTGCGCGCCATGTCGGAGGCACTGGAGGACGGCGTCGCCGCCGACCCGGACCGCTACCTCAAGCGGATGCGGACCGAGGTCGAACGCCTCAACGACATGGTCGGCGACCTCTTCGAACTCTCCCGCATCCAGGCCGGCGCCCTGGCCCTGACGCCCACCCGGATGTCCCTGTACGACCTGGTCGGCGACGCCCTCGCGGGCGCCGATCCGCTCGCCCGCGCGCACGGGGTGCGGCTGGTGGGCGGCCGTGTCGAGCCGGTGCCGGTCGAGGTGGACGGCAGGGAGATGAGCCGCGTCCTGGGCAATCTGCTGGTCAACGCCATCCGCAGGACCCCGGCCGACGGCACCGTCGCGATCGCCGCCGAGCGTTCTCCCGAAGGGGTCGTCCTGTCCGTGACGGACGGCTGCGGGGGCATCCCCGAGGAGGACCTGCCGCGCGTCTTCGACACCGGCTGGCGCGGCACGCACGCCCGGACGCCCCCGGCCGGGGCGGGCCTGGGCCTCGCCATCGTCCGCGGCATCGTGGAGGCCCACCAGGGCCGGGCCGGCGTACGCAACATCCCCGGGGGCTGCCGCTTCGAGGTGGTCCTTCCGGCGGCCGCGTCCTGACCACGGCCCCCGGCCCTATGCCTCGCGCATCCCGGCCCGGGCGAATTCCCGCATGCCCTCCTCGAACGGGGTCTTGGGCTTCCAGCCGTACTCGTCCCGCAGGCGAGAGGAGTCCGCGGTGATGTGCCGTACGTCCCCGAGCCGGTACTCACCGGTGACGACGGGCTCGGGCCCGCCGTACGCGGCGGCCAGCGCCCGCGCCATCTCGCCCACGGTGTGCGGGTCACCGCTGCCGGTGTTGTACGCGGTGAGCGCACCCGGCGCGGCCGGGGCCTCCAGCGCCACCGCGTTCGCCGCCGCCACGTCCCGGACGTGCACGAAGTCCCTGCGCTGCCGCCCGTCCTCGAACACCCGCGGGGCCTCGCCCCGGGCGAGCGCCGAACGGAAGAAGGAGGCGACACCGGCGTAGGGGGTGTCCCGCGGCATGCCCGGCCCGTACACGTTGTGGTAGCGCAGGGACACCGCCGACCCGCCGGTGCAACGGGCCCAGGCGGCCGCCAGATGCTCCTGGGCGAGCTTCGTCGTCGCGTACACGTTGCGCGGATCGGCCGGGGCGTCCTCGCCGACCAGCCCGGCGGCCAGGGCCTGCCCGCACACCGGGCACGCGGGCTCGAACCGGCCCGCGTCCAGATCGGCCACCGCCCGCGGCCCGGGCCTCACCACCCCGTCCCGGGCGCACACGTACCGTCCCTCCCCGTAGATCACCATCGACCCGGCGAGCACGAGGCGCCGTACACCCGCCCGCGCCATGGCCGCGAGTAGCACGGCCGTCCCGAGGTCGTTGTGCGCGACGTAGTCGGCCGCGTCGAGGACCCCGTCGCCGAGGCCGACCCTCGCGGCCTGGTGGCACACGGCGTCCACCCCGGCCAGGGCACGGCCCACGGCCGCGGGGTCCCGCACGTCGGCCGCGGGCTCCTCCCGCACGTCGAACACGATGGCCTCGTGTCCCCGCTCCCGCAGGGCGGCGACCACATGGGACCCGATGAACCCGGCACCGCCGGTGACCAGTACACGCATACCGGCACGCTAGGCGCACCCTGCCGCCGCCTCACGCGAGCGGGGTCGTACGTCATGACTCCGTAAGACGCGTGCCGGTTCCCGCGCGACACGGACGGGCCTCAGGCGCCGCGCTGGAAATCGACCTCCTTCGCCGTGAGGATCCTGGCGCCCATGTTGCGCTCCATCATCTCCAGGGCCGCCGACGCCAGGTGCGGATGGATGGAGGCGACGGCGTCCTTGGGCACCGTGACCTCCAGGTGGCGGATGTGCGCGTCCAGCGCCGAGTACAGGACGCACTGCTCGGTGACCTGACCGGTCATGACCACGTGCCCCACGCCCAGGCTCCACAGGAGATAGGACAGAGGGGTCTCGAAGAACACCGAGTGACGGGCCTTCATGACGAAGAGCGACCGGTCGTCGGGCCGGATCGGTGTGATCAGGTGGGCGTTCGGCTGGGACAGGGCCGCGTCCAGCAGCTCTCCGTGGTGCGAACGCCACAGGCCGAAGTTGTCGTTGACGTAGATCACGGGAACGTCCGCCTCGCGCGCCCGGCCGAGCAGCTCGGTCAGGACGGGAACCACCTCTTCGACGGACGGCACGAGCAGCTCGGCGTCCTCGTGTTCGTACGTGTTGATCATGTCGATCACGATCAGTGCCGACCGCGACGGGTCCGCTCCTCGTTCCATGCCCTCCACCGTCCGTCCGGTGTGGTCATTCATGGGGTGGGGCGAGATCGGGTGGGGGTGGAAGTCGAAGCATCGGTTCTCCCGAGTGGAGCGGGTGGTGCGGGTTGCGGGAACGCGCTTCTGAGTACCCGGTGGCGCGGCGGGCGTAACAATCACCGGCGCCCGGACCCGCCGGCACCTCGGGGTGCGGACGGGCCGGCACGCCACGGCTCGCCGCCCGCAGTCGCGGCCAGAACCTGTCCGCAAGCCCCGCTACCGTGCCTCACATGACGAACACCAGGCGGAGCGTCACCGGCACGGCACCCCTGCTCGACGCGCGTGCCCTCAACCGCGCGACCCTCGAACGGCAGTTGCTCCTGCGGCCGGCCCGGCTCTCCGCGGCGGCGGCCGTCGAGCATCTGCTCGGGCTCCAGGCGCAGAACGTCAAGCCCCCGTACTACGCGCTCGCCGCCCGGCTCGACGGCTTCACGCCCGAGGCGCTGTCCCGGCTGATGGCGGACCGCGAGGTCGTCCGGATCGTCACCATGCGTTCCACCATCCACACCCACACCGCGGACGACTGCCTCACCCTGCGGCCGCTGGTGCAGCCCGCCCGGGACCGGGAACTGGTCGCCTTCCGCGCCGGACTCGCCGGTGTCGACCTGGACCGGCTCGCCGCCATCGCCCGCGAGCTGGTCGAGGCCGAGCCCCGCACCATGAAGCAGCTGCGCGAGGCACTGCTCCAGGAGTGGCCCGACGCCGACCCGCAGTCCCTGGCCGTCGCCGCCCGCTGCCGGCTCCCTCTCGTGCAGGTCACTCCGCGCGGCCTGTGGGAGCGCAGCGGGCAGGTCAGTCTCACCACCGCGGAACACTGGCTCGGCCGGCCCGCGCAGCCCGCGCCCACGCCCGACACGGTCGTCCTGCGCTACCTCGGCGCCTTCGGCCCGGCGTCGGTGAAGGACATGCAGGCCTGGGCCGGCATGACCCGTCTGCGCGACGCCTTCGAGCGCCTGCGCCCCCGGCTCGTGACCTTCCGGGACGCGAGCGGCGTCGAACTCTTCGACCTTCCGGACGCCCCCCGCCCCGACCCGGACACCCCCGCGCCGCCGCGCTTCCTGCCCGAGTTCGACAACCTGCTGCTGTCGCACGCCGACCGCACGCGTGTCGTCCCGCCCGCGTACAGGGGCCGCTCCTGGAAGGGCAACATGGCCTACCGCTCGCTCCTCGTCGACGGCTTCCTCGCGGGGCTGTGGCGGCTGGCGGAGGACGCCCTCGTGATCGAGCCGTTCGGGCACCTCACCCGGAAGCAGCGGGACGAGGTCACCGCCGAGGGGGAGCGGATGCTGCGGATCATGCACCCGCAGACGCCGTACGACATCCGCTTTGGTGCCGTGCGGACCTAGAAAGCCGCCGCACGGCATGGAGAGGGGGCGTTGCGGGCCGCTCGTGGAGGCCCGCAACGCCCCCTGGTCTTTCACCTGAGGGTTGCTCAGGAGTTAGCGGGTGGTCACGAGTTGACCTGCGTCGTGACCAGGTTGGAGAAGGTGGTCAGCCGGGTGTAGACACCCGGGTAACCGGCCTGGGCGCAGCCTTCGCCCCAGGAAGTGATGCCTGCCAGGACTCCCCCGATGAGCAGGGGGCCGCCGCTGTCGCCCTGGCAGGTGTCCACGCCGCCGGAGGAGTACCCGGCGCACACCATGTCGCTCTTCAGGAAGTCGGAGCCGTAGGAGCTCGCGCAGCTGGAGTCGGACACGGTCGGTACGGTCGCGGTGCGCAGCTGGTTGGAGCTGCTGCCGTTCGAGGCGGTGGTGCCCCAGCCGAGGATGCGGGCGGTGGTGCCGGCCGCGTACACCGAGGTCTGGGAAGAGGAGACGTACTTCGCCGGGGTGTACGGCATCGACGCCGACAGCGTCAGCACGGCCACGTCGTCGCCCTTGGTGGCGTCGGTGTAGCTCGGGTGGATCCATATCTTGCTGACTCTGGCGACCGTGCCGTTGGTGCCGTTGAGGTAGGTCCGGCCACCGACGACGCGCACGCTGCTGGTGGTCTCGCCGACCATGCAGTGCGCGGCGGTGACGACCTTCGTGGGCGAGACCAGCGTGCCGCCGCAGAACTGGTTCTGCGAGGCGTCCGTGATCTGCATGACGAACGGGTAGGCGGACGCCGTGGTCGTGGTACCGCCGACGATCGGCTGGGGTGCGGCGACGGCCGTGGGAGCGGCGAGCAGCGCGGTCGTGGCGGCGGCGGCGGTCGCCGCGGCGACGGCGGCGGCCTTCTTGGCAGTGCTGAGCCCGAACATGGGTCTCCTTGGGGAGTTGCCGGTGGGGGGTCGCGCGGGTGGTGGTGCACGGGGACTCCGACGTCGTTGTTCGGATCTCCGTGTGCCCGGCGAGCGGCACGCCCCCAAGCTAGAGCCAGGGCGAGGGGGCTCCCAATGAGGGAACCCCCTAAGGGAGTTGGGCAGGGATAACCCTCGGTCGGGCCCCGTAAACCCAGGTGGGGTCAGGTGGTGCGGCGACCGGCGGCCAGCCGGACGATGTCCACGCGCGAGCGGATCCCGAGCTTGCGGTAGACCCGGGTCAGGGTCGCCTCGACGGTCTTGACGCTGATGAACAGGCGCCCCGCGATCTCCCGGTTGGTCGCGCCCTCCATCACCAGCGAGGCGACCTGACGCTCCATCGCCGCCAGCCCCTCCAGTGCGTCGAGGGCGACGGCCGGCGTGGCGGCGGGCGGCTGAACCGTCGTCGGGCCGGCCTGCGCGGCGGCGTCGACCTGCCGCAGCCAGGGCAGCGCGCGGCAGCGCCGGAACAGCCGCGCGGCCTCGTCGTACGACACCGGACCCGGCAGGGGCCGCGCGCCGGCCCGCGGGGACGCGGCGGCCTGCGCGCGCAGCCGGGCCAGCACGAAGGCGGCGCGGGCCTCCTCCAGGCCGTAGCCGAGCCGGCCGAGCCGGTCCTGCACGGACGTCAACCGCACGGCGGCGGCCTCGTGTTCGCCGCGTGCCGCCCGCACCAGCGCCTCGGCGCGGTCGAGGACAGCCAGCACGCTCTGCCGGCCCAGCCGCAGCGCGTGCGCCCGGGTCGTGTCGATGACGTCCTGCGCCTCGCCCGGCTCGCCGATGCGGACCAGGGCCTCCGCGAGGTCGCCGTGCCAGCGCCCGCGCCCGGGGTCGTTGATGCCGAGGCCCTGCTCCAGCTCCCGCACCCGGCGCAGCGAGCGGACGCTGGCGGCCGGGTCGCCGGCCACCAGCTGGGCGTAGCCCAGCGCCGCCAGGGCCCGGGACAGATACATCTGGTCGCCGTCGACCTCGGCGTGGTCCGCCGCCTCCCGGGCGAGGGCCAGCGCCCGGTCGACGTCCCCGGCGGAGGCCTCCGCGAGGGAGGCGAGCATGGCCGAGGCGCCCTCGCCGATCCCGGAGTCCCGGGCCAGCCGCAGGCTCTCGCGGGCCAGGTCCAGGGCGCGGCCGCAGTGCCCGGAGCGCAGTTCCGTGTCGGCGAGGAAGCGCAGGAAGTGCACCTCGCTCTCGACCATGCCGCGCCGGCGCACCTCGCGCAGCAGCGCGGTGATGGTGGCCCGGGCCTCGGGCAGCTGGTCGCTCATGATCAGCCAGCGGAACCGGGCCGACCCGGCGCCGTTGTGGTGGCAGGCCACATAGGGGTCCTGGGGTTCCTTCAGCGCCCGTTTGACGGTCACGGGGGCGTCCGGGTGGCCCATCAGGGTCTCGGTGGAGGCCTGGAACGACAGGGCCATCAGCTCGGTGCGCCGGTCCCCGCCCCGGGCGGCCAGCTCCGCCGCGTGCGCGGCCTCCTGGCGGGCCTCGGCGAAGTCGCCCTCGACGACCAGACCGCGCCAGGCCAGCTGGTAGTGGACCAGGGCGAGGAGGCCCGGGTCGTCGCCCGCGTCGGCCAGGACCTGCGGGAAGACGGCGTCGACCTCGCCCAGGGCCTGCCCGGCGGCCTCGATGACCACCATCCAGGCCCGGACCCGCTCGGCGGGCACGGTGGCACGCGTCAGTACGTCGCGTGCGATGTCCCGGGCGAGATCGGCCTCGCCGGCGGTGATCGCGTCCTCCGCGGCCTGGAGGCGCCGCTCGTCGGGGCCCGGGGTGCTGTCCGCGGGGGTGTGCCGGGCGGCCAGCAGCCCGAGCGAGGCGGCGACGGAGGGGGCGCCGCGGTCCCGGGCCAGCGCACCCGCCTCGGCGAGCCGGGCCGCCACGTCCGGGTCGGTGCCGGTGGTCGCCAGGGCCAGGTGCCGGGCCCGCTCGATCGGGTCGGAGGCCGCCGTGGACAGCGCGGCGTGCACGGCCCGCCGTTCCTGCGCGGGCGCCTCCGCGTACAGCGCCGCCGAGATCAGCGGATGCGCGAACCGCAGGGCCGGTGCCTCGGGGTCCGTGGTCAGCAGCCCCAGGGCCGCCGCCTGGGCCGTCTCGGCCTCGGCGTGCTCCCGCCCGGCCGCGTGCAGCAGCGCCAGCGTGGGACGGGCACCGGCGCTGGCCACGAGGAGGGTGCGGCGGGCCTCGTCGGACAGCATCTCCAGCCGGCTCAGCACCAGGGCCCGCAGGGAGGTGGGCACCGGCAGCGGCTCACCGGGCCGGGGCCGGGCCGGGCTCTCGGCCAGCGCCCGGCCCAGCTCCAGGGCGAAGAGCGGGTTGCCGCCGCTGGTGCGGTGGATGTCGCGGACCGTCGAACGGGACAGCGGTGTGTAGCCGCGGTGGTCGAGCAGCGCCGAGACCTGCGTGCGGTTCAGCGGGCCCAGCCGCACCGCGAGGGTGTCGGGCGGGGACGCCGGGAGATGACGGTCGTACTCCTGGCCCTCGGTCCGCACCGCGCACAGCATCTGCACGGGCGTGTCACCCAGCCGGCGGGCCGCGAAACCGAGCAGCTCCGCACTGGCGGCGTCCAGCCACTGGAGGTCGTCGGCGACCACGAGCACCGGGCCCTTGGCGGCGAGGGCACGCAGCGCCGACAGCACGGCCAGCCGCAGCGCCAGGCCGTCCCGCTGGAGCGTGGACTCGCCGCGGCCGGTGAGCGCCGACTCCAGGGCGGTGCGCTGGGCGCCGGGCAGCGCACCGGACACGTCGTCCAGCACGAGTCCGAACAGGTCCGCCAGGGCCAGGAAGGGCAGGTGGGATTCCGACTCGGTCGCCGAGCAGCGCAACACCGTCCGGTCCGCGCCGCCGTAATCCGCGGCCAGCGCCCGCAGGACCGTCGACTTTCCAATTCCGGCCGGGCCGTGCAGCAGCACGCTGCCCCCTCGGCCGAGCTGCTCACGCGCCGACGCGAACAGATCCTCCCGGCCGATGACCAGGTCGGGGCGGCTCCTGGGAGGCTCCTGGAAGTCCCGTCGCACGGTCACCTCTTCCCTCCCTGTGTCGTGTCCTGGCCAATATTAGGCAACAGCTGTTTGAATTTCGGAGGGACGGTGTCGTGAGGGAAATAACAACACAGGCAGGCCGGCGAATTCAGCGGAGTCCCGAATGCCGCGGAACACAGGGCCGGCGCCCCGTCGGGACTTCGTCGGCCCAGCGATCGGACAGGCATCTCGGAAAGCACCACAAACCTACGGCAACCACCCCGCCCGTCGCGCGGCGACCACGGCCTCGCCACGGGTACGGGCCCGCAGCTTCCGCATCGCCGACCGCAGGTGCCCCTTGACGGTCTCGGGCGTGACCCCCAGCCGCTCCGCGGCCACCGCGTTCGTGGCCCCCGCGGCGACGCACGCCAGCACGTCCACCTCGCGGGGCGCGAGCCGGACCCGGGCCGCGGAGCCCGTGTCGGCCGTCAGCAGCGCACACGCGCCGAGCAGCTCCGCGCGCAGTTCCGGGTCCGTGATCCGCGGGGCCAGCGCCCGCAGCGCCGCGTGCGCCTCCCGCACCTGTTCCCACCCCGGGCCCGTCCCGGCCCCGGCGGCGAGCGTGCGGGCCTCGTCCCGCACGACCAGCGCCCGCTCCACGTCCCGCGCCGCCTCGACGGCCGTGTCCAGCATCCGCCCGCCCAGCGGCAGGGCCGTGCGCAGGGCCCCGTACAGCACCCCGCGCACCCGGTTGCGCACCACCACCGGCACGGCCAGCACCGAGCGCAGCCCCTCCACGGCCACCGGCGCGTCGTACTCGTGGCTGATCTGCCGCGACGCCGAGTAGTCCGTCACCACGCACGGACGGGACAGCGCCACCGTCTTGCCGCCCAGACCGGTGCCGGACGTCACCACCAGCGACCGCAGCGCGGGGGTGGCCGTGCCGCTCAGCTCGCTGATGCGCATCTGCTGCCCGGCCTCCATCAGGCCGCCGAAGGCGACCGGGAGGCCGGTGCCGCGCCGCAGACGCAGCAGCGCGTTGCGGATCTCGGCCGCGTCCGACGCGTCTGCTGTCACCTGAATCGCCCCCTCACTACGGCCCCGGTGCGGCCGCACCCCCCGTTCGGGGGTAGTGAGACCCGCATCACGGATTACACGATGGCTCGGAGCCGCCCGGCAATGGTCCGGTACCCAGGAGGACAGATGACATCGGCGACGGAGATGTTCCGCGAGGCGCGGGACTTCCTGCTGGAACACCGTGAGGACTACCCGACGGCCTACGCGCGCTTCCGCTGGCCCCGCCCCGAGTACTTCAACTGGGCGCTGGACTGGTTCGACGAGATCGCCGAGGGCAACGCCCGCACCGCCCTGCACCTCGTCGAGGAGGACGGCCGGGAGACTCGGCTGTCCTTCGGCGAGATGTCCGTACGGTCGGCGCAGTTCGCCACCTGGCTGCGCGACCGGGGCGTGCGCGCCGAGGACCGCGTCCTCGTCATGCTCGGCAACCAGGCCGAACTGTGGATCACCGCCCTCGCCGCGATGAAACTGCGCGCGGTGGTCATCCCGGCCACTCCGCTGCTCGGCCCCGCCGACCTGCGCGACCGGGTCGAGCGCGGCCGGGTCCGGCACGTCATCACACGCCCCGAGGACACCGGGAAGTTCACCGAGGTCCCCGGCGACTACACGCGCATCGCCGCGGGCGCGGCCGGCGCGGTGCCGCGGGGCTGGCTGCCGCTGGACGACGCCTACGGCGCCTCCGCCCGCTTCAGGCCGGACGGCCCGACCCGGTCCGACGACCCGCTGATGCTCTACTTCACCTCGGGCACCACCGCCCGGCCCAAACTCGTCGAGCACACCCACACGTCGTACCCGATCGGCCACCTGTCGACCATGTACTGGATCGGCCTGCAACCCGGCGACGTGCATCTGAACATCTCCTCACCCGGCTGGGCCAAGCACGCCTGGTCCAACCTCTTCGCCCCGTGGAACGCCGAGGCGACCGTCTTCCTGCACAACTACACGCGTTTCGACGCCGTTCGTCTCATGACCGAGATGGACCGGGCCGGCGTCACGACCTTCTGCGCCCCGCCGACCGTGTGGCGCATGCTCATCCAGGCCGACCTGACCCAGCTGCGCACCCCGCCGCGCGAGGTCGTCGCGGCAGGTGAGCCGCTCAACCCGGAGGTCATCGAACAGGTCCGCCGCGCCTGGAACCGCACCATCCGGGACGGCTTCGGCCAGACCGAGACGGCCGTCCAGGTCGCCAACAGCCCCGGCCAGCCGCTCAAGACCGGCTCGATGGGCCGTCCCAGCCCCGGTTACCGCGTCGAACTCCTCGACCCGGTCTCCGGTGCCCCGGGCGCCATGGAGGGCGAGATCGCCCTCGACCTCTCGGAGCACCCCGTCGGCCTGATGACCGGCTACCACGGCGACGCCGACCGCACGGCGGAGGCGATGGCGGGCGGCTACTACCGCACCGGAGACGTCGCCTCCAGGGACGACGAGGGATACCTGACGTACGTCGGGCGCAGCGACGACGTCTTCAAGGCCTCCGACTACAAGATCAGCCCGTTCGAGCTGGAGAGCGCGCTGCTGGAGCACGAGGCGGTCGCCGAGGCGGCGGTCGTGCCCGCCCCGGACGACCTGCGGCTCGCCGTCCCGAAGGCCTACGTCGTCCTGGCGGAGGGCTGGCAGCCCGGCCCCGACACGGCCAAGGTCCTGTTCGAGCACTCCCGCCGGACGCTGGCCCCCTACAAGCGCATCCGCCGGCTGGAGTTCGGCGAGCTGCCCAAGACCGTCTCCGGCAAGATCCGCCGCATCGAGCTGCGTGAGGCCACGGCGGCCGGGTCGGACGCCGAGTACCGCGAGGAGGACTTCCGGTGAATTCCTACAGTCACGGCACCGGCGCGACGGCGCTGCTCGGCGACACCATCGGGGCCGACCTGGACCGGGCGGTGGCCGCCTGGCCGGACCGCGAGGCGCTGGTCGACGTACCGTCCGGACGGCGCTGGACGTACGCCGAGTTCGGCGCGGCGGTCGGCGAACTCGCCTCCGCCCTGCACGCCTCCGGCGTCGCCAAGGGCGACCGGGTGGGCATCTGGGCGGTCAACTGCCCCGAGTGGGTGCTCGTCCAGTACGCCACCGCCCGCCTCGGCGCGATCATGGTGAACATCAACCCGGCGTACCGCACCCACGAGGTGGAGTACGTGCTGAAGCAGGCCGGTGTGTCCCTGCTGTTCGCCTCCCTCAGCCACAAGACGAGCGACTACCGGGCGATGGTGGACCAGGTGCGGGGCCGTGTCCCGGAGTTGCGGGAGGTGGTCTACTTCGGCGACCCGGGCTGGGAGGCGCTGCTCGGGCGGGCGACCCCCGACGCGGTGTACGACGACCTCTCCTGCGACGACCCGATCAACATCCAGTACACGTCGGGCACGACGGGCTTCCCGAAGGGCGCGACCCTCTCCCACCACAACATCCTCAACAACGGCTATTTCGTGGGTGAGACGCTCGGCTACTCCGAGCAGGACCGGATCTGCATCCCGGTGCCCTTCTACCACTGTTTCGGCATGGTGATGGGCAATCTCGCCGCCACCTCGCACGGCGCCTGCATGGTCATCCCCGCCCCCTCCTTCGACCCGAGGGCCACCCTCGAGGCCGTCCAGCAGGAGCGCTGCACCTCCCTCTACGGCGTCCCGACCATGTTCATCGCGGAGCTGAACCTCCCCGACTTCGCGAGCTACGACCTCACCTCCCTGCGCACCGGCATCATGGCGGGCTCGCCCTGCCCGGTGGAGGTGATGAAGCGGGTGGTCGCCGAGATGCACATGGCGGAGGTCTCCATCTGCTACGGCATGACCGAGACGTCCCCGGTGTCCTTGCAGACCCGCAGGGACGACGACCTGGAGCACCGCACCGGCACGGTCGGCCGGGTCCTGCCGCACATCGAGGTGAAGATCGTCGACCCCGCGACGGGCGTCACCCGGCCGCGCGGTGAGGCGGGGGAGTTGTGCACCCGCGGCTACAGCGTGATGCTCGGCTACTGGAACGAGCCCGAGAAGACCGCCGAGGCGGTCGACGCGGGCCGCTGGATGCACACGGGCGACCTCGCCGTGATGCGCGAGGACGGCTACGTCGAGATCGTCGGCCGCATCAAGGACATGATCATCAGGGGCGGCGAGAACATCTACCCGCGCGAGATCGAGGAGTTCCTCTACGGCCACCCGAAGATCCAGGACGTTCAGGTCGTCGGCGTCCCGCACGAGCGCTACGGCGAAGAGGTCCTCGCCTGCGTCATCGCCCGCGACCCGGCCGACCCGCCCACGCTGGAGGAGCTCCGGGCCTTCTGCGAGGGGCAGTTGGCCCACTACAAGGTCCCGGCCCGGGTTCGGATCCTCGACTCCTTCCCGATGACGGTGTCCGGGAAGGTACGGAAGGTGGAACTGCGCGAGAGGTTCGCGGACGGCTGACAGGCACGGGTCCGCCGGTCACAGCGGCGCGCGCATGCACACCCGTGGCCAGCGGTCCAGGCCGTGCGCGGCCTCCGTCGCGCGGATCGCGCGCAGGCCGGGGGTCAGGGCCGCCTCGGCCAGGGGACAGAAGCCGAGGCGTGCGTAGTAGGGGGCGTTCCACGGCACGTCCGTGAAGGTCGTCAGCGTCAGGGCCGTCAGGCCCTCCAGGCGCGCGTGGCCTGCGGCGTGGGCCAGCAGGGCACGGCCCACACCCCGGCGTGCGGCGCGCGGGTGGACCGAGACCTGCTCGATGTGCAGGGCGCCGTCGACGGGGTCCGCGACGAGATAACCGGCCGGCCGGTCCCCGTCGTCCACCGCGACCCAGCAGCGGCCCGCGCGGCGGTAGCGCTCCAGGACGTCCAGCGCGGGCGGCTCGTCGCCGGCGATCTCCGGCATGCCGAGGTCGTGGAAGGGCGCGCCGGCGGCCCGTTCGATGTCCTGGAGCACTGGGAGGTCGGCTCGGGTGGCGGGGCGGATGCGCATGCGGCGAGTATCCGTGAGCCTGCGGTTCGGCGGGCCCGGGTTCAGGAGGTCCGCTTCCCGGGGCCGGCGGCGACCAGCGTCTCGGCCGGGGCGTTCACCGGCCGGGGTGTGCCGGTGAGGTCGAGGACGAACAACGGGACGCCCAGGGCGTCGGCGCGGGCCCGGGCGTCGTCCGCGTACCCGGTGAGGGAGAAGTAGAGGCCTTCGGCCGACTCGGTCATGGCCGTCAGCCACAGGCACTCCACGTCCCGCAGCGTCGCCGGGCGCACGGCCGGATCGACCTGCGCGAGGACGCCGCGGGCGGCCAGCCCGATGCCGGACGGGGGCCGCTGGTCGGCCCGGCGGACGCCCCGGTAGCCGAGCCAGCGCAGATACAGCGCGGTGGCCGTGACGGCGTCGAGGGCCGTGCGGATGGTGACGGACCGGAAGGGGGGCTGGGCCGAGCCGATATCGGCGGCGGGCGCGGCGGCGGCCTCACGCGGACCGGCCGCGCGATCGAGGCCGGGGGGCGTGGCGTCCTGGCCGGGGGTGCCGTCCTGGTCCGCCGACACGTTCTGGCCGGGGGTGCCGTCCTGGTCCGCCGCGGGGGTGCCGTCCTGGTCCGCCGTCACGTCCGCCGCCGTGTGCGGGGCGGGGGTGTCGTCCTGGTCCGTCGCCGTGTCCTGCCCGCCGGTGAGGGGCGTTTCCCCGGTCGGTGCGTCCCGGTGCACGTCGCCGTGACGGGCCTCCACCACCGCCACCCGCAGGAGCACCCCGCACGCGCACCCCACCTCCGGGCGTGGCCACTCGCCGCGCCGCCCGCAGGATCCGCACCGCACCGTCACCCAGTCGTCCTGCCAGACCCGGTGGGAGACGGGCGTCGCCGAGCCGGCCCGGTCCAGCAGCGGGGCGACCGGCGCACCGCACACACAGGGGTACGCCGGAGCCGTGTAGCGGTGCTCGCGGCGGCAGGCGGGGCAGCGCACCGGAACGGTCTCGGCCATGGCCACTCCAGAACCGTGTCGCGTCGGGACAGCGGTGCCCATCGTGCTCCCTCGAACCGCCACCTGTCCGGCGCTTGCCGTCTCTTGACGCCCTTCACCCGCCCCGCATACATTCATTCCAGATAGTAGAAAATACTTTCCACATTACGGAAGAGCTCACCGCGGGGCGCGACGGGAGTGCGAATCCGACAGCCGAAGCAGGAGTACTCGATGGCTCGAATGACCGCTGCCCGAGCGGCAGTTGAGATCCTCAAGCGCGAGGGCATCACCGACGCGTTCGGTGTCCCGGGCGCGGCGATCAACCCCTTCTACGCGGCGCTCAAAGCCTCCGGCGGCATCGCGCACACCCTCGCCCGGCACGTCGAGGGCGCCTCGCACATGGCCGAGGGCTACACCCGGACCCACCCGGGCAACATCGGCCTGTGCATCGGCACTTCGGGCCCGGCCGGCACCGACATGATCACGGGCCTGTACTCCGCGATCGGCGACTCCATCCCGATCCTGTGCATCACCGGCCAGGCCCCGACCGCGGTGATCCACAAGGAGGACTTCCAGGCCGTCGACATCGCCTCCATCGCCAAGCCCGTCACCAAGATGGCCGTCACCGTCCTGGAGGCCGCGCAGGTCCCGGGCGTCTTCCAGCAGGCGTTCCACCTGATGCGCTCCGGCCGTCCCGGGCCCGTCCTCATCGACCTGCCGATCGACGTGCAGCTGACGGAGATCGAGTTCGACCCCGAGACCTACGAGCCGCTCCCGGTCTACAAGCCCGCCGCCAGCCGTGCCCAGATCGAGAAGGCGATCGGGATGCTGAACGCCTCGCAGCGGCCCCTGATCGTCGCGGGCGGCGGCGTCATCAACGCGGATGCCGCCGAACTCCTCGTCCGCTTCGCCGAGTTGACCGGCACCCCCGTCGTCCCCACCCTGATGGGCTGGGGCCTGCTGCCCGACGACCACGAGCTGAACGCCGGCATGGTCGGCCTCCAGACCTCGCACCGCTACGGCAACGCGACCTTCCTGGAGTCCGACTTCGTCCTCGGCATCGGCAACCGCTGGGCCAACCGTCACACCGGCAGGCTCGACGTCTACACGGCCGGGCGGACGTTCGTCCATGTCGACATCGAGCCCACCCAGATCGGCAAGATCTTCGCCCCGGACTACGGCATCGCCTCCGACGCCAAGGCAGCCCTGGAGCTGTTCGTCGAGGTCGCCGAGGAGCTGAAGGCCGAGGGCCGGCTGCCCGACCGCTCCGCGTGGGCCGCCTCCGCACAGGAGCGCAAGGCGACCCTCCAGCGCCGTACGCACTTCGACGACATCCCGATCAAGCCGCAGCGCGTCTACGAGGAGATGAACAAGGCCTTCGGCCCGGAGACCCGGTACGTCTCCACCATCGGCCTCTCGCAGATCGCCGGCGCGCAGATGCTGCACGTCTACCGGCCCCGGCACTGGATCAACTGCGGCCAGGCCGGCCCGCTCGGCTGGACCATCCCGGCCGCGCTCGGCGTCGCGAAGGCCGACCCCGAGGCGCCCGTCGTCGCGCTCTCCGGCGACTACGACTTCCAGTTCATGCTGGAGGAACTGGCCGTCGGCGCACAGCACAGGATCCCGTACGTCCACGTCCTGGTGAACAACTCCTACCTGGGGCTGATTCGCCAGGCACAGCGGGCGTTCGACATCGACTTCCAGGTCAAGCTGGAGTTCGAGAACATCAACGCGCCCGAACTCGGCGTCTACGGCGTCGACCATGTCAGGGTCGCCGAGGGCCTGGGCTGCAAGGCGATCCGCGTCACCGACCCCGCCGAGCTGGGCGGTGCCTTCGAGCAGGCCAAGAAGCTGGCCGCGGAGTACCGGGTCCCGGTCGTCGTCGAGGCGATCCTGGAGCGCGTCACCAACATCTCCATGTCGACGACGAACGACATCGGCAACGTCGTCGAGTTCGAGGAGATCGCGACGGAGCCGGGTCACGCGCCGACGTCGATCAAGCCGCTGAAGGTCTGAGACCCACACGGCGCGAGGGGCGGCCCGTCCGGGAGGACGAGCCGCCCCGCACGCGTTTCCCCCCCACCCACCCACCCACCTCGGCCCGGCGGACCGGGCCCGCCCGCAGAGTTAAGGGCGGTACCGGCAGCCGCAGGCCGTCTCGCCGTGCAGGGCGATGGGGAGCAGCCGTGCGCGGTCGGTCGGGCCGTGCCTGCTCGCCGGCAGAGGACGGTCGGGCCGCAGGTCCCGGACGTGGCGGCGGGCGACGCGTGTAGCGCGGGGCAGGGATGACGCAGGTCCGGCTCCACAGGACCCCGCGGACGCGCGTCCACCACGGCGGCGCGCGGGCCTCCCCCCCCCCAGCGGTGAGATCTCGTGCGGCTCCAGCCGGACCGCCGTACCGTCGCCGATGGCCGCCCCGCACCGGGAGCCCGCCGCCCCCGTGCCGCGGGCCCCGTATGACGCAAATGTGCCCGGCCCCGGGGGCGGTTGAAGCCCCCGGGGCCGGGTTCAGAGGTTCTTCCGAGGGTTGCGTACGCCGGGTACGACCGGTGGCGTCAGCGCGCTCACGCGTCGTGGTGCTCCGAAAGGCCCGGCCAGTCGTCCGGGCCGCCGCCCTGCCACTCGACGAGATCGCTCTGCGCGACATCGGTGACGTACAGGTCGGCCAGGCGCAGAATCTCGGCGACGTCGTCGGTGTGCGTGGCGACGCCCAGCGGCTCCTCACCCAGGGTGACCCGGCGGGAGCCGTCCAGGGCAGGAGCGTGGACCACGACATGCGGATGCTCGGCGGGAGGAGCCATGCCTCCAGGCTGCTGCGAACAGGACGGTTCCGCACCCCGGGGCGGGCTGGCCGTCCGGCGGCGCGAGGCTGGGCGCGACAGGACGTTCGCGCCGCCGGACGGGGTTCGGGGAGAGGGGTGGTACTGGGACCGCGGCGGGTGCGACGGGCTCCGGGCCGGTTTCCCTCAGGTCGAGAAACCGGCCCGGGCCCTTCACCACCGCACTGGCTCGCAGCCGCCGCGGTCCGCGCCCTGACCGTGCCCGTGCCCGGGGGACCACCCCTCATCCGGGTCGCCCCGGGCGGTCGGGCACGGTCAGGGAGTTCAGTCCTCGCGCAGGGCGCGGACCGCCTCCTCCACGCGCCGCCCGTACTCGGGATCGGCGGCGTGGAAGTGCGCGAGGTTCTTGTCGATCACGTCGTCGCGGGAGACCTGGGACAGGCCCCCGGCGATGTTCGCGACCAGGCGGGACTTCTCCTCGGCGGACATCAGCCGGTACAGCTCGCCCGCCTGGAAGAAGTCGTCGTCCTTGGTGTGCGCGGGCGCCGCGTGGGTGCCCGTGTGGCCGGAGACCGCCAGCGGTGCCGACAGCGGGCGGCCGGTCTCGACCGGGCCGTCGTAGGAGTTCGGCTCGTAGTTCTTGGCGTACCGGCCCTGCGGGTTGGACGCCATGAGGCCGTCCCGGCCGTAGTTCCGCGCGGTCGTGGCCTTCGGCGCGTTGACCGCCAGCAGCGTGTGGTTGACGCCCAGGCGGTAGCGGTGGGCGTCCGCGTAGGCGAACAGCCGGCCCTGGAGCATCTTGTCGGGGGAGGGGCCGATGCCCGGCACGAAGTTGTTCGGGGAGAACGCGGCCTGCTCGACCTCCGCGAAGACATTGTCCGGGTTGCGGTCCAGCACCAGCCGGCCCACGCGCCGCAGCGGGTAGTCCGCGTGCGGCCACACCTTGGTCAGGTCGAACGGGTTGAAGCGGTAGTCCGCCGCCTCGGCCGCCGGCATGATCTGGACGTACAGCGTCCAGGACGGGTGCACGCCCCGCTCGATGGCCTGGAGCAGGTCCGTCTGATGCGAGTTGGGGTCCTTGCCCGCGATCTCGGCGGCCTGCTCGCTGCTCAGGGACCGGACGCCCTGGTTGGTCTTGAAGTGATACTTGACGAAGAACGCCTCGCCCCGGCTGTTCGTCCACTGGTAGGTGTGCGAGCCGTAGCCGTTCATGTGGCGGTACGAGGCCGGGATGCCGCGGTCGCCCATCAGCCAGGTCACCTGGTGCGTGGCCTCGGGGGAGTGGGCCCAGAAGTCCCAGACGTTGTCCGGCTCCTGACGGCCCGTGAACGGGTCGCGCTTCTGCGAGTGGATGAAGTCCGGGAACTTGATCGGGTCCTTGATGAAGAACACCGGGGTGTTGTTCCCGACGAGGTCGTAATTGCCTTCCTCCGTGTAGAACTTCACCGCGAAACCGCGCGGGTCGCGCACCGCGTCCGCGCCGCCGAGCGAGTCGGCCACCGTCGAGAAGCGCACGAACACCTCGGTGCGCTCGCCCACGCCGCCGAGGAAGTCGGCGTGCGTGAACTCCGTGACGTCGTCGGTGACTTCGAAGTGGCCGTAGGCGCCCGAGCCGCGGGCGTGCACCACACGCTCCGGGATGCGCTCGCGGTTGAAGCGCGCCAGCTTCTCCAGCAGGTGCTGGTCCTGGAGCAGGAGCGGGCCGCCGATGCCGGCGGTGGCGGAGTTCTGGTTGTCGGCGACGGGGGCGCCGGACTCGGTGGTGAGCACGCGCTGCGACATCGTGACCTTCCGTACGAGAGGGCAGCGGAAAAATGTTTCCGCTTTGTGGAGCCTAGGATCGGGATGAGCGGAGCGTCAACAGTTTGTTGAAGTGAAGGGCATGGCTGGTTCCGGGCGGCGCCGCCCCTCTGGGCGCGACAGGACAGGTGTCAGGGGCGGCGCCGCCCGGGTCTGGGGACCCCCGGGGTCACAGGGGCCGGGCAGGGGTCAGAGCTGCGCGCCGGAGAGCCGCTCCACGGCCCGCAGCAGCGCCGAGTGGTCCAGGCCGCCGTCGCCCTGCGCGCGCAGGCTCGCGATCAGCTGGGCGACCACGGCACCGACGGGCAGGGCCGCGCCGACGGTGCGGGCGGCGTCGGTGACGATGCCCATGTCCTTGTGGTGCAGGTCGATCCGGAAGCCCGGCTTGAAGTCGCGGGTGAGGAAGTTGTCCCTCTTGCGGGTCAGTACGGTCGAGCCGGCGAGCCCGCCGCCCAGGACGTCCAGGGCGGCCTTCAGGTCCACGCCGGACTTCTCCAGGAAGACCACCGCCTCGGCGCACGCCTGGATGTTCACGGCGACGATCAGCTGGTTGGCGGCCTTCACGGTCTGGCCGGAGCCGTGCGGGCCGCACAGCACGATGGTCCTGCCGAGCGCCTGGAAGATCGGCTCGGCCTCGTCGAAGTCGGCCTGCTCGCCGCCCACCATGATGGACAGCACCGCTTCGATCGCGCCGGCCTCACCGCCGGACACCGGGGCGTCCAGCACGCGAACGCCCTTGTCCTTCGCGGCCTTCGCCAGGTCGACCGAGGTCTGCGGGGTGATCGAGGACATGTCGATCAGCAGCGCGCCGGACCTCGCGTTCTCCAGGATGCCGTCCGGGCCGTAGGCGATGGCCTCGACCTGCGGGGAGGCCGGGACCATCGTGATGACGACATCGGCGTCCCGCACGGCCTCGGCGATCGAGCCGGCGGCGGTGCCGCCGGCGGCGGCCAGGCGGTCCAGCTTGTCCTGCTCCAGGGTGTAGCCGGTGACCTGGTAACCCGCCTTGATCAGGTTCTCGGACATGGGGGAGCCCATGATGCCGAGGCCGATCCAGGCCACCTTGGGGAGAGTGGTGCTCATGATGGGGTGCCTTTCGGTGAAGGGGGTCAGCGGGGCAGCCAGTCGAAGGCCTCGGCGCTCGGGCGGTCGCCCGGCTTGTACTCGAGGCCGACCCAGCCGTCGTAACCCGCCTTGCCCAGTCGGTCGAGGAGGTCTTCGAGGGGCAGCGAACCCGTGCCCGGCGCGCCGCGGCCCGGGTTGTCGGCGATCTGCACGTGCCCGGTCTTCGAGGCGAACCGCTCGATGACGTCCGGGAGGTCCTCACCGTTCATGGACAGGTGGTAGAGGTCCATGAGGAAGCGGGCGTTGCCCAGCCCGGTCGCCTCGTTGACCCGGTCGACGACCTCCACGGCCGCCGGGGCCGACACCAGCGGGTACAGCGGGGACTCGGGCCGGTTCAGCGCCTCGATCAGCAGAATCGCGCCGATCCGGTCGGCGGCCCGGGCGGCGAGGACCAGGTTCTCCAGCGCGAGCGCGTCCTGCTCGGCCGGGTCCACGCCCTCGACGCGGTTGCCGTACAGCGCGTTGAGCGCCGTGCAGCCCAGGGAGGCGGCGAAGTCGGCGGCCACGTCGATGTTGGCGCGGAACCGCTCCGACTGCGCACCGGGGATCGACAGGGCGCCGCGGTCCGGGCCCGGGAGCTGCCCCGCGTAGAAGTTCAGGCCGGTCAGCCGGACGCCGGCGTCCTCGATCGCACGCTTCAGGGCGTCGAGCTCGGACCGCTCGGGGACGGGTGAGTCGACCCAGGGCCACCACAGCTCGACCGCGGAGAAGCCCGCCGCGGCGGCCGCCGCGGGACGCTCCAGGAGGGGGAGCTCGGTGAAGAGGATCGACAGGTTGACGTTGAAGCGCTGGTCTGCGAATCCCATCGGGGCGGCGCTCCCTTCCGTGTCTTCCATGGTGCGTCACCCATGGCACTTATTCCGTATTGCGGAATCTCACTTCTGCTTAACGGAAGATTGCCTGTGCGGTGCGAGGGCTGTCAAGAGGGGCTGCCGGAAAGCCCGCCCCGCGCGTTAGGTTGAGCGCGTGCGACTGAGAGTGGAGTTCACGACCGAGCCGTTCGACCTGGACGAGGCGCCCGCGCACGCGGTGGTGGCCCGCGAGGTCGTGGAGGCCGCCGAACTGGACGCCGTGGACGTGGGCCCGTTCGGCAACACCGCGCAGGGTGGTGCCGACGCGGTGCTCGCCGCCGTGGACGCCCTGCTCCGCAGGACGCTGGAGGCCGGCGCCACCCGGGTCTCGCTCCAGGTCAACGTCGTCGAGGAGGGCGAGGCGTGAGCGGCGCGGGGGACGAGCCGTTCATCGCGGCCGTCAAGCCCTTGGTCGACGCCATGGGCGGCGAGATGATCCCGCCCGACGAGGCCGGCCCCGACGACGTCGTCCTCGCCTGGGAGGGCCGGGACGCCGTGGCCGTGCGGCTGCCGCAGCTCGCCGACTCCCTCGATCACATCCTGGCCGCCATGGAGCGCCGCAAGGGCATGCCGCTGGCCGATCTGGACCGCAGGGCCAAGCAGGAGGTCGTACGGATACTCGAGGCGCGCGGCGCCTTCTCGGTACGGCACGGGGTGGAGACCGTGGCGAGCGCCCTCGGCGTCAGCCGCTTCACCGTCTACAACTACCTCAACCGCGAGAAGGGGGCCTGAGGGTCCGCGCGGCACCGGTCCGGTTTCACGCCACCGAATTTTCAACAAACTGTTGACGTGCTGTCGCGGAAGGGCGTTAGCTATCGGCACGCCCGTTCAGCACGAAGGCCGTAAGCGGCCACGGAGGCTCCCGTGACGTCCACTTCCACGCCGCCGGGCCTGGCCCGGTTCAACACGCTCGAGGAGCACGCGGCCCTCACCGCCCTCCACGAGGCGTGCGCCTCCACGGCGTGGGCGAAGCGCCTGCTGGCCGCCCGCCCCTACGCCACCTCCGAGGACCTGTACGCCGCGAGCGACGCCGCCATGGCGGAGCTGACCGCCGCGGACCTCGACGAGGCCATGGCCGGTCACCCGCCCATCGGCCGCCCCAAACCCGGCGACCCCACCTCGGCGCGGGAGCAGCGCGGCATGGCCGGCGCCTCCGACGCGCTCAAGGCGGAGATGCTGGAGCTCAACCTCGCCTACCAGGAGAGGTTCGGGCATGTCTTCCTGATCTGCGCCACCGGCCGCACCGGCGAGCAGATGCGCGACGCGGTCAGGGAGCGGATCGGCAACACGCCGGAGCAGGAGCGGGAGATCGTCCGCACCGAACTGGGGAAGATCAACCGCATCCGTCTGGCCCGACTCGTCGAAGAGGACTGACAGCACCATGAGCACCTCCGCCACCGCCTCCGTGTCCACGCACATCCTGGACACCAGCGCCGGCCGCCCCGCCGAGGGCGTCGCCGTCCAGCTCTGCGCCCGCACCGGCCGGAGTGCTGACTGGCAGGCGCTCGGCGGCTCCGCGACCGACGCGGACGGGCGGTGCAAGGACCTGCCGGCGCTGCCGGAGGGCACCACCCACGTACGGCTCGACTTCGCGGTGGAGCCGTACTTCGAAGAATCTGCGAAGAAGCAAGCCGATGCGCAGCAGGACGCCCCCGCGAATCGGGACAGCGGTGCGTTCTTTCCAGAGGTGGTGATCACCTTCGCCGTAGAGGCCGGTGAGCACTACCACGTACCGCTGCTGCTCAACCCGTTCGGCTACTCCGTATACCGAGGGAGCTAGCTAAAGATGGCAGACATTTCCCGCCCTGCCCGTCCTGTGATCCTGGGACAGAACCAGTACGGCAAGGCCGAGAACCGGGTCGTCAAGATCACGCGGGACGGCGCCACCCACCACATCAAGGACCTGAACGTCTCCGTCGCCCTGAGCGGCGACATGGACGAGGTCCACTACTCCGGCTCGAACGCGAACGTCCTGCCGACCGACACCACCAAGAACACGGTGTACGCGTTCGCCAAGGAACACGGCATCGAATCCGCCGAGCAGTTCGGCATCCACCTCGCCCGGCACTTCGTCACCAGCCAGGAGCCGATCCACCGGGCCCGCATCCGCATCGAGGAGTACGCCTGGGAGCGGATCGAGGCATCCGACGCCACCTCGCAGTTCATCGGCGCCGACGAGGTCAAGCACTCCTTCGTCCGCAAGGGCCAGGAGACCCGGCTGACCCAGATCACCTACGACGGCGAGAGGTGGGAGGTGATCTCGGGCCTGAAGGACCTCGTCGTGATGAACTCGACCAACTCCGAGTTCTGGGGCTACGTCAAGGACAAGTACACGACGCTGAAGGAGGCCTACGACCGCATCCTGGCCACCGAGGTCTCCGGCCGCTGGCGGTTCAACTGGACCGACGACGAGCAGCGCATGCCGAACTGGGAGAAGTCCTACGAGCAGGTGCGCAAGCACATGCTCCAGGCCTTCGCCGAGACCTACTCGCTCTCGCTCCAGCAGACGCTGTACCAAATGGGTTCGCGGATCATCAACCACCGCAGCGAGATCGACGAGGTCCGCTTCTCCCTGCCGAACAAGCACCACTTCCTGGTCGATCTGGAGCCGTTCGGGCTGAAGAACGACAATGAGGTGTACTACGCCGCCGACCGCCCCTACGGCCTGATCGAGGCGACGATCCTCAGGGACGGCTGCGAGGCGCGGATCCCCGAGGACCTCACCAACCTCTGACGTTCCCTCTTTCGGCACCCGTGGCCGGGGAACGCTCCTCCCGGCCACGGCACTCAAAATCCCAGGGTCCTGCCGTGCCCTCTCCGATTCAGCACACTCCGTGAAAAGGGACGAACCATGGCAGCAGAGCGGCGCATCGTCATCGAGAACTGCGCGATCGCGACCGTCGACGCGAACGACACCGAGTACGCCTCCGGACACGTCGTCCTCGCCGGCAACCGCATCGAGTCCCTCGGCGCGGGCGCGGCCCCCGAGGGCCTGGACAACGTCGCACGCCGTATCGACGCCTCCGGCCACCTCGTGACCCCCGGCCTGATCAACACCCACCACCACTTCTACCAGTGGATCACCCGCGGCCTGGCCACCGACCACAACCTCTTCGACTGGCTCGTCGCGCTCTACCCCACCTGGGCGCGCATCGACGAGCCGATGGTCCGCGCGGCCGCCCAGGGCTCCCTCGCCATGATGGCCCGCGGCGGCGTCACCACCGCCATGGACCACCACTACGTCTTCCCGCGGGGCTCCGGCGACCTCTCCGGCGCGATCATCGGCGCCGCCCGTGACATGGGCGTCCGCTTCACCCTCGCCCGCGGCTCCATGGACCGCAGCGAGAAGGACGGCGGCCTGCCCCCGGACTTCGCCGTCGAGACCCTCGACGGGGCGCTGGCCGCCACCGAGGAGACCGTGCGCCGGCACCACGACTCCTCCTTCGACGCCATGACCCAGGTCGCCGTCGCGCCCTGCTCCCCCTTCTCCGTCTCCACCGAACTGCTCCGCGACGGGGCCCAGTTGGCCCGCCGTCTCGGCGTCCGCCTGCACACCCACGGCTCGGAGACCGTGGAGGAGGAGAAGTTCTGCCACGAACTGTTCGGCATGGGCCCGACCGACTACTTCGAGTCCACCGGCTGGCTCGGCGAGGACGTGTGGATGGCGCACTGCGTCCACATGAACGACTCCGACATCGCCGCCTTCGCCCGGTCCCGCACCGGCGTCGCGCACTGCCCGTCCTCCAACGCCCGCCTCGCCGCCGGAATCGCCCGCGTCCCCGACATGCTCGCGGCCGGCGTCCCCGTCGGCCTCGGCGTCGACGGCACCGCCTCCAACGAGTCCGGCGAACTCCACACCGAGCTGCGCAACGCCCTCCTCATCAACCGCCTCGGCGCCCACAAGGAAGCCGCCCTGAACGCCCGTCAGGCCCTGCGCCTGGGCACGTACGGCGGCGCCCAGGTACTGGGCCGGGCGGCGGAGACCGGCTCCCTGGAGCCCGGCAAGCTCGCCGACCTCGTGCTGTGGAAGCTGGACACGCTCGCCCACGCCTCCATCGCCGACCCGGTGACCGCCCTGGTCTTCGGCGCGGCCGCCCCGGTCACCGCGTCCTTCGTGGACGGCCGGCAGATCGTCGAGGACGGGCGGCTGCTCACGGCCGACGAGGACGCCATCGCCCGCGCCACGCGCGGGCAGGCCCGGCGCCTGGCGGAGATCGCCGCCCGGGCCTGAACACCCCGATGACTCCGGCCGGGAGGGACGGCTCCCGGCCGGTGGCCGTGAACCCGAGCGGGGTCCACGGCGGTCGTCTCCGGGGCGCGCGTACCCGCGCGCCCCGGAACGGCCACCCCCGTCCGCCGCACGCCCGGTCCCTCCCTCAAGCTCTCGGCTTCGCTCGAGCAGGGAGGCACCCCCCATGACCACACCCGCACCACCTCCCTGACACCCACGGCGGCCCTCGGGCACAGCCGTGTAACCGACCGGAGGGACGCCGCCGTGGCCGACCACCCCGTTGACGAAAAACTCCCCGCGCTCAAGATGGCGACGACCGGCCTTCAGCACGTGGCCGCCATGTACGCCGGAGTCGTCGCCCCACCCCTGATCGTCGGCGCGGCCATCGGCCTGACCGCCACCGACCTGACCTTCCTCACCGGCGCCTGCCTGTTCACCGCGGGCCTCGCCACCTTCCTGCAGACCCTCGGCATCTGGAAGATCGGCGCCCGGCTGCCGTTCGTCAACGGCGTCACCTTCGCCGGAGTCGCCCCGATGACCGCGATCGTCGCCTCCACCGAGGACAAGTCCGAGGCCCTGCCGATCATCTTCGGCGCGGTCGTCGTCGCCGGACTCCTGGGCTTCCTGGCCGCCCCCGTCTTCTGCAAGGCGATCCGCTTCTTCCCGCCCGTCGTGACCGGCACGGTCATCACCCTCATCGGCATATCCCTGCTCCCGGTCGCCTTCGGCTGGGCGCAGGGACCGAACCCGGCCGCCCACGACTACGGTTCGGCGACCAACCTGGGCCTGGCCGCCGCCACCCTGCTGATCGTCCTGTTGCTGCGCCGCTTCACCACGGGCTTCGTCAAGCAGATCGCCGTGCTGCTCGGCCTGGTGATCGGCACGCTCATCGCGATCCCGTTCGGCGCCACGGACTTCGGCCCCGTCAGGGACGCGGCCGTCATCGGCTTCCCCACCCCGTTCCACTTCGGCGCACCGCAGTTCCAGCTCGCCGCGATCATCTCGATGTGCGTGGTGATGGTGGTGTCGATGACCGAATCGACCGCCGACATGCTGGCGTTGGGCGAGATCGTCGAGCGCCCGGCCGACGAGAAGACCATCGCGGCCGGCCTGCGCGCCGACACCCTCGGCTCGGCGATCAGCCCCCTCTTCAACGGCTTCATGTGCAGCGCCTTCGCGCAGAACATCGGCCTGGTCGCCATGACGAGGATCCGCAGCCGGTACGTCGTCGCCGCGGGCGGCGGCTTCCTGGTGCTGATGGGCCTGTGCCCGATGGCCGCCTCGCTGATCGCCGTCGTACCGCGCCCGGTGCTCGGCGGGGCCGGCGTGGTCCTGTTCGGCTCGGTCGCCGCCAGCGGCATCCAGACCCTGGTCCGGGCCGCCCTGGACAAGGACAACAATGTCCTGATCGTGGCCGTCTCGCTGGCCGTCGGCATCATCCCCATCACGGCGCCGGAGTTCTACCACGCCTTCCCGGAGACGGCCCGCATCGTCCTGGACTCGGGCATCTCCACGGGCTGTGTGGCCGCCGTGCTGCTCAACCTCGTCTTCAACCACCTGGGCAAGGGCACCCGCGACGCCCAGGACGTGACCCACCCGATGGAGACGGGCGAGGAGCTCACGGGCCCGCCCAAGGCCCCGGCCGCGTCCTGAGCCCGCCGGACTCCGCTTAGGCTTCTGCCTTGGTCAACCCATGGTTGACCGGGGGATCAGGGGACAAGGGGAAGACGGGCCGATGAATCACGCGACCGAGGTGTTCCAGCCGTTGCGGGCGGACGATCCGCCCGTGGTCGCCGGGTACCGCCTCGCGGCCCGGCTCGGCGCGGGCGGCATGGGCCGTGTCTACCTGTCGCACACGCAGGGCGGGCGGCCGGTGGCCCTCAAGGTGATCCGGCCGGAACTGGCCGACGACCCCGACTTCCGGCGCCGGTTCCGCCGGGAGGTGGAGGCGGCCCGGCGGGTGCGGGGCGCCTACACCGCCGAGCTGATCGACGCCGACGCCGACGGCACACCGCCCTGGGCGGCCACGCTGTACGTGCCCGGTCCGTCCCTCACCGACGCCGTCGCCCGGCGCGGACCGCTGCCCGTCCCCGCGGTGCTGTGGCTGATGGCGGGGGTGGCCGAGGCACTCCAGGCCGTCCACGCCGCCGGCATCGTGCACCGCGACCTCAAGCCGTCCAACGTGCTGCTCGCCGCCGACGGACCGCGTGTGATCGACTTCGGCATCTCGCTGGCCGCCGACTTCACCTCGTACACCGTCACCGGCGCCGCCGTCGGCACGCCCCACTTCATGGCTCCCGAGCAGGCGTCCGCGGGCGAGGTCACGGCGGCCACCGATGTCTTCGCGCTGGGCCAGACGGCCGCGTTCGCGGCCCTCGGCCGCCCGCTCTACGGGGAGGGCCCCGCGGTCGGCGTGCTGTACCGGATCGTGCACGACCGGCCCGAGCTGTCCGTGCTGCCCGAGCAGCTCCGACCGCTGTTCGCCCGCTGCCTGGCCGCCGACCCGAAGGACAGGGCGGACCTGGCGGAGATCGTCGACTGGTGCCGGCAGCGACTGGGGACGGACGCCGACGCGGGCGCGGGCCCGGCCGTGTGGCGGGACGTCATGGGGCCGGAGCCGACGGTCCCGTCCCCGCTCCCCACTCCCACGCGCGTCATGCCCGAACCGCTGGTCGTCACCGAGCCGCAACGGCTGCCGGGCGGGCCGGGGCAGCGGCGGACGCGGCGACGGCGCACCGCGCTGATCACGGCCGCGGCCGTGACGGCGGGGGTCGTGGCGCTCGGGGGCCTGCTGTGGACGGTCCAGGACGCGGGCGACAGGTTTCACGACTGGGTGGCGGGCGCACCGGCGAGCCCGGGCCCGCACCAGTCCGGGCGGTCGTCGGGGCCGGGGCCGTCGACGGAGTCCGAAGGCCGGACCGGAGCGTCGGGGACCGTCGGGCGGACGCCGGAAGGGGCCGAGCCCTCCCCGGCGAAGTCACCGTCACCGCAGGTCGAATCACAGGCCCTGCTGATGCTGACCCCGGAGAGCTCGCTGAGTTTCCGCAAGCCGTTCATGCGCGACGACCGCGACGGGGACATCCGCTTCGACTGCGAGAACGTCGGCTGCGCGGTGGAGAGCGACACCAGCGTCTTCCTTCAGCTGTTCGGCAAGTCGGGGGCCACCCTCGACGAGTGCCGGCTGATGCTCGCCAGTGCCGACCGGCACCGCTGGACCCTGGCCGCGGCGGCCGCCGGCACCGAGATCTGCGTCAAGCACAAGAACGGGGACATCGCCCTGCTCGTGCTCCAGACCAAGTCGACGGCGCTGCCCGACATCGCCTTCCTGCAACTGGACATGACGATCTGGCGAGACGCCGCCCAGGCCTGAAGGGTGTTGCACAACGGGTTGTGCAACAGCTTCAGGCCTTCTTCCGGCTCGTGACTTTTCCTGTTCGTGAATTCTGTGAGAAGCATTGACGCGGGTGGCTGGATCTTTATTATCCACTTGCTCGATACTTCGACCTCTGTTCGAGATGGCGAACGCATGCGAGGTCGCGCCGCACCACCCCACGCACAGCCTCCGAGGAGCCGGCAGAGCCGCGCACTCAGAAACGCGAGGTCCCCATGCACAGACTCAGCTTCAGCCGCAGACGTCCGTCCGCGGTCATAGCCGCCGCGACCGCGACCATGGTCTCGCTTGCGGCGTTGCTGGTCGCCGGCCCGGCCGCCCAGGCGGCCACCAGCGGCGCCCTGCGTGGCACCGGTTCCGGCCGGTGTCTCGACGTGCCGGGCGCCAGCCAGACCAATGGCACCGCAACCCAGATCTATGACTGCTGGGGCGGGACCAACCAGCAGTGGACGCTGACGGACAGCAACCAGCTGACCGTGTACGGCAACAAGTGCCTGGATGTGCCCGGCCACGCCACGACGTCCGGGACCCGGCCGGTGATCTGGGACTGCAACGGCGGTACGAACCAGCAGTGGCGGGTGAACACGGACGGTACGGTCGTCGGCGTGGAGTCCGGGCTGTGCCTGAGCGTCGTGGGTGCCGGTACCGCCAACGGCACTGCGGTGGAGATCGCGACCTGCAACGGCGGCAGCAACCAGAAGTGGACCGGCCTGTCCGCCTCGGGCGCCACGTGTTCCCTTCCGTCGACATACCGGTGGACCTCGACCGGGGCACTGGCCCAGCCGGCGAACGGGTGGGCCGCGCTCAAGGACTTCACCACTGTGACGTATCAGGGCAAGCACCTGGTCTACGGGACGTACTCCGACGGCAACTGGAAGTCGATGGGCTTCGGCGCCTTCACGAACTGGTCGGACATGGCCTCCGCCCCCCAGACCGCCATGAGCCAGACCGCGGTGGCGCCCACCCTGTTCTACTTCGCGCCCAAGAACATCTGGGTGATGGCCTCCCAGTGGAGCGGTGGCTGGCCCTTCAACTACCGCACGTCGACCGACCCCACCAACCCCAACAGCTGGTCCGCGCCGCAGCCGCTGTTCACCGGCACCCTCCCCAGCACCGAGAACTCTCCCACCGGCGCGCTCGATCAGACCCTGATCGCCGACAACCAGAACATGTACCTGTTCTTCGCCGGTGACAACGGCAAGATCTACAAGTCGACCATGCCGCTCGCGAACTTCCCGGGCAACTTCGGGTCGTCGTACACGACGGTCATCAGCGACACCGTGGACAAGGTGTTCGAGGCGCCGGAGGTCTACAAGGTCCAGGGCCAGGACCAGTACCTCATGATCGTCGAGGCGCGGGGCGCGAACGGGCGCTACTTCCGCTCGTACACCGCCTCCAGCCTGAACGGTCCGTGGACCGTGCAGGCCGGCAGCGAGAGCGCCCCCTTCGCGGGCAAGGCCAACAGCGGCGCCACCTGGACCAACGACATCAGCCACGGTGACCTGGTCCGCAACAACCCCGACCAGACCAAGACCATCGACCCCTGCAACCTGCAGTTCCTCTACCAAGGCAGAGGCGCCACCCAGAACGGCCTCGACTACTCGCTGTGGCCGTACCGTCCGGGTGTCCTCACCCTGCAGCGCTGACCCGCTCGACACGCACAACCCAGTGGAACCCCAGCCGCACGTCGGCTGGGGTTCCTCCCCTTTGGCGGGCGGCGGGCCCCGGGGGGACGCGGACACAGCCCCTGCAAACTGCCTGGCACTCAGAACAAGCACCCTTGCAGTACTAGAGCCCGAACAGCCCCGGATTCGACGCCAGTTTCCGGAGGACGTCCGCGGGGTCGGCGACCATCCTGCGCTTCTCCAGGTCCAGGATGCCGCCGACCGCCGTGATCTCGGCCGCCACCGTGCCGTCGGCCTTCACGACGCTCTGCCGGATCCTGAACGTCTTGCCGCCGCCCCACTCGAAGGCGCAGGTCACCTCGACCTCGTCGCCCGCGAGCAGCTCGCGTTGGTAGCGGATGGTCGTCTCCAGGGCGACCGGTCCCACGCCGCTGCCGATGAGGGCGGACTGGCTGATCCCCGCGGCCTGGAGCAGCGACCAGCGGGCGTGCTCCGCGTAGTTCAGGTAGACCGCCTGGTTGAGATGCCCCTGCACATCCGTCTCGTATCCACGGACGGTCACAGGGACGGAAAACGGCTCGCTCACGGCTTTCCCTTCTCGCGCCGGATCTCTCGCACCGGACTCTCGTGCACTGCGCAACGACCCACCGATCCTGGCATGCCCCTCACATCCGGCGCGGCGAAGCCAGCAGGTACCGCTCCCCGCCGCGCGGCTCGCGGTGCTCGCTCACCTGCCAGCCCGCCCCTTCCAGGGTGGCCGCGCAGGCCCGCAGCGCCTGTGCGTCCGGCTCGTGCACGGCGACGGCCTCCGGCTGCGGGGTCTCCCGTACCCGGTAGCCCCCGCCCTCCTGCCCCGCCGGAGCGTGCCCGGCGGCCTCCAGGGCCAGCGCGGCGGCCTGCACCAGATGGCCCCGCTCCCAGCCGCACGGCCGGTCCACGGACCCGTCCGGGTTGGTCATCCGGCGCAGCTCCAGCAACCCCTGCCAGGCGCTGTGCACCTCCCGGCGCCGGGAGGGCCCGGCCTGCGCCGCACCCCGCTCACCACCGACGCGGGCGGCGAACACGCCCGTCGGCTCCGGGATCCGCTCCCCGGCGGGCACGGGCGCCTGTGTGATGCCCTGCCGCACCCGGTGCCCCTCCGGCGTCAGGAAGTGATCGTGCGGCGGGCGGGGGTGGCGGAAGGCGAAGCCCCGCTTCACCAGTGCCGTGAGCTGCGACTCCGTGCCCCGGAGCCGCCCGGTGACGGGGTCGGCGGCGTCGATGACACGCCGCTGCGCGGCGGTCGGCGGTCGGGTCACGGCGTACTCCTCTCCGGCCGGTCTCGGGCACTGGCCCACCTGCTCGAAGGCTACGACCGGCCACTGACAGTCGCGTCCCCACCGGCCGGCCCGGCTACTGGCGGTACCCGCCGAGGAAGCGCCCGATCCGGCCGATCGCCGCCTCCAGGTCCTCCGCGTGCGGCAGCGTCAGGATGCGGAAGTGGTCCGGGGCCGGCCAGTTGAAGCCGGTGCCCTGGACCACCTGGATCTTCTCCCGCAGCAGCAGGTCCAGCACGAACCGCTCGTCGTCGTGGATCCTGTGCACCTTGGGGTCGAGGCGGGGGAAGGCGTACAGCGCGCCCTTCGGCTTCACACAGGTCACCCCCGGGATCTCGTTGAGCATCCGCCAGGCCACGTCCCGCTGCTCCAGCAGCCGCCCGCCCGGCGCGGTCAGCTCGCGGATGGACTGCCGGCCGCCGAGCGCGGCCTGGATGGCGTACTGCGCGGGCGCGTTGGCGCACAGCCGCATGGAGGCCAGCATGGTCAGGCCCTCCAGGTAGTTCCTCGCGTGCTGCCTCGGGCCCGTCACCACCAGCCAGCCGGAGCGGAAGCCCGCCACGCGGTAGGTCTTGGACAGGCCGCAGAAGGTGAGGACCACCAGGTCCGGGGCGAGGGCGGCGGCCGAGTGGTGCACGGCGTCGTCGTAGAGGATCTGGTCGTAGATCTCGTCGGCGAAGACCATGAGGCCGTGCCGCCGGGCGAGGTCGAGGATGCCCTCGACGATCTCCTTGGGGTAGACCGCGCCGGTGGGGTTGTTCGGATTGATGATCACGACCGCCTTCGTCCGGTCGGTGATCTTCGATGCCATGTCGTCGAGGTCGGGGTACCAGTCGGCCTGTTCGTCGCACAGGTAGTGGACCGCCTTGCCGCCCGCGAGGGTCGTCACCGCCGTCCAGAGGGGGAAGTCGGGGGCGGGGATCAGGATCTCGTCGCCGTCCTCGATGAGCGCCTGGACGGCCATCGACACCAGTTCCGAGACGCCGTTGCCGAGGAAGACGTCGTCGACGCCGACCTCCAGGCCGAGCGTCTGGTACCGCTGGGCCACGGCGCGGCGGGCCGAGAGGATGCCGCGCGAGTCGGTGTAGCCGTGGGCCTGCGGCAGCATCCGGATCATGTCCTGGAGGATCTCCTCCGGCGCCTCGAACCCGAACAGCGCCGGATTGCCGGTGTTCAGGCGCAGCACGCTGTGGCCCGCCTCCTCCAGCGCGTTGGCGTGCTCGATGACCGGGCCGCGGATCTCGTAACAGACCTCGCTGAGTTTGCTCGACTGCCGGAACTCCATGCGCTGCTTCCCCTCTGGCGACTGGTGCTGCTTGGTTTTACCAAGTAGGCGCTTGGAAAGTCCAACAAGTTGTCTAGACTGCGTCGCATGCCACCTCGCCGAAGCTACGACCAGTACTGCTCCGCCGCCCGTGCGCTCGACGTCGTCGGTGACCGCTGGACCCTGCTGATCGTCAGGGAGCTCCTCGCCGGTCCCCGCCGCTACACCGACCTGCACGCGGATCTGCCCGGCGTCAGCACGGACGTACTCGCCTCGCGGCTGAAGGACATGGAGCGCGACGGCCTGGCGACCCGGCGCCGGCTGCCGCCGCCCGGTGCGGCGTACGTGTACGAAGTCACGCCTCGCGGACGCGCGTTGCTGCCCGTGCTCCAGGCGCTGGGGGAGTGGGGGCGGGCCGAACTCGGTGAGCGCAGGCCGACGGACGCGGTGCGGGCGCACTGGTTCGCCCTGCCCCTGCTGCGCCTGCTCGACGGCGAGGGACTCGTCGAAGTGCGGCTGGAAGAGGGCCTGTTCCATCTGCACGCCGGTGCCGAGGACGGGCCCGTGTACGGCGACGGACCCGCCCCCGCGGAGCCGGACGCCCGGCTGGTCCTGGACACCGCCACGTGCACGGCTCTGGCCCGCGGGGAGCTGAGCCTGGCCGACGCCGTGCGGGACGGCCGGGCCGGGGTGAGCGGCGAGGGCGCCCTCGCCACGTCACTGCGCGAGGAAGGCGAGAAGGCCCGCACGGGGCGGGCCTTCTGAGAGCCGGTCAGGTTCTGAACGGTCAGGTGTGGGGCGGTCGACCGTGGGCCGGTCAGCTGCCAGGCGGCACCCGGGACGGCCGTCCCGTCCCGCGCGTCAGCGCGTACCCGCCGACCCCGGCCAGCGCGGCGAGCACGCCACCGAGCGCCGTCCACACCCAGCGGTCCGACCACCAGCCGGACGCCCAGCCGTCCTCGGGTTCGAGTCCGGCCAGCACCGCGGCGTCCTCGCGCTCCTCGCCGGGCTTACTGGCGACCCCGGGCACCAGCGGCTCGGCGAGCGAGCCGTCCACCGCCGCCGATCCGCCGATGTCCTTGGAGTCCACGCGCAATTCGGTGTCGACCCGGAGGCCGAGGTCGGCGGTGGGGACGCCGATGGCCGTCAGCCGGACGTAGTAGGTGCCGGGCAGCGGGTCGTTCGCCCACGGCTCCGACCAGGCCCGGACCGTGCGCAGCACACAGGCGAGTTCGACGGAGGAGGCGTCCGCCGCGGCCGTGCGCGTCTGCGCCCCGTACTGACAGGCCTGACGGCGGCGCAGACCGTCGTAGACGTCGATCTGCCAGGTCTGGGAGGCGTGGGTCTGCGGGAGCTTCACCTTCGCCTCGATGGTGGGGCGCTGTCCGGTGTCCGCGGGGAACGACCAGTACAGGTAGTCCCCCGTGGAGCCGCTCGCCGTGGCCGACCGGCCCTGCTCGATCTCCGCCGCCGTACGGAACGACGTGCCGGCCCGCGTGGGGGCCGACGCGCCGTCCTGCGACGGGCTCGGCGAGGCGTCGGCTGCCGCAGGGGCGGCCGCCACACCGAGGAACAGCAATGCCGTGCTCAACGCTCGTGCCACTCGCATCAGTTGGTCCTCCAGACCGCGACCCGCCAGCGCGACAGCCAGCCCCAGACGAGACCGGCGAGGAAGCCGGTGAGGATCAGCACGCCGAGCAGCCACCAGCCGCGGCCCAGTCCGAAGGCGGCCACGTCGCCGGCCTGGCTGGGAGCGTCCACGACGTCCACCGTCAGCTCCAGCGGCAGGCCCGGCGTGGTCTTCACGCCCGAGGCCGCCGAGAAGGAGTGCGAGACGGACAGGCACACCGCCTCCGCGGGCGCGTCCTCGTCGTCGCTGTCGGCCTTCGGGTAGCGCAGGCCCGTCGAGATCACGTCGGTACGGCCGTTGCCCGCGGCCTCGCCGCGCACGATCTCGCGGCCCTTGGACGTCACGGCCCGCATCAGCACCCCGTAGCCGGGGTTCACGGCCCGGTCCGCGGCGACGCTCACCGAGGCGCGCAGCTCCTGACCCGGCCGCACGTCCACCCGGTACCAGCGCTGCTGCCCGAACTCCTCGCGGTCGGTGTACAGGCCCGACTTCAGCGTCGGCGCCCCGGCACACCGGTCGGCACCCTCGGCCGGCACCGGCGTCACCACCGGATCGGCCGCCCGGTCCACCAACTCGTTCACCCGGTCGGTGAGTTCGTCCTGGTGCTCGACCGAGGTGTAGGTGCCGCCGGTGGCCTCGGCGATGCAGCTCAGCTGCCTGCTCAGCTTGGCGGTGGGCACCAGTCCCAGCGTGTCGATGGTCAGGCCGATGCCCTTGGCCGCGATCTCGCGGGCCACCTCGCACGGGTCGAGCGGGGCGCAGGTGTCCTCGCCGTCGCTGATCAGCACGATGCGCTTGGAATCGGCGCCGCCGTCCAGGTCGCCGGCCGCCTTCAGCAGGGCCGGGCCGATCGGCGTCCAGCCCGTCGGGGAGAGGGTGGCGACGGCCGTCTTGGCCTCGGTGCGGTCGAGCGGACCGACGGGGTAGAGCTGCGCGGTGTCCTTGCAGCCCGTCTTGCGGTCGTCGCCCGGGTAGTTCGCGCCGAGGGTGCGGATGCCGAGTTCGACCTCCTCGGGTGTCGCGTCGAGCACCTCGTTGAACGCCTGCTTCGCGGCGGCCATCCGCGACCGGCCGTCGATGTCCCGCGCCCGCATGGAGCCGCTCACGTCGAGGACGAGGTCGACCTTGGGGGCGTCCTGGCCCGTGGGTTCACCGGCCAACGCCCCGGCCGGGAAGGCGAGCCCGGCCGCCAGCGCGGCGAGCAGGGTACAGACCCCTGCCGCCAGCCGTGTTCTTGTGATCATCGCCGGATCCTATTGATCACCCCGCTCCGGCTCCAAAACGGGGCTCAGCGCAGCGGATTGGGCAGTTCCGCCCACTGGTCCCCGGGCGTGCGCGGTGAGAGCCGCATCAGCGTCAGCGCCTTGGCGGGCAGGGGATCCGCGCACAGCGCCGCCAGGTCGGGGGTGCGCGGCAGATCCCGGACGGCCGCCTCCAGGGCAGCTGCCAGCGCCGGACCCGACCCGGCCGTCCCGGCCAGGGCGCCCGCCACGAGCGAGCCGAACACCTTGCGGCGCAGGGCACGTTCGTCATCCGTGACCATCCGGGCGGGCAACTCGGGCACCTCGATACCGTGCCGGGCCAGACGGGCCGGGCTGACACGGATGTCGGCCAGGTCGCGGTAGACCAGCCGCAGGGGCTCACCCGTCCTGGAGAGGACCACCAGGAGGTTCTGGCCGTGTGCCTCCAGGGCCACGCCCAGCTCCAGCAGCCGCAGCCCGACTGTGAGGGCGAGCCGGGCGAAGGCGGCCAGCCAGGCGGGGGAGCCGGGCAGATCCGTCGTGGCGAGCGCCGCCACCGGCAGCACCCGTTCTCCGCTGCCCGCGTAGGTCTGCGGCGACTCGCGCAGGACGGCCGCGAGGTCGGGGGAACCGGCCGCCGCGCCCAGCGTGCGGGTGACGTGCAGCAGGCCGTCGGTGCGCGCCGCCGGGATCCCGGCGAAGTCCGACAGCACCGCCGACGCGGCCACCGACGGCAGGGAGATGTCCCGCACCGAGGACGTCAGCCGGGCACTCAGCGAGGTCTTCACCTGCGGCCCGCCGGGCAGGGCCAGCGTCCGCAGCGACATCAGCGGATGCGCGGGGCGCCGCTCCTCGCACGTCCGCTTCAGCACATGCTCCGCCTGCCACGGATGCACCGGCAGCACCACCCGCCCCTCATCGCGCAGCTCGTCCGGCCACACGCCCGTCACCAGGCATTCCTCCGCCCGCACCGGCACCAGCCCCAGCTCCACGACCGGCCGGTGCTCGGGCCCGTAGGCCAGCTGCTCGGCCACCGAGAAGCCGGGCCGGGACCGGCACGTCGGATGGAACGGGTGCCCGTCGACGATCCGCTGCTCCCACTCCCAGTCGCTCTCCGGCCAGTCGTCCCCCTCGCCCACCTGCCCCGCCCGCGACAACGCCAGCGAGGCGACGCTGTGCCCGAGTTCGGCGGCGAAGGAAGCGGAGTGCGCGACGGCGAGGTCCGTCATCAGCCGCGCCGGATCCTCGTACGCCGCCTCACCGAGCCGTACGACGGTGACGTACGCGCCGGTCGCGTACGGGTCCGGCCGGGGGCCGTGCAGCCGGCGGCCGTCCGACAGCGACAGCGTGAGCCCGTCCCCGTCCGGCTCCCTGCGGGTCACCCAGGGCAGCGGATCATGGGCCAGACCGCGCCACAGGCGGGACAGCACGGCCGCCCGGGCGCCGGGCAGTTCGGCCTCGTACCGCGCCAGCAGGCCGGGCCGAACGACGGACAGCTCGTCGGCGACCTCGGTCTCGGCGGTGGGGGGACGGTGCACGGGCGGGCTCCTCGGGTACGCATAGGGGGCGTCACAGCGGAATGGCGACGACCTCCATACTGATCATCTCCGCCCGGAACGCTGGAAGGACCGTAGGGACGAGTGGAACGCGTGGACCTCATGCCCCCGCCCGCCGACGACGACTCGGCCCACGGCGACTCCGGCCCCGGCGACGGCGCCCTCGCCGACGCGTACGCCGCCGTCCCCCTGCTGAACTGCCTGCTGCGCGAGGTGGCCCGGCCGGTGCGCAGCGAGGGCGCGCACCACGTGCACCGGCTGCCCGGCGGGGACCGCCTGCTTCGGGTGCGCGGGACGCGGCGGCCCATCGAACCGGAGGTCGAGGTCGCGGGCGTCTGGCAGCGCCTCGGCCACACCGGACTCGTCGCACTCGTCGCCGAGGAAATGCGCCGGCACACCGGTCTGCCCAACCACGAACTGCCCGCCGAGATGCTCGCCAGCCGGGACGTCGTGGCCGCCCTGCTCGCCGCACGGGCCCGGGCCACCCCGCCCGACGACCTCTACCTGCGCTCCGAGCAGTCCCTCCTCACCGGCCACACCCACCACCCGGCCCCCAAGGCGCGCGGGGGCGGCCCCGCCACCGGCTGGCTGCCGTACGCGCCCGAGGCCTACGCCCGCTTTCCGATCACTCTGCTGGGGCTGCGCGAGGACACCGTCGTCGAGGAGGGTGACACCTCCGCCCTCGACGGCCTCGGCACGGCCCCGCCCGGTTACCGCCTCCTTCCGGCCCACCCCTGGCAACTGGACCTGGCCGGCCCGGAGCTCGCCGCCGCCTTCGCCGACGGCAGGCTGGTCCGGCTGGGCGCGACCGCCTTCGACACCTGGCCCACGGCGGCCGTCCGCACCCTCTACACGCCCGAGCACGACCTGTTCCTGAAGTTCAGCCTGGACGTGCGCATCACCAACGACATCCGCCGCCTGTGGCGCCACGACCTGCTCGCCGTGTGCCGGACCGACGCGGCCGTCCGCTCCGCCTTCCGGACGTTCGACGGGCCCCCGGCGTGGCTCGGCGATCGCGGGTACCGCACCGCGGACTTCGCCTTCGAGGCCCTGGCCGTCCTCGTCCGCGACGGCTTCGGCGAGCGCCTGCTGCCCGGTGCCACTCCGCTGCTCGCCGCCGGTCTCGTCGAGGGCTTCGACGGCAGCCCGCTCGACCGTGCCATCGACCCCGCAACCTGGTGGACGGCCTATCTGGCCCGGGTCGTGCCCCCGGCGCTGACGGCGTTCGCCCAGCACGGCGTGGTCATCGAGGCCCACCTCCAGAACACCCTGGTCGCCGTCGACGCCGACGGCCTGCCGGTGCAGGCGCTGTACCGGGACGCCGAGGGCGTGAAGCTGCTGCCGGACGTTCCGCGGCGGGCCGGCTGGGAGCGGCTCGTGTACTGCCTGGTCGTCAACCACCTGATGGAGATCGCCGGCGCCCTCGCCGCACGCCACCCCGGGTTCGACCCCTGGCCCGCGGCCCGCCGTGAACTCGCCCGTCACGACCTTCCGGAGATCCCCGCCCTGCTCACCTCACCGACCCTGCCCGCCAAGACCAACCTGGTGCTGCGCTGGACGGGGGCGGACGGCGCCGACGCCCGCTACCTTCCGCTGCCCAACCCGCTGAGGGAAGGGACCTGACCCGCCGGGCCCGGCACCCGCGTGACATGATCATCGCCATGCGCAGAAAGGGAGGGAGCGGCATGTCCGCGACGCCGGACGCTGGGGTCCCCTGCCGCGTCGTCGTCTGCCGGGATTGTTGTTGCGGCACCCGCAAGATCAGAGGCGTCGATCACGCCGCCCAGACGGACCGCCTGCGCGAGGTGGCACCGGTACGTGTCTCCGACTGCCTCGACGTCTGCGACCAGGCCAACGTCATCGTCGTCCAGCCCTCCACCGAGGGCCGGGCCGCCGGGGGCCGTCCGGTGTGGCTGGGGCTGGTCAACGACCAGGCCGCCACCGAGGACGTCGTCTCCTGGGTGCGGGCGGGCGGCCCCGGCGTCGCGCCGGTGCCCGAGATCCTCGACCTGTACGTCTTCAGCCCGTTCACGAAACGCGCCGCCGGCAGCTCATGAAACATTTCAGGACTCCTTGCCGTCGACGAGGGCCGGGTCGACCACGCTCGGGTGTTCCGACCAGAAGGCGGGCGCCCTCAGCCGGCGCACGATCATGAGGACGACACCCACGAGCACGATGCCGACGCCGATGACGAGCGGCGGTCCGAGCCCGAACCACGAGTCGCCGCTGTAGGAGTTGGCGGGGTCGGACATGTCCGCCACGGACTCCACCAGCAGCCACGCCAGCAGGCCGGAGCCGATCAGCGGGCCGAGGCCGATGAAGAAGAGGTTGCGGGCGCTGCGGGTCAGCTGGCGGCGGTAGTACACCGCGCAGGCGAGCCCCGTGAGCGCGTAGTAGAAGGCGATCAGCAGGGACAGGGCGGTGAGGGAGTCGAACAGGGCGTTCTCGCTGAGGTGGTAGAGGACGAGGTACCAGGCGATGGCGATGCCGGCGACCCACCAGGTGCTCACGTCGGGGGTGCGGAAGCGGGGGTGGATACGGCCGAAGTGCGCGGGCAGGGCGTGCCGGCGGGCCATCGACAGGCCGGTGCGCGAGGCCGGGATGATCGTCGTCTGCGTGGAGGCGAGCGCGGACGTGGACACCGCCAGCAGCACGACCCAGTCCCAGCCGCCCATGGCCTCCTCGGCGAGCAGGGCGAAGACGAACTCCTCCTCCGCCGCGTTCTCGGCGAGGTAGTCCGTCCCGGCGTACGCCACGACCGCGAAGGCGACCGCGAGGTAGGTCACCAGCAGCAGCACCGTCGACCAGACGGCCGCCCTGCCCGGGGCGGTGGCCGAGTCCTCGACCTCCTCGGTGAGGTTGACCGCCGACTCCCACCCCCAGTAGGTGAACACGCCCAGCAGCAGGGAAGCGGTCAATGACGCTCCGCCGGCCCCGAACGGGTCGAGCCAGCCGAACCCCGGGTCGAGGGAGCCGAGGGTGCCGGTGCCGGCGTAGACGCGTTGGAGCGCCACCACGGCGAAGGCCAGCAGACAGACGACCTGCGCCAGGATGAGGACGTTCTGCACCTTGGCCGACACCTCGGTGCCGATGACGCACACGGCCGTCATCAGCAGGATGAGCAGCACCGTGAGCACCTGGCGCACCACGTCGTTCTCGGCCCAGCCGTCCAGGCCGACGGCGAGCAGGAAGAACGTCACGGCGACGTCCGCGAGCGATCCGACGACCAGGACGCCGGTCATCGTGATGGCCCAGCCGCCGAGCCAGCCGGCCCAGGGCCCCATGGCGCGGGTGACCCAGGAGAAGGTCGTGCCGCAGTCCTGGTCGACCTTGTTGAGGTGGTAGAACGCCGACGCGATCAGCAGCATGGGCACGAACGACGCGAGCATCACACCGGGGGCGTGGATGCCGACCAGCGCCACGATCGGGCCGATGACCGCCGCCACGGAGTACGCGGGGGACGTCGCGTTGAGCCCGATGACCAGCGCGTCGACGAACCCGATGGCGTCGGGCTTGAGGCTCGCCTGAGGGGGCTGCTCCGCGTCCGTGCCGTCCTCGGCCATGCTCCCTCGCTCCCTGTGTGTGCGTCCATACAACAGGGAGCGAAGGTGCGTATCAGTCATTCATGGGCTTTTCGGGCGTCATGTCGACGTCCGGCTCCACACCAGCAGCCACCGCGGTCATCAGGCCGGCGCGCGCAACCGCCGGTCGGGCGCGTCGGCCGGGCGCGCGACCAGCAGCAGCACGGCGAGCCCCACCCGCGTCGGCGCCCCGCTCCGGCGCGGTCAGTCGCCCGTCGTCTTGTCCATCAGCGCGCCGTACGCCAGTTGCAGCGTGTCCGCCCCGGCCAGGGCGGCGAGCGTGCCCATGGCGGTCCGGGTCGCGCGCGGCCAGAGCAGCTGGCCTGCGGTCAGGGCCGAGGCGACCCAGACGCTCATGCAGAACGGGCAGGTGGCGAGCTCGCCGACGGTGTGCCTGCCCTGCTCGGGCTGTGCCTCCTCGTGCAGCTCGGCGGGGCCCTGCGGGCCGACGTACCGGGTGAAGGGGGCCCGCAGCGGACTGGTCACGGCCGCCTTGCTGAGCAGCCGGCTCAGCCGGAACGTCGCCACCGACGTCAGCACCACGTCCCACGGCTCGGGCCGCTCGGGCACCGGGCGCCCGCTGCGCCGTACCGCCGTGGTCCAGGCCGCCGTACAGGCCGCGAAGCCCGCCATGGCCGCGACGTAGCCGCCCAGCGGCCGGTCGTGCCCGGCCGAGTAGTCCCGGCCGGTACGCCTCAGTGCCCCGCGCAGCCGTCGCGCGAGACGGTTGTCAGTCATGGTCGCCGTGTCCATGGGCAGCCCCCGATCGTGTCGTGTTCCGTCGCCCGGCCGGTTCCCCGCCGTTCTGATGACGCAGCCGCACCTCGACATGCCCGTCGGTGATCCGCGTCTCGAAGGAGGGCTGGGGCGCGGTGGCGGGTCCGCGTACGTTCCAGCCGTCGGAGAGCCGGAAGACGCTGCCGTGCCACGGGCACCGCACACAGCCGTCGGCGACCGTGCCCTCCGACAGCGGCCCCGCGAGGTGGCTGCACCGGTCGGCCAGCGCGTGGATCGCCCCGCCGGTCTCGCGCACCACCAGCACCGGCACGTCGTCCACGCTGCGCCGCACCGGCTCCCCGGCGGGGAACTCGGCGACGGTTCCGATCCGGTGCCAGCCCGCGGAGACGACGTTCGGGACCTCTTCGGCGTGGTTGGCGCCGGAGGCCTGCCGGTAGGCCAGGTGGCCGCCCAGCATGCCGCCGGTCCCGACCGCGGTCAGCCCCAGGAAGCCGTAGGCCCGGCCCGCCCCCTCGCGGCCCTTGACGCGGCAGGCGAGCGAGGCGGCGTACAGGCCGACGGCCACCGTGTTGGACAGGGCGTGCACCAGTCCGATCCGCTGCTGTCGGGGATGCAGCTCCGCCCAGTCGACCCAGCCGGCCACGGCCGCGGGAGCCGCCGAGCCCAGCCCGACGCCGATCAGCAGCCGCGACGCGCGGGAGTGGCCGGGGCGCAGGTCCAGGACCGCCGCCGACAGCCAGCTCCCTATCGGCACCTGCACCATCAGCGGGTGCACGGGGTGTCCCAGCCACCTTCCGTGCAGCAGGTCCCGGCCGGGCCCCAGGGGCAGGGCCCGCACACGCTTGCGGAGCGTGTCGATCACCGCATCGGCCCTGGACTCGTGTTCCAGGCGGTCCAGCAACCACAGGAGACGGTTCTGCCGCATCAGGCGGCGACGTGGGGTTGCGCTCATGCTCGGCCGGGTCCCCACCCGCACCAGCGGCAAACGGCACCTCGCGTGCGACGTCGCGGCGGCTGACCGGCTCGGCCCCCGGACCAGCGACCCTCGCCGGCTGTCACGCCCGGTTACCATGGCCCCTTCGGATTCCGCCCCTTGGGGAGCCCTGGACCATGCTGAGAGAGGTCACCGCGACCCGCTACGTCGAACCCCTGCGCTCCGGCGGCTCCGTCCCCGGCGTCGTCGAGGCGGACGACCTCGGCACCTACGTCGTGAAGTTCACCGGCTCCGCGCAGGGCCGCAAGGCGCTCGTCGCCGAGGTGATCGTCGGGGAACTGGCCCGCGCCCTCGGGCTGCGCTTCCCCGAGCTGGTCCTGGTGCGGTTCGACCCGGCGATCGCGGAGCACGAGCCGCACCAGGAGGTGCGCGACCTGCACGCGGCCAGCGCGGGCGTCAACCTCGGCATGGACCACCTCCCGGGCGCCGTGGACCTCACCCCGGAGATCGCCCGGGTCTTCCCCGTCGATCCGCTGGAGGCGGGCAGGATCGTCTGGCTCGACGCCCTGACCGTGAACGTCGACCGTACGGTCCACAGCTCCAACCTGATGGTCTGGCCCACCCTCGGCGTCGCGCCCCCGCGCCTGTGGCTGATCGACCACGGCGCCGCGCTGGTCTTCCACCACCGCTGGGACGGTTCGGACCCCCGCAAGGCCTACGACTTCCGGCACCACGCCCTCGGCCACTACGGACCCGACGTCCGGGCCGCCGACGCCGAGCTGGCGCCCCGGGTCACCGAGGAGCTGCTGCGGCGGATCCTCGTGGAGGTCCCGGACGCCTGGCTGGCGGACGAGCCGGCTTTCGCCACCCCGGACGAGGTGCGCGAGGCCTATGTGACCTACCTCCTCGCCCGCGCCCGGGCCTCCGCGCACTGGCTGCCCACCGGCTTCCCAACCCGGGAGGAGCTCGCCGCCGAGGACGCCCAGCGGGCCGCGAGGAACCAGCGGGGACGCCCCGCCTGGCTCAAACAGGTCCCCGACCTGCACGGCAAGCCCGCGGCCCGGCAGGACTGGTCGGCGCACCTCGGGTGAGCGGCCGTACGCGACGGAGCGGCCCGGGGAAGGCCCCGGGCCGCTCCGCGTGCGGGCGTCCCCGCCGCGTCAGCCCTTGAGCCGCTCGTACGCCGGCAGGGTCAGGAAGTCGGCGTAGTCCTCGTCGAGGGAGACCGTCAGCAGCAGGTCGTGGGCCTCCTGCCAGTTGCCGGCCGCGAAGGCCTCCTCGCCGATCTCCGCCTTGATGGTCGCGAGTTCCTCGGCGGCGACCTTGCGGGCCAGCTCGGCGGTGACCTGCTCGCCGTTGTCGAGGACGACCTCCGCGTTGATCCACTGCCAGATCTGGGAGCGGGAGATCTCGGCGGTGGCCGCGTCCTCCATGAGGTTGAAGATGGCGACCGCGCCGAGGCCGCGCAGCCACGCCTCGATGTAACGGATGCCCACCTGCACGGCGTTGACCAGACCCGCGTAGGTGGGCTTGGCGTCGAGCGAGTCGATGGCGATCAGGTCGGCCGCCTCTACCTCGACGTCCTCGCGCAGCCGGTCCTTCTGGTTCGGCTTGTCGCCCAGGACCTTGTCGAAGGACTCCATGGCGATCGGCACCAGGTCGGGGTGGGCGACCCAGGAGCCGTCGAAACCGTCGTTCGCCTCGCGGTCCTTGTCGGCGCGGACCTTCTCGAAGGCGACCTTGTTGACCTCGGCGTCCCGGCGGGAGGGGATGAAGGCCGCCATGCCGCCGATGGCGTGCGCGCCGCGCTTGTGGCAGGTGCGGACGAGGAGTTCGGTGTAGGCGCGCATGAACGGGGCCGTCATCGTCACCGCGTTGCGGTCCGGCAGGACGAACCTGGCGCCGCCGTCACGGAAGTTCTTGACGATGGAGAACAGGTAGTCCCAGCGGCCCGCGTTCAGCCCGGAGGCGTGGTCGCGCAGTTCGTAGAGGATCTCCTCCATCTCGTAGGCGGCGGTGATCGTCTCGATGAGGACGGTCGCGCGGACCGTGCCGTACGGGATGCCGCAGTACTCCTGCGCGAAGACGAACACCTCGTTCCACAGGCGCGCCTCCAGGTGGGACTCCGTCTTCGGGAGGTAGAAGTACGGGCCCTTGCCGAGGTCCAGCAGGCGCTGGGCGTTGTGGAAGAAGTACAGGCCGAAGTCGACGAGGGCGCCGGGCACGGGTGTGCCGTCGGCGTCGACGAGGTGGCGCTCGTTCAGGTGCCAGCCGCGCGGGCGCATCACGACCGTGGCGAGCTCCTCGTCCGCCTTCAGGGCGTACGACTTGCCGGACTTCGGGTCGGTGAAGTCGATGTTCCGGGTGTAGGCGTCGATCAGGTTGACCTGGCCGAGGACCACGTTCTCCCAGGTGGGCGCAGAGGCGTCCTCGAAGTCCGCGAGCCACACCCTGGCGCCCGAGTTGAGGGCGTTGATGGTCATCTTGCGGTCGGTGGGGCCGGTGATCTCGACCCGGCGGTCGTTCAGGGCGTCCGGGGCCGGGGCGACCTTCCAGGAGTCGTCGGCGCGGATCGCGGCGGTCTCCGGGAGGAAGTCGAGGGTGCAGGTGCGGGCGATCTCGGCGCGGCGCTCGGCGCGGCGGGCGAGGAGTTCGTCACGCCGGGGCGTGAACCGCCGGTGCAGCTCGGCCACGAAGGCGAGTGCCGCTTCGGTGAGGACCTCCTCCTGCCGGGGCAGGGGCTCGGCGTCGACGATGGCCAGCGGGGACGGCGCTGGAGCGGACATGAACGGTCACTTCCTTCAGCGAGCTGTGAAGACGAGCCGGCGTGCGTGGCACCGGGTGCCAGTCTTCCCGGATACGGCGTTCGGCGCCCGGGCAGCCGTCGGGCGCTTCTGAACAGTGGATACTAGTTTCCTCATGGTGGAAGTTCAATCGTCTGTTGATGTCGAGATTCTCCGGGTCGAGGCAAGGTGGCGCTCCGTGCCACCCCGCTCACTGCGGGCGTTCACTCCAGGTGGCTCAGGTCGGCCGGGGTGTCGATGTCGAACGGCTGGGCGATGTCCCCGCACTCGACGAAGGTGATCGCCTGCCGGTGCTCCTTCAGGTAGGCGCGGGCCCCCTGGTCGCCGGCCGCGGTCGCGGCGACACCCGTCCAGTGGGCGGCTCCGAAGAGCACCGGGTGGCCGCGTACGCCGTCGTAGGCGGCCGATGCCAGGGACTCCTCTCCCTCGTACGCCGCGAGGACCCGGGCCACCGCGTCCGGCCCGATGCCCGGCTGGTCGACGAGCGAGACCAGCGCGGCCCGGGCGCCGGTGCCGGCGAGCGAGTCGAGCCCGGCGCGCAGGGAACTGCCCATGCCCTGCTCCCAGTCGGGGTTGTCGACCAGGACGCAGCCCGGCAGTGCGGCGCGTGCGTGCACGTCGTCGGCCTGTGCGCCCAGGACCACGTGGACCGTCGCGCAGCCGCCCTCCCGCAGCACCCGCACGGCGTGCTCCACGAGCGGCCGTCCCCGGTGGGGGAGCAGCGCCTTGGGCCGTCCGCCGAGCCGCCGCCCGCCTCCGGCGGCCAGCAGCAGCCCCGCAACCGCTTGCACCCCGCCCGTCGTCTCCGGTGTCGTCATGCCTCCTGCATACCGCACGCCCCGCACAGGGGTACGACAGCGCGCGGCGCGCCTCGGACAGGCGTGCGCCTCGGGCCAGAAAGTCACGCAGCGAGACAAGTCGATGACGCAATGGACTGGCGCCTGGCGGTCCGCGTCGTTTACTGTCGCCCGCACCGACCGGCCGGGCGGCCGACGCCCGTACGGCCGGGGGGACTTCGCGTCGGAAGGGCACACGCACGGCGAGGTGCGAGGGGGAGGACTGTGTTGCGGAGCGTGGAGCAGAAGCGGCAGGGGCCTGTGACCGGCGGCGAGGAGGACCCGCGCGTGACGGAGCTGTGCTCCGCCGTGTCCCGGTTGCGCCGCCGACTGGCCGCCCATCCCGGCGAGTTCGCCGACCGGAGCATCGCCGAGGAGGAACTGGCCGCGCTGGCGGCGATGGCCGCCGACGGCCTTCCCGAGATCCCGCGCCTGCACCGCTCCCTCCTGCTGATCGCCGGCGCGATCGGCTCGGTGAGCGCGCTTTCCGCGGAGCTGACGGAGGTCCGGCGCGCGGTGGACCTCTTCGGAAGCCCGGTGCGCGGCCAGGGCTGACGAGCCGGCCCGCCGCCCGGAACGGAGGTCTGCCGCGCCGTCGACCGGACGACCCCGGCACGCTCTGCCGGTTCGGTGGCCGGTGGGTGTGGCTCGCGGCGTCACCCGGGGCTGAGGCCGCGGCGCCGGGGTGGTTCGCCGACCGGTGCGCAGGAGGCCCGGGATGCTCTGGCTTCGGCCGCCTCCTCGGTTCGCGGACGGCCGGGGCGTGCCCAGGGGGCTGAGACCGTCCGGTGTCCCCGAAGGGGTGGCCCGGCTCCTGGGTCCGCCCGGTGCTCCGAAGGGCCGGTCCGGGTCGTCCGCGGGGACGGCTGGGGCGTCAGGCCGGGCTCTGGCTGGCGAGCGCCGCGGACAGTTCGCCGGCGACCTGCTGGAGGACCGGCACGATCTTGTCCGTCGCCGCCTCCGTGACCCGGCCGGCCGGGCCGGAGATGGAGATGGCCGCGGCGGTGGGGGAGTCCGGCACCGGGACCGCGAGGCAGCGGACCCCGATCTCCTGCTCGTTGTCGTCGATGGCGTAGCCCTGCCGGCGTACGTCCTCCAGGGCCGCGAGGAAGCCGTCGGCCGTCGTGATCGTCTTCTCCGTCGCGGCGGGCATGCCCGTACGGGACAGCAGCGCCCGCACCTCCTCCGGCGGGAAACCGGCGAGCAGGGCCTTGCCCACACCCGTGGAGTGCGGCAGCACCCGCCGTCCGACCTCCGTGAACATCCGCATCGAGTGCTTCGACGGCACCTGCGCCACGTAGACGATCTCGTCGCCGTCCAGCAGCGCCATGTTCGCCGTCTCGCCGGTCTCCTCGACCAGCCGCGCGAGATACGGCCGCGCCCAGGTGCCCAGCAGCCGGGAGGCCGACTCGCCGAGCCGGATCAGGCGCGGGCCGAGCGCGTACCGGCGGTTGGGCTGCTGGCGGACGTACCCACAGGCCACCAGCGTGCGCATCAGGCGGTGGATGGTCGGCAGGGGCAGCCCGCTGCTCGCGGACAGCTCGCTCAGGCCGACCTCGCCGCCCGCGTCCGCCATCCGTTCGAGCAGGTCGAAGGCGCGCTCCAGGGACTGGACCCCGCCGTTGGCGGAGGACCGGGCGGAGTCGGTGGTGCTGGCGCTGGACGTCGGCACGGCGCGTTCCTTTCGGGCGGGCGGGAAGGGCAGAAGCCTACCCGGCAGTCGGTTGACTCCCCGCTTGGACGTAGCTACGTTCTGCTTGCTGGAAGTTTAATTCCGCTTTGTGGAAACGTCCAGGAGTTTCGCCGGAAGGGCGCCGTGGTCCAGTGTGCCCTTGACGGGGCGGGAGAGGGAGTGAAAACTCCTTCAACAGAAAGTTGAATTCCGTTACGCGGAAGTAAGCGGAAGTAAGGGGTTCGGGTGTCCGACACTGAACTGGTGCTGCGCTCGACGCGCGTCATCACTCCCGAGGGAACACGTGCCGCCTCCGTGGCCGTGGCCGACGGCAGGATCACGGCCGTCCTCCCGCACGACGCTCCCGTACCGCGGGGCGCCCGTCTGGAGGACCTGGGCGACCACGTCCTGCTGCCCGGCCTGGTCGACACCCACGTGCACGTCAACGACCCCGGCCGCACCGAGTGGGAGGGCTTCTGGACCGCCACCCGCGCCGCGGCGGCCGGCGGCATCACCACCCTTGTCGACATGCCCCTCAACTCCCTCCCGCCCACCACGACGGTCCCGCACCTGCGCACCAAGCAGCGGGTCGCCGCCGACAAGGCGCACATCGACGTGGGTTTCTGGGGCGGCGCCCTGCCCGACAACACCAAGGAACTCCGGTCGCTGCACGAGGCCGGCGTCTTCGGCTTCAAGGCGTTCCTGTCGCCGTCCGGCGTGGACGAGTTCCCGCACCTGGAGCGGGACCCCCTGGCCCGGACCATGGCCGAGATCGCCGCCTTCGACGGGCTGCTCATCGTGCACGCCGAGGACCCCCGCCTCCTCGCCGCAGCCCCGCAGCAGCCGGGCCCGAAGTACGCCGACTTCCTCGCCTCCCGCCCCCGCGACGCCGAGGACAGCGCCATCGCCCAGCTCATCCGCGAGGCGAAGGCCCTGAACGCGCGCGTGCACGTCCTGCACCTCTCCTCCAGCGACGCCCTGCCGATGATCGCCGAGGCGCGGGCGGAGGGCGTCCGCGTCACCGTGGAGACATGCCCCCACTACCTCACCCTCACCGCCGAGGAAGTCCCCGACGGCGCCAGCGAGTTCAAGTGCTGCCCGCCCATCCGCGAGAGCGCCAACCAGGACCTGCTCTGGCAGGCGCTCGCCGACGGCACCATCGACTGCGTCGTCACCGACCACTCCCCGTCCACGGCCGACCTGAAGACCGACGACTTCGCGACGGCCTGGGGCGGCATCTCCGGACTCCAGCTGAGTCTGCCGGCGGTGTGGACGGAGGCACGCCGGCGCGGGCACGGGCTGGAGGACGTGGTGCGCTGGATGTCCACCCGCACCTGCGAACTCGTCGGCCTCGACGACCGCAAGGGCGCCATCGCGGCGGGCCGTGACGCGGACTTCGCCGTGCTCGCCCCCGACGAGACCTTCACCGTCGACCCGGCGGCCCTCCAGCACCGCAACCGCGTCACCGCGTACGCGGGCAGGACCCTGTACGGCGTCGTGAAGTCCACCTGGCTGCGCGGGCAGCGCATCGTCGCGGACGGCGAGTTCACCGAACCGAAGGGGCGGCTCCTCACCCGGACCCACTGAATCCCATCCCGGACACCCGAAAGGCAGACCTGATCATCGTGACGGCGATCCCCAGCTTCACCGGCGACGCGAACCCCTACGGAGGCGGCGACCCGTACGCGGACTACCGCACCGCCGACTTCCCCTTCACCCGGTACACCGACCTCGCCGACCGGCGTCTGGGCGCCGGTGTCATCGCCGCCAACGACGAGTTCTTCGCCCAGCGCGAGAATCTGCTGGTGCCCGGGCCCGCCGAGTTCGACCCCGAGCACTTCGGGCACAAGGGCAAGATCATGGACGGCTGGGAGACACGCCGCCGCCGGGGCGCCTCCGCCGATCACCCCTGGCCGACCGAGGAGGACCATGACTGGGCGCTGGTCCGCCTCGGCGCCCCGGGCGTGATCCGCGGGATCGTCGTCGACACCGCCCACTTCCGCGGCAACTACCCGCAGGCCGTCTCCGTCGAGGGCACCCGCGTACCGGGCTCCCCCTCGCCGCGGGAACTCCTCGGGGACGACGTGAAGTGGACGACCCTCGTCCCGCGCACCCCGGTCGGCGGCCACGCGGCGAACGGTTTCGCCGTCGACGTCGAGCAGTGCTTCACGCACCTCCGGGTCAACCAGCACCCCGACGGCGGTATCGCCCGCCTGCGTGTGCACGGCGAGGTCGTCCCCGACCCCGCCTGGCTTGAGGCGCTCGGCACGTTCGACGTCGTCGCCCTGGAGAACGGCGGCCGGGCCGAGGACGCCTCCAACCTCTTCTACTCGCCCGCCTCCAACACCATCCAGCCGGGCCGCTCCCGCAAGATGGACGACGGCTGGGAGACCCGCCGCCGCCGCGACCGGGGCCACGACTGGATCCGCTACCGGCTGGCCGCCCAGGCCCACATCCGCGCTCTGGAGATCGACACCGCCTACCTCAAGGGCAACAGCGCCGGCTGGGCGTCCGTGTCCGTCAAGGACGGCGAGGACGGCGAGTGGCAGGAGATCCTGCCCCGCACCCGCCTCCAGCCCGACACCAACCACCGCTTCGTCCTGCCGGCCCCGGCCGTCGGCACGCACGCGCGCGTGGACATCTTCCCGGACGGTGGCATCTCCCGTCTGCGGCTGTTCGGCTCCCTGACCCAGGAGGGGGCGAGCCGGCTGGCGGCCCGCCACCAGGAACTGGGTGGCTGAACCACCCCTCGACCGTGGGGCGCACCGGCCGGACAGCACCGGTGCGCCCCGCGTCCCTCACGCCGCGTGGCCCCCGTCGACCGAGATCTCCGCGCCGGTCACGTACGTCGCCCCCGCCAGATGGGCGACCGTCGACGCCACCTCGTCCGCCGTCCCGAACCGCCCCAGCGCCGTGAACGCCGCCTGCCCGGCCGCGTACGGCCCGTCCGCCGGGTTCATGTCGGTGTCGATCGGGCCGGGAAGGACGAGGTTGGCGGTGATTCCGCGTGCCCCCAGCTCCCGGGCCAGCGCCTTCGTCAGCCCGGCCAGGGCCGCCTTGCTCATCGTGTAGAGCGTCCCGCCGGGTCCCGGCACCCGCTGGGCCATGCAACTGCCGATCGTGATGATCCGCCCGCCGTCGGGCATCCGCGCGGCGGCCGCCCGGGACGCCAGGAAGACACCCCGTACGTTGATGTCGAGGACCCGGTCCACGTCGGCGAGCGACAGGGACTCCAGCGGTCCGAGCACCCCCACGCCCGCGTTGTTCACCAGGATGTCGAACCCGCCCAGCGCCTCCGCCGCCGCGTCCACCACCCCGGCCGCCTCGTCGGCCCGCGCCGCGTCCGCGCGCAGCGCCACCGCCCGGCGCCCGAGCGCCTCCACCTCCCGGACGACGTCCCGCGCCGCCTCCTTGCCGTTCACATAGCCGACGGCCACGTCCGCGCCCTCCCGGGCCAGACGCAGCGCCGTCGCCGCTCCGATGCCACGGCTCCCGCCGGTCACGAGAGCCACCTTGCCGTGCAGAGTTCCTTCAGAAGTCATGGGTCCATCTCAGCGGCGGCGCGGCCGTGCCGCTGGCGGCGAACGGACGTCGAGGTTCCCGGGCCGGGGGAGGGCCGTCCACCGGAGCGAGCCGCGAGTCCGGCCGGCGGGCCGTTGAGCAGGCGTACGGACCAGCGACGAGTTGCGGGTGCCGGCGGGGTCTGACGTGATGGCATCAGGCCCCGCACCAGGAAGCAGGCACCCGCCATGGGCAAGCTCGTCTCCACCCTCTTCATCACCCTCGACGGCGTCTACCAGGCCCCCGGCGGGCCGCGGGAGGACACCCGTGGCGGCTTCGCCCACGGCGGCTGGAGCTTCCCGTACGCCGACGAGGACTTCGGCCGGTTCATGAACGAGGTCTTCGCCCGCCCGGGCGCCTTCCTGCTCGGCCGCCGCACGTACGACATCTTCGCCACCTACTGGCCCCGGATGACCGACCCCACCGACCCGGTCGCCTCCAAGCTGAACTCCCTGCCGAAGTACGTGCCGTCCTCGACGCTGACGGACCCCGGCTGGGAAGGCACCAGGGTGCTCTCCGGTGACCTCGCCGGGGAGGTCGCCGCCGTGAAGGAGGCCACCGACGGCGAGGTCCAGGTGCACGGCAGCGGCGCTCTCGTCGGGTCCCTGCTGGCACTCGACCTGGTCGACACCCTGCACCTGCTGACGTTCCCGGTCGTGCTCGGCTCCGGGTTCCGGCTGTTCGCGGAGGGCGCCGTGCCGACCGCCTTCGAGCACGCCGGCGGGAGCGTCACCGGCGCGGGCGTATCGATCCAGACGTACGACCTGAAGGGCCGCCCGGAGTACGGCGAGTTCGGACTGCCGGAGGAGGCGTGAGGGCGCCGGGGGAGGGTGAACGTCCCGCGAACGCACGGGGTTTCACAGGAAATTCTCTCTGCTTGTCATTGACATGCCAGCTTCTACGCGCGTCATCATGACCGTCATGAACTTCCCCCCACGCGCCTCGCGGCTCGGCGCAGCAGCCGCCCTCCTGTCCGCTCTCCTCGTCGGCGGTACCGTCTCCGCCACCACGGCCGACGCGGCCCCCACCGCCGTCGGCGACATCTGCTACAGCGACCTCCCCTCCCAGGCCCATGACACGCTCGACCTGATCGAGCAGGGCGGCCCCTACCCGTTCGACCAGGACGGCACCGTCTTCCGCAACCGCGAAGGCGTCCTGCCGAGCCGGGCGTCGGGCTACTACCACGAGTACACGGTCATCACCCCGGGCTCCTCCACCCGCGGCGCGCGGCGCATCGTCACCGGCGAGGAGAACCGGGAGGACTACTACACCGCCGACCACTACGCGTCGTTCGACCTGGTCGACTACGGCTGCTGAACCCCCGCCGGGGCCGTGGGCCGGACGTCCCTGCCCGCTCAGGCGGACTTCCGGCTCCCGGCCGCCGCGAACAGGGCGACGCCCAGCACGAGCAGCGCGACGCTCGCGTAGACCTCGTGACCGTCCAGGAACCCCAGGCGCTGCACCAGGCCCCAGTCCCAGTCGGTGAACTCGTGCGCCAGGCCCGCCACGCCCTGGACCAGGGCGAGAAAACCGAGAAACTCCAGTACCTGCTTCATGCCACGAGCCTCGCCCCGCGGACCCCCCACGCACATCGGCCGCGAGACGGGCACCCGGCGACGGAAGTCCGCCCTCCGGCGCCATGGCGGTATCGAAAGTCTGCGGTGTGCCGACTTTGGTCGACGAACCCGGCCGCACCCGGGTGGCACGGGCGGCGGCTGCGTAGATTTGTCGCTCGTGACTGGTGACGACGTGCGGCACGCCTCCCCGGCAGCCGGGGGAGAGACACCCGTGCTGTTCACCGGGCGCAGATGGTTCTTTCCGTCCGCCCTCCTGCACGAACTCGACCCCGACGCCGCACGGGCCGGGCGGCGGCCCCGGCGCACCGCCCGCGACTGGGTCGTCGACTTCTCCTGCTTCCTGCTGGCCGTGCTGGTCGGCCTGACGGCCGTCGACGCCCTCGCCGACAACCCCCGGGTGCCGCACGCACTGGCCGTCGCCGACCAGTTGATCGGCGCGCTGGCCTGCGCCGCGGTCTGGCTGCGCCGCCGCTGGCCCCTGGGGCTCGCCGTCGCCATGACCCCCGTCGCCTTCGTCTCGGACACCGCGGGCGGCGCGGGCCTCATCGCCCTGTTCGCCCTCGCCGTGCACCGGCCCTTCCGGTACGTGGCCTGGGTGGGCGGCGTCAATGTGGCGCTGACGCCCCTCTTCTACTGGCTGCGTCCCGACGCCGAGATCCCCTACCTGGTCAGCGTGCCCTTCGCCGGGCTGCTCACCGTCGCGATCGTCGGCTGGGGCATGTTCGTGCGGGCCAAGCGGCAGCTCCTGGTGAGTCTGAGGGACCGTGCCCGGCGTGCCGAGACGGAGGCGCGGCTGCGGGCCGAGCAGGCGCAGCGGCTCGCCCGCGAGGACATCGCACGGGAGATGCACGACGTGCTCGCCCACCGGCTGACACTGCTGAGCGTGCACGCGGGCGCCCTGGAGTTCCGGCCCGACGCGCCCCCGGCCGAGACGGCGCGGGCGGCGGGCGTGATCCGGGAGAGCGCGCACGAGGCGCTCCAGGACCTGCGGGAGATCATCGGTGTGCTGCGCGCGGGCGAACCCGACGACACGGGCCGGCCGCAGCCGACCCTCGCGGCGCTGGACACACTGGTCGCCGAGTCCCGCGAGGCCGGTATGAAAGTCGCCCTCGACCAGCGGGTCGAGACCCCCGCCGCCGTCCCGTCCTCCGTCGGCCGCACCGCCTACCGGATCGCCCAGGAGGGCCTGACCAACGCGCGCAAGCACGCCCCCGGCACGGAGGTCACGGTGACCGTCACCGGCGCGCCGGGCACGGGCCTCACCGTCCACGTGCACAATCCGCCGCCCGAGGGCGAGGTGCCCCCCGTCCCCGGCTCCGGGCAGGGCCTGATCGGCCTGACGGAGCGGGCGACGCTGGCGGGCGGCCGGCTGGAGCACGGGCACACGCCCGCAGGCGGTTTCGAGGTGCGGGCGTGGCTGCCGTGGCAGTGAACACGCCTCGTTCCGCCACCCGGCTGCCAACCCCGCGCGCGGCGCGAGGAGTTGGCACCGCCCTTCCGGGGCCGCCGCCCCGCCCCGCCGTGATTACGTAGGGCCCATGACTGCGATCAGACTGCTCCTCGTCGACGACGATCCGCTGGTGCGGGCCGGGCTGTCCTTCATGATGGGCGGCGCCGACGACATCGAGATCGTCGGCGAGGCCGCCGACGGCGCCGACGTGGAGGCCCTCGTCGACCGCACCCGCCCGGACGTCGTCCTCATGGACATCCGGATGCCGAAGGTCGACGGTCTCACCGCCACGGAGCGGCTGCGTGCTCGCGCTGACGCCCCGCAGGTGGTGGTGCTCACCACCTTCCACGCCGACGAGCAGGTGCTGCGGGCGCTGCGGGCGGGCGCCGCCGGGTTCGTCCTCAAGGACACCCCGCCGGCCGAGATCCTCGCCGCGGTGCGCCGGATCGCCTCCGGTGATCCCGTCCTGTCGCCCACGGTCACCCGGCAGCTCATGCGGCACGCCGTCGGCACCACCGCCGACACGCGGCGCACCCGCGCTCGCGACCGCATGGCCGTCCTGAACGACCGCGAGCGCGAGGTCGCCGTCGCGGTCGGCCGGGGCCTGGCCAACGCCGAGATCGCCACCGGCCTGTTCATGAGCGTCGCCACCGTGAAGACCCACGTCTCACGCATCCTGGCCAAGCTCGACCTCAACAACCGGGTGCAGATCGCGCTGCTCGCCTATGACGCGGGGCTCCTGGAGGAGGACCAGGAGGAGCACTGACCGATTCCGGAGCCGTACGGGGCTCCTGCGAGGCGAGTCACGGCTCCGTGCCAGGCGAGTCGGACCTCCCGGTCATGGGGGGACTTCGGTCAGGGGGCTGGGGCTCTCCGTCAGCGGGTGTGCGGGCTCTCTGCCAGGGGGCGGTCGGGGTTTCGTCGAGGGGGGCCGGGCTCTTCGTCAGGAGGGCGGGGTTCTCCGTCAGGGGACAAGCGGGCTCACCGCCAGGGGGACTGGGCTCTTCGTCAGCGGACGGGAGCACTCCGTCAGGGGGCTAAGGCTCTCCCTCAGGTGGCGGCGGGGCTGTTCGTTGAGGGGGCGGACCTCCCTCAGGGGATCGGGGCTCTGCGCGTTAGGGGCTGAACTCTCCGTAGGAGGGCGGTCGGGCCCTTCGCCGGAGGCCGGGACTCCATTACAGGCGGACGGGGACTCCCGATACGCGAGTCGAGGCTGCTTGTCAGGGGCGGGGGCTTCGGTCAGGGAGGCTGGGGCTCTCCGGCAGGGGGTGGCAGGGGGCCTGGGCTCTTGGTCGGCGAGTGGGGTGCTTGCGCCGGGCGGGTCGGGGCCGTGGCTTCCGTCAGGCGAACGTGGGGGAGGGGCCGCCGGGGATCTCCGCGAGGTGTACCGGCCTGCGCTCCCGCCGTGACAGCTCGCACGCCTCGGCGATCCGCAGTGCCTGCAACGCCTCGCGCCCGTCGCAGGGGTTGGCCCGCTCGCCCCGGACGACCTCGACGAACGCGTTCAGCTCCGCCTCGTAGGCGGGCCCGAACCGCTCCAGGAAGCCCGTCCACGGCTTGTCCGCGGCCGGTGGTCCGGTCGGCTCGGTGGACGCGATCGGCGTCCGGTCGTCCAGACCGACCACGATCTGGTCGCGCTCGCCGGCGAGCTCCATGCGCACGTCGTAGCCGGCCCCGTTCATCCGGGTCGCGGTGAGCGTGGCGAGCGTGCCGTCGTCCAGGGTGAGGAGCGCGGCGGCGGTGTCGACGTCGCCCGCCTCCCGGAACATCCTGGGGCCGGCGTCGGACCCGGCGGCGTAGACGTCCACCACCTCCCGGCCGGTCACCCAGCGCAGCACGTCGAAGTCGTGGATCAGAGTGTCCCGGTACAGCCCGCCGGACAGCGGCAGCCACGCGGCGTCCGGCGGCGCCTGGTCGCTGGTCAGGGCCCGCACGGTGTGCAGCCGCCCCAGCCTGCCGTTGCGCACGGCCTCGCGCGCCCCCGTGTAGCCCGCGTCGAACCGGCGCTGGAAGCCCATCTGGAGCACCGTCCCGGCCGTCTCGACCTCGGCGATCGCGCTCAACGTCCCCGGCAGATCCAGCGCGATGGGCTTCTCGCAGAACACCGGCAGGCCCGAGCGTGCTGCCCGACCGATCAGTTCGGCGTGGGCCGACGTCGCCGTCGTGATCACCACGGCGTCGACTCCCCAGCGGTAGATCTCCTCCACGCCGGGCGCCGCGGTCTCGCCCAGCCGGTGCGCCAGTTCCTGGGCCCTGGCGGGATCCGCGTCCGTCAGGATCAGGGAGCCGACGTCGCGATGCCGGCTGAGCGTGTTCGCGTGGATGGTGCCGAGGCGGCCCGTACCGATGACGCCGATGCGCATGAGAACAAAGTGCGGGCACAGTCCGCCGCTGTCAATCCGTATGTCCGGACAATCTGACTACACGACTTCCCGTCAACAACGCACGGAGCTACGCTCGGCCCGTGCCGAAACCAGAAGTGGACCCGACCGTGCAGCTCGAGCTGAGCGTGGACCGCAGCTCCCCCGTGCCCTTGTACTTCCAGCTGTCCCAGCAGCTCGAGGCAGCCATCGAGCACGGCACGCTGACCCCCGGCAGCCTGCTGGGCAACGAGATCGAACTCGCCGCCCGGCTCGGCCTGTCCCGGCCGACCGTCCGCCAGGCCATCCAGTCGCTCGTCGACAAGGGCCTCCTCGTCCGCCGCCGCGGCGTGGGCACCCAGGTCGTGCACAGCCAGGTCAAACGCCCGCTGGAGCTCAGCAGCCTCTACGACGACCTCGAAGCGGCGGGCCAGCGCCCGGCCACCAAGGTCCTCGTCAACACCCTCGTGCCCGCCACGGCCGAGATCGCCGCCGCGCTCGGCGTCGCCGAGGACAGCGACGTGCACCGCGTCGAGCGGCTGCGCCTCGCCCACGGCGAGCCCATGGCCCACCTCTGCAACTTCCTGCCCCCCGGCCTGATCGACCTGGACACGGACCAGCTGGAGACGACCGGCCTCTACCGTCTGATGCGCTCGGCGGGCATCACCCTGCACAGCGCCCGCCAGTCGATCGGCGCCCGGGCGGCGACGACGGAGGAGGCGGAGCGACTGGCGGAGGAGACGGGCGCGCCACTGCTGACCATGCAACGCGTCACGTTCGACGACACCGGCCGGGCAGTGGAGTACGGCACACACACGTACCGCCCGACGCGCTATTCGTTCGAGTTCCAGTTGCTCGTACGCACGTGATGGTCATGCTGATGAGGGGCGCGGGGAACTGCGCGACAAGCCCCCACCGGCCCGCCCTCGGCGACGATTCGCACCACCCCTCTGCTCCGCACCCTGCCTCCCCGTGAGGCAGAATCGGCGGCGATGAGCACCTACCGCGACCTCACCGCCCCCATCGGCTCCCGCCGTGCCACCGCGCTCCGCACCGTCGGCACGCGGGAGCGCCGCTCACACCTGACGGCCCCCCGCGTGCCCACGGTCGGCATCGACATCGGCGGCACGAAGGTGATGGCGGGCGTCGTCGACGCCGACGGCAACATCCTGGAGATGCTCCGCACGGAGACCCCGGACAAGTCCAAGAGCCCCAAGGTCGTCGAGGACACCATCGCCGAGCTGGTCCTGGACCTCTCCGATCGGCACGACGTGCACGCCGTCGGCATCGGCGCGGCCGGGTGGGTGGACGCCGACCGCAACCGGGTGCTGTTCGCCCCGCACCTGTCCTGGCGCAACGAACCGCTGCGCGACCGCCTCTCGGGCCGGCTCTCCGTCCCGGTCCTCGTGGACAACGACGCCAACACCGCCGCCTGGGCCGAGTGGCGCTTCGGCGCCGGGCGTGGCGAGGACCACCTGGTCATGATCACCCTCGGTACCGGCATCGGCGGCGCGATCCTGGAGGACGGCCAGGTCAAGCGCGGCAAGTACGGCGTCGCCGGCGAATTCGGCCACATGCAGGTCGTGCCCGGCGGCCATCGCTGCCCCTGCGGCAACCGCGGCTGCTGGGAGCAGTACAGCTCCGGCAACGCCCTGGTCCGCGAGGCCCGCGAGCTGGCCGCCGCAGACTCGCCCGTCGCGTACGGGATCATCGAGCACGTCAAGGGCAGCATCGGCGACATCACCGGCCCGATGATCACCGAGCTGGCCCGTGACGGCGACGCCATGTGCATCGAGCTGCTCCAGGACATCGGCCAGTGGCTCGGCGTCGGCATCGCCAATCTCGCCGCCGCCCTCGACCCCTCCTGCTTCGTGATCGGCGGCGGTGTCTCGGCCGCCGACGACCTGCTCATCGGCCCCGCCCGGGACGCCTTCAAGCGGCACCTCACCGGCCGCGGCTACCGCCCCGAGGCCCGCATCGTCCGCGCCCAGCTCGGCCCCGAGGCCGGCATGGTCGGCGCCGCCGACCTCGCCCGGCTGGTCGCGCGCCGCTTCCGCCGCGCCAAGCGCCGCCGCGTGGAGCGCCACGAGCGCTACGAGCGGTACACGCAGTCGTTGCGCAGCAGCCAGGAGACGCTGTGACCGCCTCCCTGCCGCACCAGGGCTCCTGGACCGACGGGCCGGACCGTCCGGTCGAGGACCGTCGCCACATGATCCGCCGCAGGGCCCTCACCCTGCTGATCATCGTGCTGCTCATCGGCGTCCCGGCCGGTTACCTCGTGATCTCCGCGAACCAGAGCCGTGACAGCGGCAAGGACAAGGAGGCCAAGTACTCGGCGACCGGCCTGACCGCGGGCTGGCCCTCCAAGCTCCAGCGCCGGATCTACCAGGTGCCCGTCCCGCATCCGGCCTGGCACGTCGCGTACTACGAGACCAACAACTGGAAGACCAGCCGCCTCTACACCCAGTTCGAGACCAACGCGGCCGGCCTGGACGCCTACCTGACCGGCCTGGGCGTGACGCGTGCGGACCTGAAGCGGGGCGACGTCACCATTGGCGCCCGCGACCGGAAGATCACCGGCTGGAAGTTCGCCACGACCGACTCCTGGTACGGCTTCGTCCACCGGCAGAAGAACCCGGCCCCCACCCACGACGTGGTCGTGGACCTCTCCAACCCGGCGTACCCCTGGGTGTACGTGGTGTCCCGGACCGTGCCCTGAGCCGCCGCCGGAGCCGATTGTCGGACCCCGCCCGTAGAGTCGGAGACGACTGATCCGACACGCAGGGCGGGAGGTGGCAGGACGTATGCGAGAGACGGCTCCGACGATCGACCGGGCTCCGGACTCACCGCAATCACCGGCCGCGCCGGTGCCGGTCCGGCTGCCGGCCGTCTTCCTGCCCGCGCCTCTGCCGCGCGAGGGGCGTATCGCCTTCTGGGACCCCCGGGGCGAGCCCCTGCCCGCCGAGGACACCGAGCTGACCGTCGTCCGACGGCACGGCGCTCACGGAGTCCGGCGGCGCACCACCCCCGCCCTGATCCTCCCGCTGGACGCCGCCCTGCCGCTCCTCGTCCGCGCCCGGCACGACCCCGCGGCCCATCCGGCCACGGCCTGCTGGGGCGCGGCCGCCCTGCACGCCCTGCGGCTGACCGCCCGCGGCCGGCTGCTGCCCGGCCTGACCGCCACGGGCCACGACGCCTGGCGCGCCGGCCCCCTCGACCCGGACGACATCGCACACCTGCGCGCGGTGGCCGCCGCCCTGCCCCCCGAGGGACACGCCGTACCGCTTCCCGGCCCGGGGCCGATCCGGCTGCCCGAACCGGAAGCGCTGGTGCGCGCCTTCCTGGACGCGGTCGCCGACACCCTGCCCCGCACCCCGGCGGCGCCCCACGCCTCCGGCCGGCCCTTCGCGGCCCGCCCGCCCCAGCACCTGCCCACCGCCCACGACTGGGCCGCCGAGGTCGCCGCCGGAATGGACGCCGGCGTGCGGATCTCGCTCCGCCTCGACCTGTCGGCCTACGACCTGTTCGACGGCGCGTCCGACGACGCCGCCCGCAGCGCCGGAGCCGCGATCGTCCAGGTGCACAGCCTCGCCGACCCCACACTCGTGACCGACGCGGCGGCCCTCTGGGCGGGCGCGGCCGACGACACGTTCGGGCCCCGCGCCCGCGTGGACGCGGCCCTCGCCGTCCGCCGGGCGGCCCGGGTCTGGCCCCCGCTGGACCGGCTCGCCGACCAGGACGTGCCCGATGTGCTGGCCCTGTCCGAGGACGAGCTGAGCGACCTGCTCGGCGTCGCGGCCACCCGGCTCGCCGCCGCCGGGGTCGCCGTGCACTGGCCCCGGGACCTCGCCCAGGACCTGTCCGCCGCGGCGGTGGTGCGTCCGGCCCCCGGCTCGGCGACCGACGGCACCGGCTTCTTCGAGAGCGAGGACCTCCTCCAGTTCCGCTGGCAGCTCGCACTCGGCGGCGACCCGCTCACCGACAGCGAGATGGACGCCCTGGCCGAGGCCCACCGCCCGGTGGTCCGGCTGCGCGACCAGTGGGTGCTGGTCGACCCGGCCCTCGTCCGCAAGGCCCGCAAACGGGACCTGGGCCTGCTCGACCCGGTCGACGCGCTGTCCGTCGCCCTCACCGGCACCGCCGAGGTGGACGGCGAGACGGTCGAGGCCGTACCGGCCGGAGCCCTGGCCGCCCTGCGCGACCGCCTGACCGCCGGGATCCGCCCCGCCGAGCCGCCCCCGGGCCTGCGGGCCACCCTGCGCGACTACCAGCTCCGGGGCCTGGCCTGGCTCGACCTGATGACCTCCCTCGGCCTCGGCGGCTGCCTCGCCGACGACATGGGCCTCGGCAAGACCGTCACCCTCATCGCCCTGCACCTCAAGCGCTCCCGCCGCGAGCCGACCCTGGTCGTCTGCCCGGCCTCCCTGCTGGGCAACTGGCAGCGGGAGATCACCCGCTTCGCCCCCGGCACACCGGTCCGCCGCTTCCACGGCCCGGACCGCAGCCTCGACGACCTGGACGGCGGTTTCGTCCTCACCACGTACGGCACCATGCGCTCGGCGGCCCCCGCCCTGGCCGAGCGCGGCTGGGGCATGGTCGTCGCCGACGAGGCCCAGCACGTCAAGAACCCCTACTCCGCCACGGCCAAGGCGCTGCGCACCATCCCGGCCCCCGCGCGCGTCGCCCTCACCGGCACACCCGTCGAGAACAACCTCTCGGAGCTGTGGGCCCTGCTCGACTGGACCACCCCGGGCCTCCTCGGCCCGCTGAAGTCCTTCCGCGCCCGGCACGCGCGGGCCGTGGAGAACGGCGAGGACGAAGAGGCGGTGGAGCGCCTGGCCCGGCTGGTCCGGCCGTTCCTGCTGCGCCGCAAGAAGTCCGACCCGGGCATCGTGCCGGAGCTGCCGCCCAAGACGGAGACCGACCATCCCGTCCCGCTCACCCGTGAACAGGCCGCGCTGTACGAGGCGGTGGTCCGGGAGTCGATGCTCGCCATCGAGACGGCCGAGGGCATGCCGCGCCGGGGCCTGGTGCTCAAGCTGCTCACCTCGCTCAAGCAGATCTGCGACCACCCGGCGCTGTTCCTCAAGGAGGAGCACACCCCGGCCGCGAGCGACCGGCTCGCCGCCCGCTCCGGCAAACTCGCCCTGCTGGACGAGCTGCTGGACACGGTGCTGGCGGAGGACGGGTCCGCCCTGGTGTTCACCCAGTACGTCGGGATGGCCCGCCTGATCACCTCGCACCTGGCCGGCCGCGCGGTCCCGGTCGACCTCCTGCACGGCGGCACTCCGGTTCCCGAGCGGGAGCGCATGGTCGACCGCTTCCAGGCCGGTTCGACGCCGGTCCTGGTGCTGTCGCTCAAGGCCGCGGGCACCGGCCTGAACCTCACCCGCGCGGGCCACGTCGTGCACGTCGACCGCTGGTGGAACCCGGCCGTCGAGGAACAGGCCACCGACCGCGCCTACCGCATCGGCCAGACCCAGCCGGTGCAGGTGCACCGCCTCATCGCCGAGGGCACGGTCGAGGACCGCATCGCCGAGATGCTCCAGTCCAAGCGGGCCCTCGCCGACGCCGTCCTCGGCTCCGGCGAATCCTCCCTCACCGAACTGACGGACCGCGAGCTGTCCGACCTGGTCTCCCTGCGGAGGCCCGCATGACATCCCGCCCGGCCGACGAGGCCCGCCGCGCGCTGCGGGAGGCCAGGGAACGGGCGGCCCAGGACCCGGCCCTCCCGGACCCGTCCCCGGCTGCCGGAGCCGCCCGAGACGCCGGCCAGGAGGCGCCCAGGCCGGCGGACGTGGCACGCGAGGCGCTGCGCAGAGCGGTGTCCGACCAGAGGGGGCTGACCGACCCGGCGGACGAGGCGGCAGACGCGGCAGACGGTGCCGACCGGCAGGACGCCGACGCGGGGGAGGTCCGGCATAGGGCGGCCGATGCCGCCGAGCCGGTCGACGAGCTTGAGACTGAGGAGGCCGAGGACCAGGGGATTCGGGGTGGGCGTGAGGTGCCCGGTGCGCCGTACGGCTCCGATACCGCCGAGGCCGCCTACGCGCCGGTCTCCTCGGGCACCCCTGAGGAGACCGCTGCGCCGGAGGGCGACTCCGAGCCTCGCAAGGTCAGTGAGCCGGGGTCTGCGGGTGTGCTCCGCTGTGCCGGTGCGTCGGGATCTCCTGGTGTGTCCCGCAGTGCTGGTGGGTCGGAGGGCGGCTCCGAGCCCGGCAGGGTCAGTGAGTCGGGGTCTGCGGGTGTGCTCCGCAGTGCCGGTGCGTCGGGATCGGCTGGTGTGTCCCGCAGTGCCGGTGCGTCGGAGGACGGCTCCCAGCCCGGGGCGGTCAACGCGCCAGGGGTCGCTGCCGTACCCCGTAGCGCCGTTGCGCCGGAGTCCGCCGCCGCCCCCCGCACCGTAAGCCCGCCGGACGACACCCCGGCCGTCCCGTCGCCGGAGCCGGAGACCCCCGGTGACCCGCAGCCGGCCGCCCCGGCAGGGCCCACCCCGGCCGGTGCCGCCCCCGTACGGTCCGAGTACCGGCCGGGTACCGGGCAACGCCCCGCGGACGTCGCACGGGAGGCGCTGCGCGCGGCACGGGACGACGCGCGACGGGCCCGGGAGGAGACCGAAAGGGAAGGCGCCCGCCGCAGGCGCCGGGCCCGGCAGAGTGCCGTGGACGAAAGGACGGCGGCTGTGCGGCGGGCGAGTGCGGACGCCCCGGGCGGCGGCGCGCGTGACGTACGTCAGCTGCTGTCCGACGCGTTCCGCATGCCGAGCCCGCCCGACGCGACTCCGGACGACGGCGAGCAGACGTCCGGGCAGGATGAGGGCCGGTCGCCTCGCATGACCGGCCTGCTGCACGGCCCGGCCGCGCCCGGCGCGCACACGCCGGACAGCGCACCCGGCACCGAGAACGCAGAACTTCCGCCCGAGCCCCACTCCGCTCCGGCCGGGTCCAGCCGCCCGGCCCCCCGGGCACCGGAACCCGGCCCGCACCCCGGTGACCCGGCAGCCCCGGACCTGGACCCGGCCCACGCCCCGTTCCCGGCCGCCGCCGCCCGAAGCCATCGCCCCCCTCGGTCCCCCCGCTCCATGGCCGCCCCGACCCGTGACAGCGAACTCCGCCGCACCTTCCCGCCCTTCCCGCCCCGCGACGGCGACCGCTTCGCCGAGAGCTGGTGGGGAAACGCCTGGGTGAGTGCCCTGGAGCAGGGCGCGCTGGACGTGAAGCGGCTGGAGCGCGGGAGGGGGTACGCCGGGCAGGGACACGTCGACGCCATCACGGTGACACCCGGCCTGGTGCTGGCCTACGTCCAGGGCAGCCGGCCCCGCCCCTACCGCGTCCAGGTCCGTCTGCGCACGCTCGACGACACCGACTGGGACCGCTTCCTGGACGCCGCCGCCGACCGCCCCGGGCACATCGCGGCGCTGCTCGACAAGGAGATGCCCCAGTCGCTCGCGGACTGCGGCGTGCCGCTGCTGCCGGGGGCGGGCGATCTGGAGCCCCGGTGCAGCTGCCCCGACCGCGGCCACCCCTGCAAGCACGCGGCGGCCCTGTGTTACCAGACCGCCCGGCTGCTCGACGCCGATCCCTTCGTGCTGCTCCTGCTGCGAGGCCGGGGCGAGCGGGAACTGCTCGACGCGCTGTCCCGGCTGAGCGCCACCCGCGCCGCCCGGGCCGCGCAGGACAGGGGCCCGGCGCCCCTGCCCGGTGTGCGGGCCGCCGACGTGCTCGCGTCGCGCGCCCACCCGCCCCTGCCCGCACCACTGCCTGCGCCCGCGCATCCCGAGCAGCCCCCGGCCTATCCGGCGGCCCCCGGCGGCCCGGACCCCTTCGCCCTGGACCAGCTGGCCACGGACGCCGCCGCCCGTGCCCACGCCCTGCTCAGCACCGGCCGCGACCCGGTCGGACAGCTGACCTTCTGGCAGGACGCGGTCCGGCTGGCCGCGGCCCGCCCGGGGGCGGGGCTCACCGCGGGCACCCGGGCGCTGTACGCGTCCCTCGCCGAAGCGGCGGGCCGCACCCCGTCCGAGCTGGCCCGGGCGGTCGCCGCCTGGCGTCAGGGCGGGTTGGAGGGCCTCGCCGTGCTGGAGGAGCCGTGGGACCCGCCCGCCGGCCGGTTCGACAGGGCCCGGCCCCTGCTCCTCGCCGCCGACCTGCCCGCCTTCCGGCCCTGGCGCAACCACCTCACCCACCCCCGGGGCCACGTGCAGCTCCGCCTGGGCCGCGACGGCCTCTGGTACGCCTACGAGTCCGAGCCGGGCCACGACGACTGGTGGCCCCGGGGCACCCCCGACCTGGACCCGGTCGGCGCCCTCACCGGCCTGGGCCTGCCGAGCGACCTCTGACATCCACACCCGCAGGGCAGAGGCGAGGGCGACCGCAAGAGCCGGGTGAGGGGGCCCGGGCGGCGGAATCGACGGCGTGACGACCGTCGGCCGCCGCACCGTGCCGGTGTCGGGAAAGCCGTCAGGGGCACTCCAGGCGCATGAGTCCCCACCGACTGGTACCCGAGTCCCTGGCGCTCCTGACGGAGGGCTACGCCTGGCTGCCCGACCTGATGCGCGCCGAGGACGACACCGCGCTCAGTTTTCGCGTCCTCGGGCGCCCGGCCCTGGCCGTGCGGGGCCCCGAGGCGGTCCGGTTCTTCTACGACGAGAGTCACGTCCGCCGTCACGGCGCACTGCCCGGCCCGGTCCTGAGCACCCTCTTCGGTCACGGCGCGGTCCACACCCTCGACGGCGAAGCCCACCGGCAGCGCAAGTCGTTCTTCCTGCCCCTGCTGGAGACGGACGCCGTGACGGGCTCGGCCGAGCACATCGCCACCGCCTGGGACGAGGCCGTACCGCGCTGGCGGCAGCAGCCGAGCGTGGTGCTCTTCAACGCCGTCGGCCGGGTGATCACCCGCGGTGTCTGCCGCTGGGCGGGCGTCTCCCTCGCCGAGGACGAGGAGGAGCGGCTGGCGCGCGACCTGCTGGCCATGGTGGACGGATTCGCCACGGCGGGCGCCCGGCACTGGCGGGCCAGGCGAGCGCGGGCCCGTCAGGAACAGCGGTTCGCCGATCTCGTCGGCGACGTGAGGTCCGGGACGGTCCGGGCCCCGGCCGGTTCCGTGCTGGACCGGGTCTGCCGCCACCGTGACGCGGACGGTGCCGAGCTGACGCCCCGGATCGCGGCGGTGGAGCTGCTCAACGTCATCCGCCCCACCACGGCCCTGACCTGGTTCGTGACCTTCGCGGCACACGCCCTGCACCGCTGGCCCGAACACGGGGAGCGGCTCCGGGCGGGCGAGGCCGGGTTCGCCACGGCGTTCGCCCACGAGGTCCGTCGCTTCTACCCCTTCGCCCCCTTCCTGGGCGGGCGGGCCGTCACCGACCTGACCTGGCAGGGCCGTCACGTCCCGGCCGGCGGGCTCGTCCTGCTGGACGTCCACGGGCAGAACCACGACGAACGCCTCTGGAAGGACCCGTACTCCTTCCGCCCCGAGAGGTTCCTCGACCATCCGCCCGGCCGGGACGAGCTGATCCCGCAAGGCGGCGCGGACCCACGCACCGGACACCGCTGCCCGGGCGAGGCCCTGGCCGTGGGCGTCCTGGAGACGCTCTCCCGTCGCCTGGCCGACCTGCCCTACGAGGTTCCGCCGCAGGACCCGACCATCCCCCTGGACCGCGTCCCCACGCGACCGCGCAGCGGAATGATCATCCGAACGCTCGCCCGGTGAACAGTGAACAGCGGCCGCAGCGCGATGCCGCCGGTGCCGCCGGGACGGGCGGGGTGAATGTCTCCGTTGAACGTTTGGGGTGCGACCCGCGAGTCACCCGTCTACGCGACAAGCGTTTCGGCGCGCAGGTCGAGCAAGGAGGAGAGCCGATGTCGAATCCGCAACAGCCGGAACTGCGGCGCAGTGACAAGGGAGCGGGCACCCCGCAGGACAGCCAGGCCCGCAAGGCGGCACAGCCGGGCCCCGGAAGCGGCGGCCACGCGCATGGCACGGACCGCGGTGACAAGGGCGGCGGGGAAGGCGGCGGTACGCCTCCCGAGCAGCAGCCGGACCACCCGGCCTGAGCCCACCGCACGAACGATCCCGAGCCACCGCACGAACGATCCCGGAGAAGTCGTGACCGTACCCGAGGAGAACCGCCCGAAGACGACGTCCACCGACGAGGTCGTCGAGACGCCCGGCGCCCCGACCACCGGCGGGCAGGGCGACGGTGCCACCGGCCGCACCATGCGGGAGGCACTGGAGGAAGCCGGGCTCAGCCCGGACGACGTGCGCGACGAGTCCTGAGGCCGTCACACGACGAGGCCGCACCGGAACGTTTCCGGTGCGGCCTCGTCGTGT